>NZ_CP032514.1:1512456-1814947 GCF_003606385.1 Actinomyces lilanjuaniae | reverse complement strand
GCTCTCCACCAACGCGGCGGTATCGGTACCGACGGAGCCGGTACCGTTACCGGCCTCGTCGGGGACGCCGGTGCGTACGGGAGAAGATGTCATGAGCAACGACGCTACACCTATGCGACACCGGTACCGTGCGGCACACGGTACTGCGAAGCGGCTTGCGCTGGTCGTAGCCTGGGCGCGTGAGCGCGCCCGTCTTTGTCGTCACTCCTGGCACGGCTGAGCCCGCTGGCTCCTCTGCCCGGCAGGAGGCATCTGCCGCCCCTTCCCCGTCTGGTTCTCAGCCCGGCTCTGGGACTCGCCTGGTGCTCTCCAGCCTTGACAGCGGCGACGAGATCGTCCTGACCGGTCCTGAGGCCCACCACGCCGTCAGCGTGCGACGCCTGCGTGAGCCTGAGCGGGTGGACCTGGTTGACGGGGCAGGGTTGCGGCTGGTGTGCACGGTGACCTCCGCCGGGGCGGCGCCAGGGACCGGCTGGGGTGCGGGTGGTGGAGCGGGTGGTGGAGCCTGCGCCCCCGGTGCGCCTCGTCCTGGTCCAGGCCCTGGCCAAGGGGGGCGTGACGAGCAGGCGGTAGAGACCGCCACCGAGGTCGGTGCGGAGACACTTCTGCCCTGGCAGGCCAGGCGGTGTGTGTCTGTGTGGCAGGGGGCCAGGCGTTCCAGGGGCAGGAACGCTGGCAGGCCACCGCCCGGGAGGCGGCCAAGCAGGCCCGCCGTGCCGTCGTGCCCCGGGTGGAGGAGGTGCGTTCCACCGACGAGCTGGCCCAGTGGGTACGTGCGACCGTGGAGGCCGGGGAGTGGTGGGTCTCCTCCACGAGGAGGCGAGGGCGCCCCTGTCGGCCCTGCTGCCTGCCCTTGCGGGGCCTGGGGCTGTGTTAACTGCCTCGCAGCGGCCGGTGCTGGCCGTCATCGTCGGCCCTGAGGGTGGTATCGAGGGGAGGAGGTCACCACCCTTGAGAAGGCGGGGGCGGTGACGGTGCGCCTGGGTCCTCACGTCATGCGCACGGCCTCGGCTGGGCCGGTCGGCCTGGCTGTCCTGGCCCAGCACGCGGGCCTGTGGGAGCCAGCAGGCGCGTTCCCGGCGGAGGTGGCCAGGTGAGTCCGCGAGGGCGGCGCCCGGCCGGGTCCCCCGACACCCGCGAGTCGATCCTGGCCGCCGCGCGAACAGCCTTCGCCCGCGACGGCTACCAGACGTCGCTGCGGGGGATCGCCCGCCAGGCAGGTGTGGACCCGGCCCTGGTCCACCACTACTTCCCCGACCGTGCCTCCCTGTTCTCGGCCGCAGTCATCTCGCTGAGTGCAGGGGTCCAGATGGACCTGGGCGCCAGGGCGGCCGAGATAGCCCGGCTGCCTGAGCAAGACATTGGTGCCAACCTGGTGAGGTCCTTCGTCTCCTTGTGGGACGAGGTCGGGGCGGACCGGTTCGCCGCCGTCTTCCGGGCCGCGACGGGCAGCCAGGACAGCCTTGCCCCGGTGGCCGAGTTTGTCTTTGGTGGGACCATCGGCCCCCTGATGGAGCGGGTCTCCCCGGACCGGCCCCAGCTGCGTACCCAGCTCGTCGCCAGCCAGCTCATCGGCATGGGGCTGGTCCGCTGGGTGGTACGTGCGGAGCCGTTCGCCGCCCTTGAGGTGGGGAGTTGGTCGCCCTGGTGGGCCCCACTGTGCATCGCTACGCCGTTGGTCGGCTGGCTGAGGATGAGACCGAGGAGGCGGTGAGCCAGGAGGGCGCCGACCTCAACGACTAAGAGGAAGCAGCCCTCAACCAAACCGTAATCTGCCTTGACACAGGGTTTGTCGCACCCTATATTCATCACATGATGAAAAGCAGAACCGAAGCGCTCGCGGCGCCGCAGGACCTTGCTGTCAACGCGAGCGCAGCGCTTGGCCACACGGCTGCGGTGGAGGTAGCCGACCTGCACGTCTCCCGCGGGCGCAAGGAGATCCTCCACGGCTTGGGGCTCAGCCTCGCGCCCGGCACCGTGACCGGGCTGCTCGGCCCCTCAGGATGTGGCAAGACCACGCTCATGCGTACCCTGGTGGGCGTCCAGCGCTACCGGGGCCGGGTCAGCGTGCTGGGTCATGGCCCCGGCACGCCAGCGGTGCGCGGGCGCGTCGGCTACGTCACCCAGGGGCTGGTCGTCTACAAGGACCTCACTGCGCGCCAGAACCTCAGGTACTTCGCCAGGGTCGCGGGTGCTCGCGCCCGTGACGTCCAGGAGGTCCTGGACCTGGTGGGCCTGACTGCCCTGGCAGACAGGCCCGTGTCCAGCTGCTCCGGCGGGGAGGCGGGCCGAGTGAGCCTGGCCTGCGCGCTGGTGGCTGGTCCCGACCTGCTCGTCATGGACGAGCCGACCGTGGGCTTGGACCCACTGACCCGGGAGGAGCTGTGGGAGAGCTTCCGGACCATGGCTCAGGAGGGGACCACTCTGCTGGTCTCCAGCCACGTCATGGACGAGGCCTTCCGCTGCGACCAGGTACTCCTTATGCGTGAGGGGCGCCTCCTGACCTCCACCACCGCGCCCGAGCTCTTGGAGGATACCGGGGCCACGACACTCGACGAGGCCTTCCTGGCCGTCATCACCCACAGTGCCGAGGGCGCCAAGGAGGACCTGCGATGAGCCTACGTACCTACCTGGCCGCCACCGCGCGGATCCTGACCCAGCTGCGTGCCGACCGCCGCACCCTGGTGCTCATCTCCGTAGTCCCGTCGGTGCTGCTGACCCTGCTGTACTTCGTCTATGTCGACTCTGCCGGTGGGGACGTCCTGTTCAACCGGGTCGCCGTGTCCATGATGGCGATCCTGCCCATGACGATGATGTTCCTGGTCACCAGTGTCGCCATGCTGCGCGAGCGCACCAGCGGCACCCTGGAGAGGCTGTGGACCACGCCTACCTATCGGGCCGACCTGCTGTTCGGCTATGCCACCGCCTTCTCCGCCACTGCCGTGGTGCAGATCCTCGTCCTGTGCGCTGTGGGTGCCTGGGGCCTGGACGTGGAGGTCGAGGCCGCCTGGGGGTGGGTGGTCCTGGTGGGGCTGCTTGACGCCTTCGTCGGGATAGCGCTGGGACTGATCGTCTCCGCTTTTGCCCGCAGCGAGTTCCAGGCCGTGCAGTTCGTGCCCGTAGTCATCATCCCCCAGCTGTTCCTGTGCGGGCTCCTGGTACCCCGTGACCAGCTCCCCCGCGCCCTGGAGGTGGTTGGGGGTGTGCTGCCCATGAGCTGGGGGATTGACGTCGTTGACGAGCTGAGGACGGTGGCTGACCCCTCTGGGGACCTCACCCGCAACCTTGTCTACCTGCTGTGCTTCGGGCTGGTGGCACTGGTCCTGGCCGCTCTGACGGTGCCTCGGCGGACCCGGTGAGCAGCCGTTTCCACGGTGCCGTGTGTGCGGCGACTCTCACCGACTGCCGCCAGCACAGGCCCCGCCCGTGGACCGAGGGTAGCCTGACCTCATGTGGCTTCTCCTTGCCTGCGGCTCGGCCTTCTTCGCCGCAGTGACCGCGGTCCTAGCCAAGCAGGGGGTGCGCACCACGGACCCCACGCCACGGACCCCACGCTGGCCACAGCCATCAGGACGGTCGTGGTCCTGGCCGGGGCGCGGGGCATGGTCCTCCTCGTCGGCTCTCACCGTACGCTGGGGGAGGTCGGTGCTCGTAGCCTGGTCTCCCTCGTGCTCTCCGGCCTGGCCACCTGGGCGTCCTGGCTGTGCTACTACCGCGCGCTCCAGGATGGTCCTGCGAGTGTCGTGGTACCGGTTGACAAGCTCAGCGTGCTGGTCACGGTGGTGTTCTCCGTCGTGGTCCTTCACGAGCGCGTCTCCCGACGCTACCTGGCGGGTCTGGGCCTGCTGGTCACCGGGACGCTGGCCATGCTCGGGTGAGCGGTGCGACTGTCCTCGTGGCAGGCCCAGGGGCTGTGGCCTGGGTCTGTGGCTCTTCGCCGCACGGGCGAGGTCGCAGCGGCCCTGGAGGCGATGGCGACGCGAGTCCTGGTCTCACGCGGGGCGTGCCAGCACCTCGCCGTGGACGACGACGAACCAGCCGTCGCCCGCCTCGGCCCAGGCGTGCCAGGCCTCAGCCATCTCCTGCAGTCCCTCCGGCGTGGTCAGGCCCAGCCCGACAGCCTGCGGCCCGAAGGAGGACAGGCACCGCTGCGCCCACGTTCCTGCCCACCAGCGGCGCTGCGGCTGCGTGGCGTAGCACCAGGTGGAGGCGGAGCAGGTGACCTCGGTGAGTCCGGCCTCCCGGCACCACGACAGGAGCCGGGCGCCTGCGTCCGGGTGCCCACCGTTGTGCTGCGCCGTCGCGGTGTACACGCGCCGCCACTCCTCCAGGGCGCCGGGCTGGGGGAACCAGGCCATGGCCGGGTAGACGGTGTCGCGGGCCGCGATGATCCCGCCGGGGCGGGTCACACGGGCCATCTCCCGCAGGGCTGTGACCGGGTCTGCCACGTGCTGGAGCACCTGGTGAGCGTGGACGACGTCGAAGGAGGCGTCGCTGAAGGGCAGGCTGAGCACGTCACCTGCGAGGAGCTCCACGGCCGGTGCCGCGCCGTCTGCGGCGCTGCTGGTGCCGGGGTCGTCTGCTGGGGGCGCCGCGCGTGCAGCCAGCGTGGCGCGTGCCGCCTCCAGGGCCGCGCGCGCGGGGTCCAGCCCGACGACGCGCCCTGGAGCCACAGCCTGGGCGAGGTCGGCGGTGATCGTCGCCGGCCCGCAGCCGACGTCCAGCAGGTCCTGCCCCGCCTGGAGGTGAGGGAGGAGGTAGGCGGCACAGTCTGCTGCCGAGCGCTGCGAGTGGCTGGCCAGGACGGCTGCCCCGTGGCCGTGGGTGTATCTCATGAGGGCCGAGGCTAGCCGGGCCGCGCTCGGTGGGAGCCGGGGCCCAGTATGTAGGATCGGGGCACGATGACCGACGCCTTCCGTGAACCTGGTACAGCACCTGGGGCAGCCGCTGCCAGTCGTGGCGCCGCTGACGCCACCGTCGGCGGTGGCGGCTCCCTGGCACGCACGGCCGCCCCTGCTGGCACGCCCACCGTCACTCGCACCATGTCCCTGCCCACTGACCTGGATCCGGTGGTCCTCCTGGGCACCCATGACGAGGTGCTGCGCGCGGTGGAGAAGGGGTTCCCGGAGGTAGACGTCCACGTGCGTGGCACCACTGTCACCGCCACCGCTGCCCGGGAGAACCAGGACCGCCTCGACACGGCCCTCGTGCTGGTCTCCGAGCTGGTTGACGTCGCCCGCGCTGGCACGCCGCTGACTGCCGACTCTGTGGAGCGTGCCGTCGGTCTGCTGGAGGAGGCGGCCCGGCCGACCGAGGTTCTCACCGACAGCGTGCTGAGCGCGCGCGGGCGGACCATCACCCCCCGGTCCCTGGGGCAGAAGGCCTACACCGACGCTATTGAGGACTCGACCATCACCTTCGGGATCGGTCCGGCCGGGACCGGCAAGACATACCTGGCCATGGCCAAGGCTGTGGACGCCCTGGCCCGCAGGCAGGTCTCCCGGATCGTCCTGACCCGTCCTGCCGTGGAGGCGGGGGAGAGCCTGGGCTTCCTGCCCGGGAGCCTGACCGACAAGATCGACCCCTACCTGCGTCCCCTCTACGACGCCCTCCACGACATGCTGGAGCCCGAGGTCCTGCCCCGGCTCATGGCAGCGGGAACCGTCGAGGTCGCCCCTCTGGCCTACATGCGCGGACGTACCCTCAACGACGCCTTCGTCATCCTCGACGAGGCCCAGAACACCACCCCAGAGCAGATGAAGATGTTCCTCACCCGCCTGGGCTTCGGCTCCACGATGGTGGTGACCGGGGACGTCTCCCAGGTGGACCTGCCTGGTGGGCGGCCCTCGGGCCTGGTCGTGGTGCGTAGCATCCTGGAGGGGGTGGAAGGCATCGCCTTCTGCGACCTGGGTAGCGCCGACGTCGTCCGCCACCGTCTCGTGGGCCGCATCATTGACGCCTACGCCAGCTACGAGGCCCAGGCCGCGGCCCTGCAGGCGGGGGCTGCCCCCACCGAGCATGGTCCTGCGCTGCGTCGTTCGCCGCGTCGTCGTGCCGCGCCCGGCGGTGCCCGCAGCCGTGGGCGTCCTGTCGGAGCCGGTAGAGTTGGTCGGGCTGGCAGGGCTGGTGAGGCCAGCGGAGCCGACGAGGGGAGGCAGACGTGACGACAGAGGTCAGCAACGAGACCTCCGTCCCGATTGACGGGGCCGAGTTCGCCGCCCTGGCTGACCACGTGCTCCAGGCCATGCACGTCTCGCCCGCTGCCGAGCTCGCCATCCTGTTCGTCGACCCCGAGCCGATGGCCGAGCTCCACGAGCGCTGGCTGGACCTGCCTGGTCCCACTGACGTCATGAGCTTTCCTATGGACGAGCTGCGGCCGGGGACGGCTGGGACACCCACGCCCCCGGGGACCCTGGGTGACATCGTGCTGTGCCCACAGGTGGCTGCTGAGCAGGCGCTGGAGGCCGGCCACTCCGCGGTGGAGGAGATGCTCCTGCTGACGACCCACGGCATCCTGCACCTCCTGGGCTACGACCACGCCGAGCCGCACGAGCGCAAGGAGATGTTCGCGCTCCAGCGCAGGCTCCTGCTGACCTTCCTGGCGGAGCGGGGCGCGTGAGCGGGATACCTGTCCTCCTTCTCGTCCTGGGCGCTCTCCTTGTCCTGGGCCTGGGGGCTGCGCTGTCGGCGGGGGAGGCGGCCCTGACCCGCTTCACCCGTGCTGCCGCTGAGGACCTGGTCGAAGCCGGGCGGGGCGGGGCCGTGCGGGTGCGTGACCTGGCGCAGCGGCGCGACCAGGTACTGGCCGCCGTGGCGCCTGCACGCGTGGCGGTGGACATGCTCGCCGCAGTCCTGGTGACCCTGGCGGTCGCCGGCCTGGTGGATGAGTGGTGGCTGGTGCTGGTCCTGGCCGTCCTGGGCAACATTGTGCTCCTGGGGTGCTGGTGGGCGTCTCCCCACGGTCGGTGGGCCAGCGCAACCCGGGGGGAACCCTCCTGGTGCTGGGAGGGCTCCTGGCCTGGGTCACCGCCCTGGGGGCGCCGTGGCGCGCGCTGGCAGCCCATGGCCCCGCCGCCGTGCCGAGCCGACCCACGCCCAGGCCCGGGAGGCCGTCAACGAGGACCTGCGGGAGATGATCGACGAGATCGGCGAGGCCGACACTATTGAGGACGAGGACCGCCAGATGCTGCGCAGCGTCGTCGAGCTGGGCCAGACCCTGGTGCGCGAGGTCATGGTGCCTCGCACCGACATGGTGACGATCGAGTCGGACAGGAGCGCCGCCAGCGCGATGCGGCTGTTCGTGCGCTCCGGGTTCTCCCGGGTGCCTGTTATCGGGGAGGACGCTGACGACGTGCGCGGCGTGCTCTACCTCAAGGACCTCCTGCGTCGGCTGTCGGAGCGTCCCGACCAGGACGGCCTGGCCGTGTCCGGGTTCGTGCGCGAGGCCGAGTACGTCCCGGAGACCAAGCTGGCTGACGACCTGCTGCGAGAGATGCAGACCGGCCACTTCCACATGGCCCTGGCAGTGGACGAGTACGGGGGCACTGCGGGCCTGGTCACCATGGAGGACCTGCTGGAGGAGGTGGTCGGTGAGCTCACCGACGAGCACGACCCCCGGCTGCCCGAGCCCCAGGAGGTCGCTCCTGGTACCTACCGTATCCCCGCCCGGCTCGGGCTGGACGAGCTGGGCGGCCTCTTCGGCCTGGAGATCGACGACGACGACGTTGACACCGCCGGGGGGCTGCTCACCAAGGCTGTCGGACGTGTTCCCCTCCCCGGGGCGAGCGGGGACGTCCAGGGGCTGCGTCTGGTGGCGCAGGACGTGGCAGGGCGCCGTCGCCAGCTGGCGACCCTGACTGCCACCAGGGTGCCCGAGGTCCCTGACCAGCCTGAGCGGAAGGACTCTGATGCCCCAGTCCCCTGACTTCAGCGGCTCCAGCAGCTCGCGTGAGGGCCAGGCTGTGCCTGTGCGTGACGGCGACGGCTTTCCTGTCCTGCTTCCTGCCCTGGACGACTCCGGCCCGGGGCGGGCCGGGGCGGACGGTGCGCGTGTCGAGGTCGCAGTGCCGCAGGTCCCCGAGGGCTTCCGCGCCGGGTTCGCCTGCGTGGTAGGGCGTCCCAACGCGGGCAAGTCCACCCTGACCAACGCGATGGTCGGCACTAAGGTCGCCATTACCTCCGGGAAGCCGCAGACGACCCGGCACAACGTGAGAGCCGTGGTTCACCGTGCCGACGCCCAGCTGGTGCTGGTGGACACCCCTGGCTTCCACCGGCCCAGGACGCTGCTGGGTCGGCGCCTCAACGACCTGGTACGCACCACCCTGGCCGAGGTGGACGTCGTGGTCTTCTGCCTGCCTGCCAACGAGAGGACCGGCCCGGGCGACCGCCTCATCGCCCGGGAGCTGGCCGGGCTGCGCACTCCCGTGGTGGCAGCGGTTACCAAGGCGGACACCGTCTCGCGCCAGGACCTGGCTGCCCGGCTCCTGGCTGTGGACTCCCTGGGGGACTGGGCCGAGATCGTCCCGGTCTCGGCCAGGCGCGGGGAGCAGGTTGACGTCCTGGAGGAGGTCCTGGTCTCCTACCTGCCTGCCAGCCCGCCCCTCTACCCCTCCAGCGAGGTCACTGACGAGTCCGAGACCACCATGATCGCCGAGCTGGTCCGTGAGGCCGCGCTGGAGGGGGTGCGCGAGGAGCTGCCGCACTCCCTGGCCGTCGTCGTCGACGAGGTCATCGACCCTGAGCGGGCGCGTCAGGAGGACCGCGACCCGGGGTACCTCAAGGGAGCAGGTCGCCGCCTCCAGGTGCGGGTGAGCCTGGTGGTGGAGCGCGACTCCCAGAAGGGGATCGTCATCGGGCGCAACGGCGCCCGGTTGAAGGAGGTCGGGGTCAAGGCACGCAAGGGCATTGAGGAGCTGCTGGGACGCAAGGTCTACCTTGACCTGCACGTGCGTACCGCCAGGGACTGGCAGTCCGACCCGAAGGCCCTGGCCCGGCTCGGGTTCTGAGCAGGACCTGTCCTGCTATGCACCCTCACCGTCATGCCCGCCTCCTGCCGCGTCGGACCCGCTCCCGGCCAGAGCCCCTGAGACCATCCCAGGCCGAGATCACCTCCGGGTGGGCCTGGGCGCGCGCCTTTCCCCGCAGGGCCGTCGGGCTGGTTGTCGAGGTGTGCCGTGCCGGACGCCGTCGCCTGGCTAGGCTGCTCCTGGGGGTCCTCGCCCTGGTCCTTCTCCTGCTGCTCCTCGGGGCGGGACTGACCGAGATCTGGCAGATCGTCCTCACCCTTGCGCTGGGGGCGCTGGTCCTGGCGGTCTCCTACGACCACCGCGTCATGGGGGGCAGCATCGTCCTAGTGCTGGGGCTCAGCCTCGTGGGGACCCTGGCGGGTCCGCGCTGGTCGCCCGCGGTCTTCACCGCGCCGTTGGCCCCGACCACCCGTGACACCAGCATCGGCGGCCAGGTCGAGACCGTCCCGGTAGGCACCTACGAGGTCAGGACCATCCAGGTGAGCGTGCCCCAGGCCGACGGCCAGGAGGTGCCCGCGCTCCTGCGCCAGCCGGTGGGGGCACCCACCCCCACTGCGGGCGTCGTCTTCCTCCACGGCGCCGGGACCCAGACGATCGAGGGCTTTGCCGAGCAGGCCGAGGCGCTGGCCTCGGCCGGGGCAACCACCATAGTGCCGGACAAGCCGATGAAGGACTACACCCTTACCGAGCGTGACTACGTGTCCATGGCGGCGGACTACGCCGGCTCCGTGGAGTTCCTGCGCTCCCTGGAGGAGGTGGACGAGCTGAGGGTGGGGCTGTACGCCGAGTCGGAGGGCGGCTACCCCGGCGTGGTGCTGGCTGCCCAGGACTCCCGTATCGCTTTCCTGGTGCTGGCCTCGGCGCCGGTGGTTCCCATACGCCAGCAGGCTGCCTTCGCCATGGACTCCTACCTGCGCGAGGTGGGGGTCCCCGACCCCCTGCTGGACATCATCCCCCGGATCCTGGGTTCCCAGGAGCTGCCCGGCGGATGGTTCAAGTATGCCGACTTCGACGTCTCCGCCTACGAGCGGCATCTGAGGGTGCCGGTCCTCATGCTCTACGGTACGGAGGACTCCTCCATGCCTGTGCTCCAGGGGCCCAAGACGGTCTGGGAGTCGATGCAGGAGGCGGGCAACGACCAGCTCACGGTGCGCTACTACGCCGGGGCCAACCACGGCCTCAAGCTGGGTACCAGTACCGAGGGACCTCTGGTGCCTGGGGTGACGCGGGACCTGGCCCGATGGGTGACGGGACTGCCGGAGACCGGCGGTGCTGAGCCCCGTGTGGCCGGGGCGGCGTCCACGCAGGTCTACTGGGCGCAGGTGCCGGAGCGGACTCGGTGGTACGCCAGCGGGGACCTCATGCTGGTGACTGCCCTCCTGGGCCTGGGGCTGCTCGGCCTGTCTGCCGTGCTGTGGGGGGCTGGCCAGCTCCCGAGGCTGAGAGGCGGGCACGGCCTGGACCTGCCGGCACCTCTCGGGCGGTGGGCGGTGTCGTTGGGCCTGTCCGTGACGGCCTCCTGGGTGCTGTACCTGGCCTACGTCCTGACCGTGGCCCGGCTCGCCCTGAACCGCACCTCCAACCTGTGGATCTCCTACGGGGGGTGGGTAGTGGCGCAGGGGGCGGCGCTGATGACGGTGGTGCTCCTGGTCAAGCTGGTCGGCAGGGCCTGGCTCATGCGTGGGCACGTCCGCCGGGACGGGGGAGGACGCTGGTTGACCCGTCCGGCGGGGGCCGTTTTGCTCACCGCCCTGGGGGGCACCCTTGTCCAGCTGATGTTCCTGGCCTACTGGGGACTGTTTCCTCTGCTGCTGTGACTGCGCGCAGGCTCCTGATAGCGCACACTGGGAGGTGGGCACTCTGCCCGCTACCGGCCACCAGACCAGTGCGTACTGGAACAGGAGACCACCAGGATGATGACGTCCACCCCCTCCGAGCCCCTGGGCACCGCAGATGCCTCCTCGCCCTGCCCTGTTCTTCCAGGCTCCTCGACCTCCTTGTCAACCTCCTTGACCGACCCGGTCCCGACGAGGCCCCCGGACAGTCCCTGCCCGCAGGAGACGTGGGAGCTGGGGCTGCGTGCCGTGGAGCGTGCGCGGGGCTGGGTGGAGGCCTCGGCCCGGCTTCCCGTGCCCCGGGCGGCGGCCCTGCTCTCCCGGATCCTGGCTGACCCCGACGGGCTGGCCTTCACCACCCGCTTTGTCGACGACGTCGTGCGCCCGGCTGACCTGGAGGTGGCGGGGCGTGCCCTGCGCCGCCTGGCCGCAGGGCGCACGGATTTTCTCCCGCCCGCCCTGGCCGCAGCCACCAGTCTGGGCGGGGCGACCTCACGGCTCGCGCCGGCCGTGGTGGCTGCCGCTGCTCGGCGCACCTTCCGCCAGATCGTGGGCGACCTGGTCGTCGATGCAACCGACCACAGCCTGGGACCAGCGCTGCGGCGTCTGCGCCGGGACGGCAACCGGCTCAACATCAACCTCCTGGGTGAGGCGGTCCTGGGTGACCAGGAGGCTGCCCGGCGCCTGGCGGAGGTCTCCAGACTAGTCACCAGGCCGGACGTGGACTACGTCTCGGTGAAGGTGTCTGCCGTGACCGGTCCGCACAACCCCTGGGGCTTTGACGAGGTAGTCGCCCACGGGGTGGAGGTGCTGACCCCTCTGTACCGGCTGGCGCGTGACCATGGCACCTTCCTTAACCTGGACATGGAGGACTACAAGGACCTGGACCTGACCCTGGCCGTGTTCACCGCCCTTCTGGACCAGGAGGAGCTGCGTGGCTACGAGGCCGGGGTCGTTCTGCAGGCCTACCTGCCTGACTCCCTGGGGGCCATGCAGCGGCTCCAGGACTGGGCTTCGGCGCGGGTGGCCCGGGGAGGCGCCCCGGTCAAGGTGCGAGTGGTTAAGGGGGCCAACCTCGCCATGGAGGCTGTGGACGCCGGTATCCACGGGTGGGAGATGACCACATGGCCCACCAAGCAGGAGACCGACACCTGCTACAAGCGTGTCCTCCACTGGGCCATGACGCCGCAGCGCACCCGGGCCGTGCGCCTGGGCGTGGCGGGACAGAACATCTTTGACATCGCCATGGCCTACGAGCTGCGGGCGGCCCGTGGGCTGGAGGGCACTGACGCCGTCGAGTTCGAGATGCTGTCGGGGATGGCCACCACCCTGGCGGAGGTCGTACGGCGCGACGTGGGTCACCTGCTGCTGTACGTGCCAGTGGTCGCTCCCCGGGAGTTCGACGTCGCCATCGCCTACCTGGTGCGTCGCCTGGAGGAAAACGCCGCACCGCAGAACTTTATGTCCGGGGTGTTCGACATCGCCTCTGACAACCGTGTCTTCACCCGGGAGCGTGACCGCTTCCTGGCGTCCCTAGCCGACCTCGACCCTCAGGCGCCCGTGCCCGGGCCCCGGCGGACCCAGGACCGCCTGGAGGGGCGGCCCACTGGTGCCCCGGCACCGGCCCCGGTGCAGGAGGAGGCCTTTGTCTCCACCCCAGACTCTGACCCCTCCCTGGGCGGCAACCGGCAGTGGGCTCGTCAGATCGCCCAGGCTGTGCCCACCTCCCGGCTGGGAGTCGAGGCCGTGACGGCCGGCGCCGCCCGGTTCGCCATCAAGGAGGACGTGGATGCTGTCGTGGAGGTCCTCCAGGCGGCCGCACCCGGCTGGGCGGAACTGGGGGCCAGCATCCGCTCGGAGATCATCCGACGGGCCGGACAGCTTCTTGAGCAGCGGCGGGGCGCTCTGATCGAGGTCGCCGCCAGCGAGACCGGCAAGACGATCGACCAGTCCGACCCCGAGGTCAGCGAGGCGATCGACTTCTGCAACCTTTACGCCCGCAACGCCCTGGCGCTGGAGGATCCCGGCTACCTGGGTGGAGGCAGCTTTGTCCCCAGCAGAGTGACTGTGGTCGCCTCTCCGTGGAACTTCCCCCTGGCCATCCCCACCGGTGGCGTGGCTGCGGCCCTGGCCACGGGCAGCACCGTCGTCCTCAAGCCGGCCCCTCCGGCCAGGCGCTGTGCCGCGGAGCTGGTCAGCGCCTTCCACGACGCCGGGGTCCCCACCGACGTCCTCATGCTGGCTCCGGTGGAGGACGGTGAGGTCTCCCGGCACCTGGTCACCCACGACGGCGTGGACCGGGTCATCCTCACCGGCTCCTACGACACCGCTCGCATGTTCCGCTCCTGGAGGCCGGACATGCGCCTGCTGGGGGAGACCAGCGGCAAGAACGCCATCATCGTCACGCCCTCGGCCGACCCGGACCTGGCTGTGCGAGACACCGTCGCCTCGGCCTTCGCCCACGCGGGCCAGAAGTGCTCGGCCGCCTCCCTGCTGGTCCTGGTCGGCTCAGCCGGGCGCTCGGAGAGGATCGCCCGCCAGCTGGTGGACGCCACCGCCTCCCTGGTGGTGGCTGCACCCGACCACCTGGACTCCCAGGTGGGGCCGGTGGTGGTGCCTGACGACGCCAAGGCCGTGCGGGGACTGACGGCTCTGGGAGAGGGGGAGCACTGGGTGCTGCGGCCCAGGCACCTGGGCTCCGGTCTGTGGCGCCCGGGCATCCGCGCCGGGGTGAGGCCCGGAAGCGAGTTCCACCTCACGGAGTACTTCGCCCCGGTGCTCGGCGTCATGCGGGTGGACACCCTGGAGGAGGCCGTCGAGGTGGTCAACGCGGTTGACTACGGCCTCACCTCGGGCCTGCAGACCCTGGACTCCGAGGAGCTGGCCCAGTGGCTGGAGACGGTCCAGGCGGGCAACCTCTACGTCAACCGGGGGATCACCGGCGCCATCGTGAGGCGCCAGCCCTTTGGCGGGTGGAAGCGCTCGGCCATCGGCTCCACCACGAAGGCGGGTGGTCCCAGCTACCTGCTGGGCCTGGGGGAGGTCGTGCGCTCAGACGGTGCCGTGGAGGACACCCCTCAGCAGGCGGACGTCCTCGGCGAGGGCGGTGAGGCTGAGCCCCTGGGCGGCCTGGACGACCTGTACCGCAGCGTGCGCTCCGAGCTCGCCGACCAGGACCTGCTGCTCCTGCGCACGGCTCTGGCCCGCGACGCCCAGGCGTGGCGCAGCGCCTACGGGCAGGCTGTGGACGTCACCGGCCTGGCTTGTGAGCGTAACGTGCTGCGCTACCGTCCCGCAGAGGTCCTTGTGCGGGCTGAGGCAGGCACGGCGCTGGCGGACCTGGTGCGAGTCATGGCGGCGGGCTGCCTGGCTGGTGCCGGGCTGAGCCTGTCGGTGGCCGAGGCGCTGCCCGAGACGCTGGCGACGGTGCTGCGGGACCGTGGTGCCACGGTGGTCCAGGAGGACTCCCGGGCATGGACCCGGCGGTTGGGCGACCTTGCCGGCTCCGGGGCGCTGGGGGTGCGCGTGCGGCTGCTGGGACCGCGGGAGCAGCCCGCCCAGGAGCGCTGGCAGGAGGGCTGCCACGCCACCGGCGGCAGCCCGGACGTCGCGCTGTACACCGGGGATGTGACCGCTTGCCCTCACACCGAGCTGCTGCCCTTCCTGCGCGAGCAGTCGGTATCGGTCACTGCGCACCGCTTCGGCACGCCCCTCGACCTGGCCGCCGGGCTGCTGTGAGCCGAGGACCTAGGGCCACTGAGTTGACGGGGCGGCCGGTCTGGCGTGCGGGCGGGATCCTGGGTTGCTCTCGGCCAGCAGGATGACTTGGACAGAGCAGACGTACCGCCTATTGCGAGAGGATCGTTATGGAGAGACTCGATGTTGAGGAGCGCTGGCCTGAGCTGTTCGAGCAGCTCGACGCGACCCAGCGCCGTGCCGTGGTGCAGTCACTTGCGGCCGACTGGCACGAGGGCTGGGGCACAACCGTGAGGACGTGGAGTACTTAACCGGTCTGGCTCGCGGTGCGATTGATCGCGAGGAGGATATGTGTCGTGTGCGTCGGGCTGCTGAGCGTAGTCGTACAGCTCAGACTGACATGGACCTCCATCTGGTGCCTTGTGGCTGAATTCGACACCTGGGAGTCATAATTTTCTAGCCGGAGACGTATGACCGTCCGTCAGCCCGGGTAGAAGGGCAGGAGAGAGAAGGAGGCCGGTATGGCTGAAGAGAGTGACGGTATTGAGGAGGCTCTGGAGGGCCAGCTGAGGATGCTCGTGAGCGCCGCCGTCCAGGTAGGGGAGCGCCTCGCCCGAGAGCGGGAGGAGGCGTTGCGCCGGGCAGGTGCGCGCAGTGGGCAGGAGCCGGGAGAGTTGCGGTCCCGCTACGGTTACGGTGTTGAGGCTGACAATGCCGGTGCTGCCCGGGAGGCGGGGAGCCTGGGCGCCCGCCTCATGCAGGACCGCGCCAGGTACGAGTACGCCGATGCTGGGGCGGAAGGAGTCAGGTCGGCCTGGGACCGTGCGGAGGCGCAGCGGCTCCTGGCTCAGGCGGACCGGGAGGACCAGCGGGCTGGGGAGACAGCCGTGGCGGCTGAGCACGAGCCGGACCCTGGGGAGCGTGCCCGAGCGGTGGCCGAGGCCGAGCAGCGTGAGGTGGCAGCCGACAGGGCTCGTGAGGACGGGCGTACCCTCTATGACAGTGCCGAGCGCCGTGCCAGTACGGCACGTGACCTGGAGGCCAGGGGTATCGACCGGGAGGTCGTGGCCACGAGGATGCGTGCTGACGTCAGTCAGGCCAGGCCTGCCACCGAGGCGGTCAGAGCGAGGACTTCCCGTCGGGTGCCGAGGGCGCGTGGGGCGCGTGTCGGCCAGCGGCGGGTGCCGCAACATGGACCCAGTCGGTGAGGACTCCCAAAACGTGTGGGGCAGACGTGGGAGGAGGGGGCGCGGCAGCAAGATTGCAGCCTCTCCCCACGACCGTTTACGGGCCGACGGTGGCCGAGGGGAGACGGAAGTTGGCAAGCCGGACCCAAACCCTCGCGACCCAAGACTGCCCCTAGATCGTTTTCGGGAAATCGGCTAGAGTCGATTGTTGTCGAGCGAGAGGGGTACCGTCGTGGCCACTGGTACAGCAGGCACCGCGACGACTGCGGCCGAGCGCGGGCTGCGCGTGGCCGAGGCGATCCACAGCGGCGAGATGGAGGGTATGCGCGTCGATGCTGCGACGCGTGCGGACGCCGACGAGTATGTCGCCGGGCGCATCGACTCTGACGAGCTGGTGGCCCGCGCTCGCGCGCGTTATGGCCTCGGCTGAGCTCGTCGACCCGTATCTTGATCCTGAGACGGGTCTGCTGAGCAACAAGGTCGGCGCGACGACACAGAGCGCCCTCGACAAGGCCGAGGGCGCTCTGGTGTTCACCCGCCTGGTGCAGCTCATGGATCGCCCAGTGAGGCCGACCGGTGACCTCGACGAGCTGCGCGCGATCCACCGCCATCTGTTCCAGGACGTCTACGACTGGGCGGGAGAGCTGCGCACTGTCGACATTCGCAAGAATATGGAGGGAGCGCAGTTCTTTCTTCCGGTGCCGATGATCGGTCGTGCCGCCGCATATTGCGCGGAGGAGCTGCGGGCCGACAACGAGCTGCGCGGCATGAGCCGCGAGCAGTTTATCGACCGCCTGGCGTACCACTACGACCAGTTCAACTACGTGCACCCGTTCCGAGAGGGGAACGGTAGGGCGCAACGGGTGTTCTGGAGCCGTGTCGCCCGCGACGCCGGGTGGCAGCTCGACTGGCGCACCGTGCACGGCGCGACCAATGACCAGGCCAGCCGAGCCGCGTCTGAGCAGCGGGACTTCGCTCCGCTGCGTGAGATGCTCGATCAGATCGTCAGCAAGGCGACCCCGCAGGGTGCGCGAGACGCCGCCTGGCGCGTCGCAGAGCGCGCCCGGCTGTCGTTCCCCACGAGTGCCTCCCAGGCTGTGCGACAACCCCAGAGCAGCCCGCCAGGCACACCGCAGGCACGCACCACCGCGCATGTGCCAGGGCAGAGCCACCGAGGGCCTGGCAACGACGGGCCAGGAGTGAGTCGATGACGAGCATCTGTGCGTGTGTGGGTACTTGTGAGTAGCGTCCTGGGGCCTGGGAGGCGGAGCGGGGGGCGGGTGCTGTTCGGCATTGTGGCTGTGCTCGCTCGGCTCCGTGTGGACACGGCATGACAGTGCCGAGCGTCGTGCCAGTACTGCACGTGATCTGGAGGCCAGGGGTATCGACCGGGAGGTCGTGGCCACGAGGATGCGTGCTGACGTCAGTCAGGCCAGGCCTGCCACCGAGGCGGTCAGAGCGAGGACTTCCCGTCGGGTGCCGAGGGCGCGTGGGGCGCGTGTCGGCCAGCGGCGGGTGCCGCAACATGGACCCAGTCGGTGAGGACTCCCAAAACGTGTGGGGCAGACGTGGGAGGAGGGGGCTTGGTCCCCGTGGGACTGCGGCTTCTCCTCCCCGCTGCTCGGGCT
The DNA here is from genome assembly GCF_003606385.1 of Actinomyces lilanjuaniae. NCBI lineage: Bacteria > Bacillati > Actinomycetota > Actinomycetes > Actinomycetales > Actinomycetaceae > Actinomyces > Actinomyces lilanjuaniae. Next base: position 1,797,575 of record NZ_CP032514.1, on the reverse strand, counting down.
GCCCGGTGTCGCGAGGCGCTGGCCGAGGTCGGCCCAGCGCGACGTGCCGACCAGCCCGGGCCCCACTCACCCCGGCCCCGCGCAGCAGGCAGGCTGACGCCAAGCCCCGACCATAGTCCATGCAACTATAGTGTCATGATACCTCGGTATCAGTGTCTCCGAGGTAGTCCTCCGGTCATCAGGACAGTTAGTCCAGCCCACATGAGTGCCTGTGTAGTCGTCGTCGGAGTGACCAGCGCCTGCCTGCCCGAAACCTAACTTGCCCCTAGACCGTTTTCGGTTGCCTTGATATAGTAAGAAGTGACTAAGACGAAGGGGGCTTGACATGACCCACAGCGCCGTAGCTGTCCGACCAGCCGTTGACGTTGAGGGCGAGCTTGCGCTGATTGAGAAAGCTCAGCAGCTTGCTGGGCACTTCCCGGACGCCGAGGCTCTTGACCGTGCCCGTCGTATCCTTGACGGGCACATCACTCCGGCTGAGGCGTATGCCGAGTTGGACGAAAAGTACGCGCGCGGGTGAGCGAGGACGACAAGTATACGTATCCCGGCAGCGGGGGTGTCCTCGTTAACTCGAAGGGGATACGTGATATGGCGCGGCTCGACGCCGCGATGAACGACTACGCCTCGGCCGCGATGGCGGAGTTGCGCATCGAGCCGGTGCCGTCTCAGCCTGGCTACGAGTACCTGCGCTATATCCATACGCGGATGTTCGAGCAGATCGTTCCCGGTATCGCTGGGCGGCTGCGCGACGTAAACGTGCAGGCCGTCGGGACGGGTGTCGTCTACGCTCGTCCCGAGTACATCCAGGACAGTTTGTCACAACTCTTTGACCGGCTCGGCCGTGAGGACTACCTGACCGGGCTGGACGCGGCGACGTTCGCCACCCGACTCGCAGAGTGCTGGGGGGACCTGACAGCCATCCATCCCTACAGGGATGGGAACACGCGCAGTCAGAGTTTCTACATGACTGTTCTCGCAGAGCGGGCTGGTCACCCCGTCAACTGGCGGCGTGTTGACGTGGACACGTTACGCGCGCTGCGCCTGCGAGCCGTCGTCGGCTATTCGCGTCCGCTGGCCGATTACCTCGTGTCGCGGCTGCTGTCCTGCGAGCCGTCGCAGCAGACTCCCTCGCTTGAGAGCCAGATCAGTTCCTTCGCACTTCGTGCGTCGTATCCGCAGGCCGCGACTGAGGCGGTGAGGCAGCCGGGTCGCGCTGCGCAGCAGCGGACCAGCAGCAGCCGCGGGCGTGGTCGTGAGTCAGGACCCCACGGGATCGGCAGGTGACCGTTGTCGGGTACGCGTTCATAGCGACCCTGGTGGCATCCGGAGCCTACGTCAATCAACTGCTCCCTTGCCTGCGCTGAGGCCGTCGCTCGTTGGAGTCGACTTAGCCGCATGAGTTAATTGTGAGTCTGCGGTTCTGCGCGCTGAACGACGGCGAGCGCGCGTCTTCTTCTGCGGTTCGGGGAGACCGATCTTCCATCGTTGGATACGCCCGTGTAAGTACCCGTGAGCAGACCCCCGATTCCCAAGAGGCGGAGCTGCGCGCTGCGGGCGTTGCGCGCGTGTTCGTTGACCGTGGCGAGTCTAACCGGATCGCTGGCCGGCCGCAGTGGAACCCGTGCTTGGACTACCTACGTGAGGGTGACACGCTCGTGATCCGCGCGCTCGACCGGATTGCCGGCACCGAGCAGGTGGCCATCGAACTGATTCGCGATCTGGGTCGCCGAGGTGTGCGCCTGCGCAGCCTGACCGAGCCCTTCCTCGACGTCGACACCAGTACTCTGATGGGCGAGGCCGTCGTCGGCATCATGGCCGTTTTGGCGCAGCTGCGTGTAGCCACGATCCGTGAGAATACCAGGCGTGGACTCGCCCACGCCCGCGCTCAGGGACGCACGGGTGGCCGGCCGTCGGTGATGACACCCGAGCGCACCGGGGCGGCGGTGCGCATGCGCGCTGACGGGCAGAGCATCGCACACATCGCCAGGGTGCTGGATGTCGCAGCATTATCGGTGTCCAGAGCCCTGGTAAAGGCGGCCCAGTGCGACGTGCCGACCAGCCCGGGCCGCGGCTGACCGGGCGCACCGCCGATCTGGTGCCGGGCAGGTGGGCCGGGTGCTGTCGGGTCCGGCGGGGCACGGGGCGGCGGACGTGGTCGGCCGGACTGGTCCCCCCGACACTGGCATCACGGTACTATGACACCATAGCCGCGTGATGTAGTGGTGTCACTGGAGCAGTAGCGCATGGTACTGCGGTGTGGTTAGCTGCTGCTCCTGGCGGCCGCTCCGCATGGCCGATAGGTTTGTCTATGCCGAAGGGGGCTGGGATGGGTGTCGCAGAGCAGGAGCTGAGGGCGCTCAGGCGGGCGCGGGTGAGGAAGGAGCTGGCGGAGCTGGAGTACCACCGGCAGCTGGTCGTGGCGGTGTCGAGGACGTCTCAGCGGCAGGTGGCCGCCGAGCTGGGTCTGTCGCAGTCGAGCGTGTCCTCGGCGCTGAGGGCGGCCCGCCGTGTTGCGGTGCCCAGGGAGGGCCAGCGGAGCGCGAGCCCGTACGAGGTGTGCCAGCGGTACACGGCGGGGGAGCTGGACCGTGAGGAGGCGGTGGCGCAGCTGGTTGCCTGGCCCTGGGTGCCGACCGGGGACATGCGCACGAGTCCCGGTGATGATCTCATGGTTGTCCCGGAGGGCACCATTGATGAGCTCTACCAGGCTGCTAGTGATGGTCTGATCGACGTGGGCATGTGTGAGGCGGTGCTCGACGCGCTGTACGGTGATGCCTGAGGTTCCCGCTGAGCTGGCCGCGCGGGCCGGGCTGCTGCGTGAGCTGTCTCGTGAGGGCGGGCCGCTGTCGCCGGACGCGCCAGGAGCCACTGTCCGCAACCCGGAGTGGTTCCGGCAGGTGCCTGGTGGAGGTTTTGTGCCGCGTGCAGACCGTTTTGAGTTGCACCGGCGGCTGCTGGCGCAGTTCTACCAGGAGCACGGTCGGGGTGACACGGGGCGTCAGGCCGTCGTGCTGGCTGGGCCGCCTGGTGCGGGCAAGGGGGTGGTCCGCAGCCGGGTCCTGGAGGAGGCTGGGCAGCGGTTCACTGTTGTGGATCCTGACGAGTTCAAGGTGCTGCTGGTCCGTGCGGCTGTCGAGGACGGCAGCATCACCGCCATGATGCCGCCTGAGGCGGCGGGTCGTGGGGTGCGGCTGGCGCCGATGGAGCTGGCCGCGCTGGTGCACGAGGAGTCCTCCTACCTCGCGCGGCGTGTGCGGCAGGCTGCTCTCGCGCGTGGTGAGAACGTCGTGGTCGATGGCGTGATGGCGAACGAGGTCAAGGCCGTGCGTCTGGCCTCCCAGCTGGCTCGGGCTGGTTACGACATCCAGGTGGTTGACGTCGAGGTTCCCGCTGAGGTGTCCAGGTACCGGATCGTCCAGCGGTGGGTGGAGCAGACCTACAGCAGCGAGCTGGGTGGGCGATGGGTGCCCAGCGAGTTCCGCGAGCTGGTGTTCGACACCCAGGACGGAGCGGGCTCCCGGAGCGACCGGGCGGCGCGCGCCGTGGCTGAGCAGGTGCCCGAGGTATCGCGCTACCGGCGCTTCTTCACCACCGCTGAGGAGGCACGCCAGGCCGTGGCCACGCCCCGGCTGACTGATGACCTACGACGCGACGACAGGGGCAGCCAGCTGCGTGCAGCAGCCCCGTCACCGGCGAGCACGGGGAGCTCGGTGAGGTCAGCGGTCCGGGCGTCGTACCCGCAGGCCGCGACTGAGGCGGTGAGGCAGCCGGGTCGCACTGCGCAGCAGCGGACCAGCAGCCGACCTGGGCGTGGCTACAGCTCAGGACCCCACGGGATCGGCAGGTGAAGTCGGGCAGGCCCCTCTGTCACAGCGGACCAGGGAGGGGTGAGGAGGGATCGGCTTGGGCTGAGGAGACTGGCGGTATTGAGGGGCGCAGGAGGTCAGGACCGCCGCCCAGGTTCAGCGCAGCGGGCTACAGTGGTGAGCGGGTCCCTGGCCCCTTGTGCCCCTTGCGTTCCGGGGAGCCCGGGGGCGGTGGCAGCGGTGTGGGAGCCTGTGCTCAGCTGGTGCTGCCCGGGGCAGGTTCTGTCGGCTGTTCCCGTACGTCGGGGAACAGGCCCTCTGGTGGTGGGACGTAGGGGAGGGGCTCGCCTAGCCTGCAGGTGTTCTCTGTGCCTTCTGTGGCGGTGGCGAACGGGCCGTCGGGGCTCATGAGGACGGCCATGTGGTGGTCGGCGTGGTCTCGCCACCATATGCTCATCCCCGTGGCCGCGTCGCGGCGTAGGTGCTCCCAGGCCCGCCACAGTGCTTCCAGGCGGATCACGGCCTCCTCGTGCTGCCACCATCTTCCGGCCCAGCACCGGTGGCGCCCGTCGATGCGTCGGCGGTAGACGTTGCGCAGGTAGTCGCGTACGAACTCGTCGACCGAGCCGAACCACAGCTGTTCGTCAGGCTCGTCAACAGCATCAGCAGGGTCGTTGCTGCTTGGCTGCGCCTCAGCTGTTCCCCAGTCGGTCATGGGTGTGCCTCCGTCTCATGGGCTTGCAGGGTTGCCTCTACTGCTGCCAGCTGTGTGGCTGCCTCGTTGATCGTCCGCTCAGCCTGTGGGTCGTGGGCGGTGATGGATGCCTTGACTGCGGTGGCGTGGGGGCCGGTCATCCACGGGAGGGTGCGTACGAGGGTGGGGCGTGAGCCTGATGACAGGACGAGGGCGCGGCCCTTGGGCAGGGCGGCGAGGTCGGATACGTCGAGGATGCGCTGGCGGTGGAGTTGGTGGGAGACGGTGCGGTGGCCGCGTGCGTGGGAGGTGGAGGAGGACAGCCGGTCGTAGTCGCCGATGACCTTAGACAGGTGCTCCAGGAATGCGTCCTCGTCCACGCCGCCGCCGTAGACCTTGACGTTCGACGCGGACCAGAGCTTGCGCATCCCGGCCTCGCCCCACACCTCGACTCCCTGGGACCAGGACTGCAGGATCGTCATGAGGACGATGCCGCGGCTGCCGTAGTGGCTGTAGAGGTTGGGCAGGTCGCGCCAGCGGCAGACGTTGGCGGCCTCGTCGAGGACCCCGAGCAGGGGGGTGGCCAGGCGTCCGCCGGCAGAGCGTGCGGCCAGCTCCTCGGCCGCCTCGACGACGGCGACGGTCAGTGCGGTGACCAGGGGTCCGGCGCTGCCGCGGCCTTCCTTGGACAGGGAGTAGAGGGTGCCGCCGTCGGCGCGTACGAAGTCCTGCGCACTAAGCTGCCTGCGTGTGTCGGCGGGGCCCTGGGGCGTGACCCAGCGGGCCGCCTGGCGGTTGGTCAGGCAGGAGGCCATCTGCATGGCTGTGCCGAAGATGCCGCCACGCTGCTTGTCCGGGGCGGCGACGACGCCTGCGACCTGGTCGGCGGTGAGGGTGTAGCCGTGGTCGCGCAGGATGTCGATGGCGGTCTCGTCGGTGGGCCTGGTCAGCCAGGTGTAGACCTCGGTGATCGGCCGGTGGTCCAGGGCTGCGGCCAGCAGGAGGCCGGCGAGGAGGTCCTGGCCGGCCGGGTCGAAGTAGGCGTCGGTGCGTGCCCCGGGGTCACGGCTGCCTGCGGCGAAGTGCTCGGCCAGGCGGGCGGCCCGCACCTCGTCGGTGACGTAGGTCAGGGGGTTCCACCACCAGGTGGGCTCCTCCAGGGCGATCTCCTGGGGGTCGAACACCCAGACCGGGCCAGCGGCTGCCCGCACGTCGCGGGTGGCGTCAACGACGTCGCGCTTGTTGGAGGTGACCAGGACGGCTCCCGGCGCCTCCAGGATCGCGGGTATCGCCCGGCTGGTGGTCTTGCCGGTGCGTGGTCCCCAGATGTCGATGTGCATGTCCTCCCACGAGCCCCACAGCTGCTGCCCAGTGGTGACAGTGCGACCGATGAGCACCCCGGGTGCCCCCTCGACACCCAGGCGCCGGGCCTTGGTGTCAGCGCTCCTGCGGCTGAGGTCCTCGATGTCGCGGCCGCGCCCCATCCAGGAGGCGGCGCGGTCGACGCGGGAGCGGCGCCGCCGCAGCCGGTACACCACCACGCCGACCAGCACGCTGAGGCCGAGAAGAAGGACAGCGACTCCGCTGAGCACCCACCAGCCAGCGGCGCCGGGCCATATCAGGTCTCCGCCGAGCAGGCCGAGGACGACGGCGAAGGGGTCGGCAGGGACCTCCACACCTGTACCAGCGAGCCGGTGGCCCAGGTGCATCGCGGCGTAGACGGTGCCGGTGACGAGAGCTGTGACCACGACTGCGACCCAGACCAGGACCGCCTCCCCGGAGAGTCCGCCTGGGTCGCGGCGGCGGTTGGTCGGCCTGCTCATGGGCTGTCCTCCAGCCTGCCCACGCGGGACTGCTCGTGCCAGAGCCTGTTGGTGTCGTTGATTGACAGCTCTGTGTCTGTGAGCTGGACGTTGACGGGGATACCTGGGCGCCCCCCGACCTTGACCAGGAACTTTCCCCGGCCCGGCGGCTCTGCCTCGCGGCCTGTGGAGGGGTCCCAGGCGGGTGGGTCCTGCCAGCCGACCAGCAGCTCCTGCTCGGCCTGGGAGAACGGCACGGCGGCGGTGAGCTGGGGCATCTCGGCCGAGGGCAGCCCTCCGCAGATGACCATGCCTGAGCGCTCCACGAAGCCGCGCGCCTTCATCCGGTCCTCCTGGCTGGCCAGGGCCAGCAGGTCGCTCATCGTGTGGGAGATCATGGCCATGCCCACACCGCGCTGCCGGTTGAGGCGGGTGAGGGCGTCGACACGGTCCACCATGCCGCGCCCAGCCCGTAGCGCGCGCCACAGCTCGTCGAGGATGACGAAGTAGTGGCGACGCGGCTCCAGGCCCGCGTCCGCCAGGGCGTTGGCGACGTTGACGGCTCCGAAGCCGGCCGACCAGCAGGCCAGCAGCGTGGCTGCCTGGAGGTCCATCTCGGAGTCGTCGATAGCGCTGACGTCGTAGACCACCGCGGCGTCCCTGCGCATCGGGTTGGTGGTTGGGTGGGCGAAGGTCTCTCCGAGACGGCCGCCGCTGGTCAGGCCGATGAGGGAGGCCTCCAGGTCCTCCGTGATCTCCTTGTAGCGGGCGTCGTCACCGCGGTCCAGGGCGACGGCGCGCACCTCTGGCGGGCCGTCCTGGATGACGTGTAGCAGGTCGCCCAGGACGGGCACCCCCTCGTGGTGGACGTCAAGGTACTTCAGCGCCCGGTCGATGATCGTCTCCTCGCGGTCACTTGGTGGGCTCGACCGCAGGATCGTCAGCAGCGCTGAGACCATCGTGTGGCGGCGGCCGTGGGCGTCGGCGAGCACCTGCGCGGCCTCACGCGTGTGACCTGCCTGGCGCAGCCGGGCTGCGGCCTCACCGGCCTCGCCCGGGTCCAGGATGTTGAGGTAGCCCCGGCCCCGGCCCAGGGTGATGACCTGGCCACCGAGCGCCTCGATGAGGTCGACGTAGTCCGGCTTGAGGTCACCCAGCACGAGGGGCATGACGCCGTAGCCGGCCAGGCCGGTGGCCATGCGGCGGATGATCGTGGACTTGCCCAGGCCCGGCTTTCCCAGCACGAAGCAGCTGGGGTTGGAGATGAGCTTGGCGCGCTGGAACCACGAGACAGGGTCGCAGCACAGCGTGGCACCGGTGTGGACGTGGCGACCCAGGGGGACGCCGACCATCGGGGTACCGGTGCCTATTGCGAAGGGCCACAGACCGCACACCTGCACGGTGGTGCCGCGCCACTCGTCAGCTGCCTGCACATAGGTCGAGGGTCCCCTCCCACGTCCCGGCCACCCGCGCATGGGCGGGCGCTGCGGGCGCACCTGGCGCTGCTGGTCCGCCTGCTCCCGCTCCTGCCTGCGGCGCTGACCGCGCGGGGGTCGCCTGCTCACAGGTTGTTCCTCAGCTCGGCGGGGACCCGCACGTGCTTGGGAAGCACCAGTCCCAGGGGCAGGGCGGCGGCGAACGCGGAGTCCTGCGACCCGTACACCGGGCGCAGCCGCAGGCGCACTGTGGCAGACAGGTTGTCGATCGCCGCCCGTGCGTCGGCCTGCCTGTCCAGGTCGGTGACCGTGGCGGTGACCAGCATGCCGAACTGGGTCAGCCCAGCCCCGGAGGCCTCCTCACTGGCCGTCGCGGCCGCCGCGCGCACCGCCAGGCTGTCACGCGCGGCGGGCTTGCTCGTCGAGGTCATCCGGAACTCCGCTGCTCGCAGGTCCGCCTCCACGATCGCCGCAGCACGCGCGGAGTCGATCGGCCGGTACACCAGCGTGACCCGCTTGCGGTCGATGTCACGGTGCGGGGCCAGCAGCCTGGCCAGGACACCGGACTGGACGTTGCCGCGCGGGGCCTGGGTCATCGACCACGTGCAGGAGAACGCGCTGTCATGGCGGTACCCGTCCCAGGAGGCCTGCGCAGCGGCCGGCCCGACGTCCGTCCACGACAGGTCAGGGACCTGCCCGGCGGCGTGGGCCTCGTCGATCAGCAGCGCCGCGGCCGGGTCGTAGGCCACACGCACCACCTCGCACAGCTCCTGGGCCGTCAGCGGGTGCGCCGCCCCCGCCCCGGTGGCCGCCAGCCCGGCGGTCAGGCCTGGCAGCCGCGCGGCCAGGTCACGGCCCATCTCCTCAGGCTTGCGCCGCCCCCCGGAGCGCTGCGAGGCGGTGAAGGTGACCGTCACGAAGGCCCTCACCGTCGAGGACCCGGCAGGATAGCGGTCCACGACCTCCTCAAGTACGGCACGGGCGAACGCCGGGGCCTGGGGATCGGTGCTCATCGAGACCTCGCGGCGCAGCCGCGTCCCGGTGTCCGGCGCCGTCTCAATGGTCACCGACGCCGCCTCCACGCTGGGCTCGTCACTGAGGTTGGCCAGCCAGTGCCCCCAGTCCGCCACCCACACGTCAATCTGCTCCTGGTCCACAAGCGCCGCGCCGTCGGGCTCGGTGCCGATGACCACCGAGAAGGAACCGGTAGCCGGGGTGTACAGCAGGCCGAACCGGCGCCCGTAGGAGTCGGTGTGCTCACTCAGGCGCGTGGGGGCCGCGATCCCCGGCAGCTGGTAGGTGCCCCACAGCGCCCGGCCCAGCGGGCCGGAGCGGTAGATGCTCAGCCCCCGCGACCTGACCGACCACCAGCTGGTCCTCGCCCCCACCCGGCTCACCAGGTTGCGCCCGTGGGCGTCCCTGGTCAGCACTGCCAGCAGCGCGACACCAAGCAGGACAGCCACCACCGAGGCACGCAGGATGTCGGAGACCATGACCGTGATGACCACCAGGACCAGGCCCGCCAGCAGCAGGCCCGTGCCTACCGACCCCAGCCCCAGGATCCCCGGTGAGGAGGGACGCCGCCAGTTCCCGTAGGTCCGGGCTCCTCTACTGGTCTCAACGGCTGCCACTGGGACCACCTTCCTCGCCCGTAGCCTGGCCCGTGGTCTGCTCACCCACGGCCCGCACGGCTCCCGCAGCCGCCTGCCCGGCTTTCTTACCCGCCTCTAGCGCAGCACCTGCGGCCACACCGACCGGACCACCGGCAGCACCGCCAGCCGCGGCAGCACCACCGCTACCAGCAGCAGCGCCACTACCGGCAGCACCGCCAGCCGCGGCAGCACCACCGCTACCAGCAGCAGCGCCACTACCGGCACCGCTGCCAGCCGACGCCGCAGCAGACCCGGTACCCGGAGTTGTGCCAGCACCTGTCCCGGCACCAGGGGCACCGGACCGGCCCGACTGGGACGCCCCGGAGGAGCGTGACTGGTCCTGGGCACCTGCCCCTGCTGCCTGCCCGCCACCGTGGCCACCACCAGACGGACCCGCAGCGCCCTGAGCCCCCGACTCCCCGTTGGCACCCGAGGGAGCCGATGAGGGCTGGGAGGCCGAGCCGCTGCCGGAGGCCAGCCGCCCCACCGCTGCGGCACCCGTCGGCAGCGCCGCCAGGGCACCTACTGCCGCTGCCCCACCAGCGGCTCCGCCCGCCATGGCACCCACCATTGGTGTGACAAACCGCATCAGCGCCGGCATCGCGAACAGGGCGATCACCATCAGCATCAGACCGGTCAGGACCGAGAGGAAACCGGTCCCGTCATCGGAGAACACGTTGGTCCCGACCAGCTGGAAGGCCGCCGCGTACACCACGGCCGCCGCCGGCTTGTACAGGATAAAAGCCACCAGCCACGCCACGCACTTCCTGAACCAGTTCCGTCCCATCTCAGTATTGGTAAACGACGCCGACAGGGGCAGAATGCCCGTGAGAATGACCAGCATCCCGCCACGCGCCACCATCAGCACCACCTGGACCGCTGCCGCCAGGACCGCTATGAGCCCCAGAATAATAGTCAGGAGAGACCCCAAACCACCTGTCACCCCGGTGCTGCTTAGGGCCAGCAGCGTCAGCATATTTTCCCCGAAGCAGGTGCCGTCCTCGGTCACGTCACAGTTCAATGACCCCTCGAGTAGCCACACGGCGAAGGAGTCCGCCGCCGTTACTAGCAGCCCGACGACCGTGACCCCGGCCCCGGCTACGACCACCAGGGTGAGTAGACTCCTCACCGTCTCCCGCCCCGGCTCGGCCCTCTGTTCCCAGGCCATCCGCGCACCACCGATAATCACCGCGACCATCGCTGCCGCACCCGTGTACCACCACAGTGCCGACTGCAGAAACAGGGTGGCTCCGCCAGCGCCGTTCGGCCCGGTCGGCATGAGCCCGCTGACCAGCGCGCTCGACCCCGAGACCAGGACCGTCGCACCCAGCACCAAGCCCACGCGCCCGACCGCCATAACGCCCTCGCCCGTGCGTATTCGTGAGGCGATGAGGGCGCCAAGGATGAACAGCGAGATCACTGCCACAGCCAGGCTCGTCCACATGACATAGCCAATTGTCCTAGTGATCCCGATCGAGTCGGTCGCGTGCGTGCCCGCCTCGATCGCGGAGGTCTCCGAGCCCGATCCTGTCAGGTTCGGGGTCCCGATATTCACCCACACCGTGCCTAGCGACGCGACTGCTCTGCCGTAGGCCTCCACCACAGCAGTCGCCAGGTTCTCGATCGCGTCACCGACAACGGCTTTGACACCCTGGTCCAGGTAGCACGCAGGATTAATCATGTCCCATCCGGAGCAGCCGTCGTCTGCCATTTGTCAGGCTTTCCAGACGGTGTATCCGGCTACGTGGGGGAGCTGGGCAAAGCTGACCGGCTCGCTCGGGTCGGTGATGAGGAGCTTCCAGTCCCCTTCCTCCCACACCAGCTCGTAGACCGCGGACAGGTTCACCGTCTGACCGCCCGAGCTCCCGGTCACGGCCATGTCGATCCTGGCGGTCGCCCCGTCGTAGGACATGAGGTTGAAGCCCGCTACCTGCAGGCGGATCCCAGAGGTGTCACTGGTCCCGCTGGAGTCGCTGGAGGCCGATGCCTGTGCCTGTGAGATGAACTCATCGCGCTCAGGGGTGTCGGCGATGAAGTAGGTGAGCCAGGACTCGATCTTCTCCTCGTCGGCCTCGGTCGCCTGGACGACGGCGTTGGCGGCTGCGTAGAGCGCCCCCTCGGGGAGTGCTGGAAGCAGTAGCGGTAGCCGGCGTCGGCGGTGGCCCCCGGCCCGTACTCGGCGGAGACGGGGTAGGCCATGGTGTCCTGGTAGTCCCAGCTGTCGACGTCGGGGGCCTCGACCAGGTCGGCGGTGCCAAGGACCTCCCCCTCAAGGCCGCACACGCTCTGGGTGCCGTCGTGGTCCGGTCCGGCCGTCGAGGGGGGTGGTATCTCCACTGGGCCGGTAGCCTCGGTGGAGGCTGACTCCCCGGCTGCGGCCGTGCCCTCCCTGCTGCTCATGGTGTTGGCCAGCGCGAGGGCGGCGGCCACCACGGCGATCACGACCACGAGCGCGGTGGCGGCGATAAAGCCCGGCCGTGTCAACGGGCTGCGACCCTGCGCCCCGGTGCTGTCTGACGTAGTCATGACCCTCTCCTAGGAGACGAGGAAGCCGACTAGGGAAGCGCCGGCAGAGATGACGATGACCCCGCCCAGGGCCATGCCGATCTTGCCCACGTGCTCGCCGCCCTCGCCGCGTCTGGACTGGATCGCCATGAGTGCGCCAGCGGCGAACAAGCCCAGGATGCACACTGCCAGGGCAACCCACCGCGCCCAGCCCATCATCGTGGTGAACCCCTCCGTTCCCGGAGGTTGAACCGGGTCAGGGTCAGGGACCGCCTGGGGCAGTGCCTCCAAGGTGAGGTTGGTCGCCACGGTGACTGCGGACTCGATGATGTGAAGGGCGCTCATGCCCGATCCTCTCTGTTAGTGATCTCCTTGTCGCACAGGGCGACGAGGTCCTTGACGAGCGTGCGAGCCGCACGCGGAGAGCCTCCGAGGTCAGGGGGCTCGCCCAGTCTCCAGGTCCTGATCCACGGGACCTGCCAGGTCCTGGGGGCGCCTCCGCCCACTACCTGGGCCAGGTCCCGCACGGGCCTGGGAACCCGTCCGGGTGCATCGGCGACCAGGACGAGCCCCAGCAGCTTGACACCGGGCACGAGGCCGCAGGCCCACTGGGTCAGTGCCCCCTGTGCTGCCTGGATGCCGCTCACGCTCAGCCTTGCTGTCAGGACCGCCCGCACGGGAGCCTCGGCAGCGGGAACAGGCCACCTGTGGCTTGTGGCGCGCCATGACTCAGACAGTGCGGCGATGGTCGACTCCGCTGACCCGCCGTGCGCGCCCACGACCCACAGGCTTGCCTCGTCCCTGACGGTGACGACAGGAAGCCGCTGGTCCTCGGCCGGGGCCGGAACCCCTGCCTGAGGGGCTGCGGGACCGGTCAGTGCCGGTGCTGCCTGCGGCGTCGGCTCAGGGGCGGCCTCTTCCGGTGTGGTGTCCTCGGCTGCCAGCCACGGGTTGGTGGCGGTGGTGGCAGTGGGCATGAGGGCGTCCTCCCCTTCTCACGGTGACCTTGCTCGGATCGTAACCACCGTTATGAAAGAGCGTCAACCCAGGAGGCTATGGCCGATTGAATCAACGCCATGCACCTGCCTACGTCTTCGTATAGCATCGCCAAGCGTGTATCATCACTTAGGTGTCACCCACGATCCACGACGGCCTCGACAGGCTCTTTGCCGACCTGCCACCTGTGCTGTCTGTGCCCGAGGTGGCCACGACCCTCGGCATGACCAAGGCCGGCGTTTACCGCTGGCTGGCCGACGGCACCATCCCCGGTTACAGGATCGCAAAGTCCTGGTTCATCGTGCGCGACGAACTCAAGCAGACGCTGCGCGACGGTGCAAACCCGTGGCCGGCACACAAGGAAGGCCGCACGGCCGACGAGATGTGACATATGTGACTCAGAAGCGAGGACCTGCTTTCCCGGGAGTGCCGAAACGGCGGTCGGACTGTGTCTAGTTCCAACCGCATTGCTGTTCTTGTCCTTGTTGCTCCCCTCCTCATCCTGAGTCTCCTCTTTTCCGTAGTCCTCCTCGGCGACGTTGCTCCCACCGGTGGCGGCACTGCTGGCGCTGCCGGCCAAGCTGTTGCCATCAGCGGGGTGCCCTCCGAGTGGGCGGCGGATGTCGTCCAAGCGGGTAACCGGTGCCCCCAGGACGGCATCACTGCCCAGGTTATTGCTGCCCAGCTCGATCAGGAGTCGTCCTGGGACCCAAGTGCTACCAGTGGTGCCGGAGCCCAGGGGCTGTCCCAGTTCATGCCCGACACCTGGGAGACATACGGAGTTGACGGCGATGGGGACGGGACAGCCGACCCGTTCAACGGCCACGACGCCATCGCCTCCCAGGCCAACTACATGTGCACCCTAGCTGCCAGTATGCGTGAGGCCCTCACGAACGGTGTTGACGGTGACCTGGTCGATCTCGCGCTCGCTGCCTACAACGCTGGCCCGGGAGCGGTCCTCAACCACCATGGCGTCCCACCATACTCAGAGACGCAGCACTACGTCACCACGATCAAAGAGGCGATGCCCACCTACACCGTGACTCATGCCTCCGCATCCGCCTCTGACGCGCAGCAGTCCGCTGATGACCTCGTTGACACCTCACCGGTGGACGCAGGTGCCTTTGCTCCTGAGATGATGAGCCAGCCAGACCCGACACCCGGCGCGCACGGGACTGCTCGTGTCACCCCGCGCATGGGCGCTCTCATCAATGACGTCATGACCAACTACTCCCAAATTGTTAACGATGCCTTGTACTGCTGGGACGCCCACACCTACAACCCCACTTCCGACCACCCTAAGGGTAGGGCCTGTGACATCCCGTTCTACGGGTGCAGCGCCAATCCTGACAGGTCTGCTGACCCCCTTACCGGACTCGCGGCAGGTAACGCTGCGGCAAACTGGATGGTGGCCAACGCCAGCACCTACGGGGTCCACTACGTCATCTGGGACGGTCGGATCTGGTATGCCTCCACCGGCAAGTGGGAGCCCTACGACGGCGCAGGTGGACTCTACAACCCTAGTGACTGCACCGGTGGTCACTATGACCACATCCACGTCTCCGTGTTCTGACGTCAAGGAGGAACAGTGCCTACCACCCCTACCGGACCCTGGCCCCGGGTCGAGGCGACCCTCAACCCCGACGGCACCTCCCAGGTCGTCATCGGTGGTACGTCCCACACGCTCTCGGCCCCAAGTATTGCCGACGCCCGTAACCAGGTGATCTCGCTGGTCGCCCACCACGCTGCCCAGCTCGGCCGCCCCCTGTACGCGCTCACCAGGGACCCCACCGGCACGTGGCCCATCATCATCAGCCCCAACGGCGACGTCGCGCCCGATCCCGAGAGGCGGCCGTCTGCCGAGACCTCGGCTGGTGACTCCTCCGCGCACGAGGCGGGCCGCTCCTCTCCGGAAGGGCCTGGGCCTGTCGGCGGCCTGTCTCCCGAGGCCCCTGCGCCTGCGGACCGCGACGCCAGGACTGCGCCCGACGAGACCGCCTGGACAGACCAGCCCGTCTCCCAGGACCCTGGCCCCGCCGACATGCCTGCCGAGGCCCGGGCCTGGCAGGCCGCCGACGAGGACACGCCTGCGCCCCTGCCCAACCACGGTGAGACCCGGGAGCGACGCAGCTTCCTCAAGGCTACCGAGATCGAGCAGCCTGCCACCCAGGGCTGGCGCGGCCGGGCCTCGCGCCTAGGCGTGCGCATGAGCCCCAGCCCGGCCGAGCGCTCCGAGCGCTCCGACGTCCACGCCGTCTCCCAGCACTGGCCCGGCCCCAGGACAATCGCCGTGGTCAACGGCAAGGGAGGCGCTGGAAAGACCCCTGCCACCGTGCTGCTCAGCGCCGTGTTCGCCCGTCACGGTGGTGCTGGCGTCGTGGCCTGGGACGCCAACCAGACCCGGGGCACGCTGGGCTGGCGCACCGACCAGGGACCCCACGAGGCCACCGTGCTCGACCTGCTTCCCCAGGCTGAGCGCCTCCTCGGCACCGGGGCGCAGTCGGCCGACCTGGCCCACTACGTCCACCACCAGACCGGTGACCGCTACGACGTCCTGCGCTCCCAGCCTCTCCAGCTCGCGGCTGACCAGCGTGTCACGCCACGCGACGTCGACCTCATCTGGAGCGTGGTCGGCAAGTACTACCGGCTCGTGGTCATCGACACCGGCAACGACGAGTCCGACCCTGTGTGGCTGCAGGTCATGGAGCACGCCGACCAGATCGTCGTGCCCACCACCACCCGTGCCGACCACGCAGAGGCCGGGGCGCTGCTGCTCGACGCCCTGCGTGGTCGTGACGACCGCTCCCGTCGCCTCGCGGAGAACGCCGTTGCCGTGGTCACTCAGGCAGACCCCCGTGCCAGCAGGAGCGACATCAACGCAGTCATCAATGGATACAGCGACCTCGCCCGCAAGGTCGTCACCATCCCCCACGACCCCGCCATCGTGGACGGTGTTCTGCGGTGGGACAGCCTGCGCCCCACCACACAGCGCGCCTGGCTACACGCAGCCGCAGCCGTAGCAGGAGGGCTGTGAGCAGTCTCTGGCTGCTGTCAGGACGGAGGCGGCTAGTTGCAATACGGGGCAGAGTTACGTGTACAAGTTCTGCCTTGTAGCTGGTAGGCCTGCATAGGCCCGCAGTGTGGGCCGTAAGAACCTGTTAGAACCAGAGGCACTCTGCACGCGTGTCACGGAATACCGTTCCTCGGGGTGCTGTCGTGTGGTTGTGCTTCACCTGTGTAGACCGGGGTCGTGTCTGTGGGCGGTGGTCCTGTGCGGTGGTCTGTCCGTCCGGGGTGGCTCGCCTGTGGTGGGGCCTGCCTGGGGCTGGGCCTGTGCTGGTGGTACGCGTACGGCGGCGGTGGGCGGGTGGGGGAAGGAGGCCTCGCGCAGGCTGACGGTGTGGGCGGGGTCGGTCCCGGTGGGTGCCTCGCGTGCGGTCCGGGGCTGGTTGCCCTGGCGGGCCGCTTGGACCACGTGGGACGCGATGTCGGCCAGGACCTCCTCGCGGGTGATGTTGTGGCCCGGCTGGCCCGGCCTGTCCGCCTGGGGCGGCCGGGGCGTGGTGGCGCTGGTGCGGGTGGGGCCTGGCCGGGGTGGCCCCGGCGACGGCTGGCTGGTGGTGGGCTGGCCCGGCTGGTGGGGCTGCCCGGCCCCGGGCCGGGTCGTGGCCGAGGGCGCGGGCTCCTGTGCCCGGGTGGGTGGGTGCCAGGGTGGGTGGCCGGTGGCGATGGTGGAGGCGAGGTGGGTGGGGGTCCACGGCGGCCCCCGGGGGCTGGTGGCGCTCACCTGGGCCTGGGTGCGCGGCTCCAGGTGGGTGCGCCCGTGTCGCAGGTCCTGGGCCAGGGTGGGGGAGTCTGTCAGCACCGCGCGCACCAGCAGGCGCACGTGCGGCCTCTGGTCGGCCGGGACGGCCAGGGCGGCCTGCTCCAGGACTGCGGCCATGGGCTTGTTCTGGCCCCCGACGGAGGAGTTGACCGCTCCGTGGCCCAGGGAGGGCCAGCCCCCGGCGGCGGCGGGGTCGCCTGGCCCCGCCAGGAGCTGGTCGGGCTCGTGGAGCACCACCAGCGCCCGGTCGATCCTGGCTGTCTCCGCCAGTGCACGCTCCTCGGAGAACTGGTGCACACGAGTCAGGTCACGCACGACCTTCCTCATGAACTTCTTACGGGCAGGCTTGGTGCTGCTGGGGTTGGGTTGGCGTCCCTGTGCCCTGTAGGTGCGGATGCCCTCCAGCAGCCGCTCAGCGCTGAGCAGGGACAGGGCGCTGAGCTGTCGGTCCAGCTGGCGGGTGAACTCAGGTGCCAGGACCCGGGTGGAGGCGTGGTGGCCGGTGTGGAAGAACACCTCCACCGGCACCGCGGAGTGCCACGCCAGCGGGCTGGCAGGCGCCGCAGCAGCCCCCTCCCACACCAGCACGCCCTGCCCGCCAGCCCGCCCTGGGGTGAACATGTCCCCGGCCACCAGGGCGGTGCCCCCGCCCCCGTGGCCGAGCCAGCGGGGCCGACCCCGCCGACGCCCGGCCATCAGGACCCCGTCCTCGGTCCGTGGGGACCACCGGCGCCCTCGTCGCTGTCGTCGCCGGGGCCACCAGCACCGCCTGGCCCGCCGTCCCGGCTGGGGTCAGCGCCTGCGGCGATGCTGGCGGCTGCCTGGGCGGCTGCGGCGGAGAAGTCCTCCCACAGGACGTGCTCCTGGGCCTGGGCCAGAAAAGTAAGGTGCGCGGTGGCGTCCTCAATGCCGACCTGGTCCAGGCTGACCCTCCCGGTGAGGCAGTAGGCCGGGGTCAGCCCGTAGACCTGGTCAGCAGACAGCACCCCCAGGTGCTCGATGGCCCAGTCGGCCACTGGGGTCCCGGTGTCGTCGTCCAGGTCCTCCGACGGCAGGGTCAGGGTGGTGGCGCCCATGCGCTCACGCATCACCGGGTCGGCCATGTCCCCGGCGTTGCCGGAGTCGGGGTAGACGACTCCCAGGGCGGGGGTGACGTTCAGGGCGGGGCCGGAGACCTCCCCCCACAGCTCCATGTCTCCCATCGCGGAGCGGGCCAGGCACCACCACCGCTGGTGGGGGAAGGGCACCTCCGTGCCCTCCAGCCACGCCTGGACCACCGGCGCCCACCGGAAGGGATCAGTGAACCACCACCGGCCCTGCCCGAACCCGTCGAACCCGAACCTCTCCCACAGGTGCAGCACCGAGGCCGGCAGCACCCCACCGAAGTACTCCAGGTGCTCGGCGGTGGCGGGGGCACCCACACCCATGGGCGACCACCCCCGCAGCCTCAGCGCCTCCTCCATACGCGCGTCCACCCACTCCGGGGACGCGTGCAGCCACGCCTGGTGCCACTCCTCCTTGCTCATCCGCATAACCCAAACCGTAACCCAGACCGCCACGACAACGGAGGCGTTTCACCCGGTTGGCATCCCACTTCCCTGGCTATCGTGCCGCCGTGACAGGTTCCGACGCGGCTGCTCTGCCGTAGACCTCCACCACAGCAGTCGCCAGGTTCTCAATCGTGTCACCAATCGTGCTCTCAACTAAATTCTCTGCCTTGCATCTCTATTCTGTGAACCCACACTCTTTAGCCACCGGGCTGCTCCCCCCAGATCACGTACCCTGAGGTGTCGGGGATCTCTGCCAGGGTAAGCGGCTCAGCGACCTCGGAGCTCAGTTTCCAGTCCCCGCCTTGCCAAACCAGCTCGTACACGCCAGATACCGTCAAGGTCTGTCCCTCTACGGTAGCCCGGCCTGCGATATCAACCCGAGCTGTGCTGCCCTCGTATTCAAGAAGCCTGAACCCCACGATCGATATACGAGTTTCGTCAGAATCCTCACCCGTGCCTGCATCAGTCTCGTCTGTGCCTGTATCGGAGACCAACTGGTCACGGTAGGGGCCGTCAGCCACTACATAGCTCAGCCACTCCCCGGTGGGGTCCGACCCCTGAGACACGGCGTTGGCGGCTGCGTAGAGAGCGCCCTCGGGGGAGTGCTGGAAGCAGTAGCGGAAGCCGTCCGAGTCGGTGGCTGCCGGGCCGTACTCGACGGAGACAGGGTAGGCCATAGTCCCCTGATAGTCCCAGTAGTCGACGTCGGGAGCCTGGGACAGACGTGCCTGCTCGGTGACCTCCCCCTCAAGGCCGCACACGCTCTGGGTACCGTCGTGGTCCGGCCCGGCCGTCGAGGGGGGTGGTATCTCTACTGGGCCGGTAGCCTCGGTGGAGGCTGGCCCCTCGGCCGCGGCCGTGTCCTCCCTGCTGCTCATGGTGTTGGCCAGCGCGAGGGCGGCGGCCACCACGGCGATCACGACCACGAGCGCGGTGGCGGCGATAAAGCCCGGCCGTGTCAACGGGCTGCGACCCTGTGCCCCGGTGCTGTCTGAGGTGCTCATGGTCCTAACCCTAGGATGACGACGAAGCTAACCAGTAACCTACCAACAGACTCGACGTGGGACACGGGGACGCGTGCCCCCGGGTAGCTGATGCATGCCCCCGGGTAGCTGCTGCCTGTGCCGCCTGGAGGCCGCTCAGGCTCAGTTTTGTCGCCAGGACCCTCTGGGCGCGTGGGCCACCGAGGTGCGGTCACGGCGGCCCGACAGGGCAGCCTCGGGCGTGGGCGTTGCCCGTGCCGCTGCTGCGACGCCGCGGCCTGCACGGGCCAGGGCGGACGAGTACCCAGGGGGACCCTGCGCAGGCCACCATGCCCAGGCCACTCTGTCCAGGCCGCTCTGCCCGCCACGCCCCTGCCTGACACGCGGTCCGATTCGCGGTAGGTTGTCTCCCGTGCGTGCGACCTCGTGGCTCCGAGTGAGCCTGCTGCTTAGTCGCCGCGGCGGGGCCTGACCAGGCCGGCACCCCGACCGCGGCTGGCACCGTGCGCCCGGCCGCGACCGCCACGGCCACGATGACCGGCGTCGTCAGCCCTCAGGACCCCAGGACCACTCCAGGAGATGACTATGCGCACCGCGCGTCCCGCACCTCAGCAGCCTTCCGGCATGCCCTACGTCAAGTACCGCCCCTTTCTCGACACGGTCGCCACCGACCTGCCGGACCGAACCTGGCCCTCCCGGCGTATCACCTCCGCGCCTCGCTGGCTGTCCACCGACCTGCGCGACGGTAACCAGTCCCTCATCGAGCCCATGGGGCCCGAGGCCAAGCGGGCCGTTTTTGACCTGCTGGTCCAGATGGGCTTCAAGGAGATCGAGGTGGGCTTCCCCGCCGCCTCCCAGACCGACTACGACTTCGTGCGCTCCCTGGTGGCCGACGGCGCCATCCCCGACGATGTCACCATCTCCGTGCTCACCCAGTCCCGCGGCGACCTCATCGACCGGACACTGGACGCCTGCGTGGGCATGCCCCGGGCCACCGTCCACCTCTACAACGCGATCTCCCCGCTGTTCCGCGACGTGGTCTTCCGCATGGGGCGCGAGGAGGTCCGTGACCTGGCCGTGGACGGCACCCGCCAGGTCATGGCCCGGGCGGAGAAGGTCCTCGGTGAGGACACTATCTTCGGCTACGAGTACTCCCCGGAGATCTTCATGGACGCCGAGCGGGAGTTTGCCCTGGAGGTCTGCGAGGCCGTCATGGGCGTGTGGGAGCCCGCCGAGGACCGCGAGATCATCCTCAACCTGCCCGCCACCGTGGAGCGGGCCACGCCCAACGTCTACGCCGACCAGATCGAGTGGGTCAGCAGGAACCTCAGCCATCGTGAGCACGTGTGCCTGTCCGTCCACAACCACAACGACCGGGGCTCGGGCGTGGCCGCAGCCGAGCTCGGGGTGCTGGCCGGGGCGGACCGGGTGGAGGGCTGCCTGTTTGGCCACGGGGAGCGCACCGGCAACGTCGACCTGGTGACCCTGGCCCTCAACCTGTTCAGTCAGGGCGTGGACCCTATGCTCGACCTCTCACGCATCGACGAGGTCCGTCGCACCGTGGAGAAGGCGACGCAGATGAACGTGCCGCCGCGCACTCCCTACGTCGGCGAGCTGGTCTACACCTCCTTCTCCGGCTCTCACCAGGACGCCATCAAGAAGGGCTTCGCCGCCAGGGCTGCCCAGGTCCAGGCCAGGGTTGAGGAGGGCATGGGCCAGGACGAGGCCGAGGTGGCTGTGCCCTGGCAGATGCCCTACCTACCGATCGACCCCCACGACGTAGGCCGCTCCTACGAGGCGGTGGTGCGGGTCAACTCCCAGTCCGGCAAGGGCGGGGTGGCCTACCTGCTGGGGGCGACCCAGAGGCTGGACCTGCCCCGCCGTCTCCAGATCGAGTTCTCCCGTATCGTCCAGCGCCACACGGATACCTACGGCGGGGAGGTCGACGCCACCAGCCTGTGGCGGATCTTCGCTGACGAGTACCTGCCCGCCGCGGCCGTGCCCAACCGGGACGGCCTGGAGGATCTAGAGCCCTGGGGACGCTACGCCCTGGACGGTGCCACCCTGACCTCCGCCGGGGAGGGGGAGCGCTCGGTGCTCACTGTCACGGTCACCGACAACGGCCAGCGCAGGCTGCTGTCGGCCGAGGGCAACGGCCCCCTGGACGCGTTCGTGGCGGCCCTGGAGAGCACGGGCATCCAGGTGCGTATCCTCGACTACGTTGAGCACGCCCTGTCAGGAGGCCGCGACGCCCAGGCAGCCTCCTACGTGGAGTGCGAGGTGGAGGGCCAGGTCCTGTGGGGGGTGGGGATCGACCCCTCCATCACGACCTCTTCCTTCAAGGCCGTTATCTCCGCCCTCAATCGGGCGCTGCGCTGAGCTGTGCCCCGGGCCCAAGGCGCTGCTGCGGGACCCGGAGCCGGGACGCGTGGCGGTGCGCCGCGCCGTGGCACACTAGGGCGGTGACACGCAGGCTCTACCGGGACGAGGCCGTGGTGCTGCGCACCCACAGGCTGGGGGAGGCCGACCGCATCGTCGTCCTGCTCACCCGCCACCACGGGCAGGTCCGCGCCGTGGCCAAGGGGGTGCGTCGCTCCTCCTCGCGCTTCGGGGCACGTCTGGAACCCTTCTCTATGGTTGACGTCCAGCTCCACGCCGGGCGCAGCCTCGACGTCGTCACCCAGGTGGAGACCATCGACCCCTTCAGC
Source organism: Actinomyces lilanjuaniae (assembly GCF_003606385.1). NCBI lineage: Bacteria > Bacillati > Actinomycetota > Actinomycetes > Actinomycetales > Actinomycetaceae > Actinomyces > Actinomyces lilanjuaniae. The sequence goes on along the minus strand of NZ_CP032514.1, from coordinate 1,775,617 downwards.
CGTGCCATCGCCGCTGACTACATGATGTTCACCTGCGCCACCACCATGGTGGAGGCTGCTGAGCGTCTCAGCACTGACGACGGCGACCTGGGGACGGAGGCCAGCCCCCAGCAGTACCTGCTGCTGGCTGGCGCCCTGGCGGCCATGTCCCGGCGCAGGCACGCCCCCGGCCTGGTCCTGGACTCCTACCTGCTGCGCTGCCTGGCCCTGGGGGGCTGGGCACCGTCCTGCTACGACTGCGCCGTGTGCGCGGCGCCCGGCCCCCACCGGTTCTTCCACGTCCAGACAGGGGGCGCCGTGTGCGAGTCCTGCCGCAGCGCGGGAGCAGTGGAGGTCGAGCCGGGTACGATGGTGCTGCTAGGTGCGCTGCTGTCGGGGGACTGGCCGGTCGCGGACGCCTCGGCACCCAGGCAGCGCTCACAGGCCTCCGGCCTGGTCTCGGCCTATACCACGTGGCACCTGGAACGTCGCCTGCGCTCCCTGGCGCTGGTAGAAAGGGGATGACTGTGGCACCTGGGCACACCGCTGAGGCGGGGACAGGCCACGCAGGGGCCGGAGGTACAGAGACCGAGCCGGGCAGCGGCGTCGGCCCTGAGGACGGTGCCGTGGCCCAGTCGGGTCTTGACCGGCTCAAGGCCGCCGCGTCGCGCGGCGAGCCGCTGCTGAAGTCAGACATCATGCAGGCGGCCCCGCTGCACCGCCCCGGTCTGGAGCCCCCTTCTCTGGCTCCTGACAGGCTGCCCGGGCACGTGGCGATCGTCATGGACGGCAACGGGCGCTGGGCCAACGCCCGTGACCTGCCTCGCATTGAGGGCCACAAGGTGGGGGAGGCCAACCTCCTGGAGGTTGTCGCCGGCGCCGTCGAGCTGGGGATCAACGAGCTCAGCGCCTACGCCTTCTCCACCGAGAACTGGAGGCGCTCCCCGGCCGAGGTGCGCTTCCTCATGGGGTTCGCCCGTACCGTGCTGCGTGGCCAGCGCGACCTGCTCAACTCCTGGGGAGTGCGCGTGCGCTGGGTGGGGCGGGCCCCACGCCTGTGGAAGTCGGTGCTCTCCGAGCTGCGGGCCGCTGAGCGGCTGACCGCAGGCAACACGACACTGACCCTCAACCTGTGCATCAACTACGGAGGACGTGCCGAGATCGCCGACGCGGCCCGCGCCATCAGCCAGGAGGTGGCGGCAGGCCGCCTCAAGGCCTCGGCGATCACTGAGAGGACGATTCAACGTCACCTGTACGCCCCCACCATGCGGGACGTGGACCTGTTCATCCGCACCAGCGGGGAGCAGCGGACCTCTAACTTCCTCATGTGGTCCTCGGCCTACGCGGAGCTGTACTTCACGGACCTGGCCTGGCCGGACTTCGACCGTCGCGAGCTGTGGCGGGCCTGCGAGTCCTACGGCAGCCGTGAACGGCGTTATGGCGGTGCCGTTGACAAGGTAGGGGACAAGCTGGAGGAGACGGCAGCGCCAGTAGAGCCAGTAGAGGAAGCAGAGGCTGACGTCTAGGCCTCCTCCCAGGCCTCGCCCTCGCCACCGTCTGCGGAGCAGTCCGCGCACAGGCCGAAGAACTCCGCAGTGTGCTCCATGGCGGTGAAGCCATGCTGGGCTGGGACCCGCCTGATCCAGGTCTCCAGCTCGCCACCGGCCACCTCTACGGTGAAGCCGCATCGTCGGCACACGATGTGGTGGTGGTGCTCGACCCTCTCGCAGGCGCGGTAGAGCACCTCACCCTCTGTGCCGCGCAGTTGGTCCACCTGGCCGGAGTCAGCCAGGGCCTGAAGGTTGCGGTAGACGGTCGCCAGCCCCACCTTGGTGCCCTCAGCCTCCAGGGCGGAGTGGATCTGCTGGGCGGAGCGGAACTCGCTGGTGCGCTTCAGGATGTCAGCCACCGCTGCGCGCTGGCGGGTGGCACGTGGACGAGGAGCGCTCTTCTGGCTCATCGCAGGACCTCCTGACGACGTCGGGCCCTGTGCGCCCGGTGGGCGAAGCGTACCGCTCCGCTCAGGACCGCGACTGTCCCGTAGGCCCCCACGAGGAGGATGACGATGACGGCACCGGGGGACAGGGGGAGGACGTAGGTGATGGTCAGCCCGGTGACGCAGGCTGCCACTCCCAGCGCCATAGCCAGGTGCATTGTGCGGGTGAAGGAGGTGCAGACCAGCTGGGCGACAGCGACGGGCACGATCATGACGGCAGAGACCATAAGGGCGCCGACGACCCGCATGGACACCGACACCGTCAGGGCGGCGACCACGGCGATGATGATGCTGAGCGTGCCGGTGGGCAGCCCGCACGCCCTGGCCAGCTCCTCGTCGTGGCACAGGGCGAACAGCGGGCCGCGCAGCCCCAGGCCCACGAGCAGGACGCCGAGAGCCAGCACGATGGTGAACCAGGTGTCCGTCACCGAGACCGTGGAGATGGAGCCGAACAGGTAGGAGCTGAGGTTGGTCGTGGTCCCCCGGCGAGTGCGATGAGGACGACGCCGCCAGCGATGCCACCGTAGAAGAGGATGGCTAGAGCGACGTCCCCCGGGTGCGGCCTCGTGCCCGTATGACCTCGATGAGGACGGCTCCCAGCACGCTGGCCAGGATAGCCCGGGCACGGCCAGGGCGTCGTGGGGGAGACGTTGGCTGCGGCACCGGCCAGCCAGCCCAGAGCGATCCCTGTCAGGGCGATGTGGCCGATGCCGTCACCCAGGAGGGCCAGGCCCCGCTGGACCAGGTAGGTTCCCACCACCGGCGCGGCCAGGCCCACCAGCACCGCGACGACAAGCGCCCTCTGCATGAGCGGGCTGGCCAGCATCTGGCTCAGTGTCTGGAGCGGTGTGTGGGGCAGTGAGGACAGAAGGTCCGCGGAGAGCCCTGGGGAGGTCACCGAGGTCGTCATGGTCGCTCCTGCGGGTCGCTGCCGGGCACGACCCGGCCGTCGGACAGGAGCACCCTGCGCCCGATGATGTCAGTGAGCTCGCCCGTCTCGTGCAGGACGGTGACCAGGGTCAGGCCACCTTGGTGCAAGGCGGCGAGGGTGCTCGCCAGGGACTCGCGGCTGGCCCGGTCGATTCCGGCCAGGGGCTCGTCGAGGACGAGCAGGTCGGGATCGCGGACCAGGGCGCGGGCGATAAGGACTCGCTGGGCCTGGCCTCCGGAGAGGACGTGGACGGGGTCCCTGGCTCGGTCGGCCAGGCCGACGACCTCCAGGGCGTCCATGGCACGCTGCCGGGCGCGTCTGCCCCGGTCGCGCCAAGGGTGGCGTGGTCCCAGCAGGCCCGAGCCCACTACCTCCAGCGCGGTGGCGGGAACCCCGGCAGAGGTCGTGACCCGCTGGGGGACGTAGCCTACGCGGTCCCACGGCACCCGGCTGCGCCGGGAGACGTCGGCCCCCATGAGCTGCACGGTCCCGCTGGCCGCGGGTACCAGGCCCAGGACCGTCCTGACCAGGGTCGACTTGCCCGAGCCGTTGGAGCCCAGCAGGGCCACCGACTCCCCGGGAGAGACGGTGAGACTGACGTCGTCCAGGACGACAGCCGAGCCCAGCACCACGCTAACCCGGCTCACGCGCACCGGGTCCGGCGACGCGTCTAGCGGGGAAGAGTGCGCGTGTCGTCGGTGTGCTGACGCTCGGGCTGCCTGACCGGCGCTGGCGCCAGCATTGTCGGCGGTCCTGGCGCTGGTCCCCTTGTCCTCACCGGTCCTGGTCGGCATGGCGGCTCTCATGCTGGTACCACGCACTTACTGACAGGACAGTCCGGAGCGCAGCGCCTCCAGGTTAGTGCTCATGACGTCAACATAGTCGCCGTCGGCGGGTGCGGACTCGACAGGGCTGAGGACGGCGGTCGTGGTACCGGTCTCGCTGGCCAGCGCCTCGGCTGTCCTGGTGGAGACCAGCTCCTCGGTGAAGATGGTCGTGGTCCCGGTCTCCTCGACGACCTCCTTGATCTCCGCCAGCTCGGCGGGGCTGGGCTCGGCCTCGGGGTCCAGCCCGGACACGGAGGCCTGGGTGAGGTCGTAGCGGTCAGCCAGGTAGCCGAAGGCGGCGTGGGAGGTGACGAAGGTGGTGCGCTCACACTGGTCGAGTCCCTCGGTGTAGCTGGTGTCCAGGTCTGTCAGCGTGATCGTGAGGGTCTCCAGGTTGTCCTCGTAGTCGCCCGCGTGGTCCGGGTCCGCGGTTGCCAGCGCCTCCTGGACGGCTCCTGCGGTAGCAACCATGCGCTGCGGGTCGAGCCAGAAGTGAGGGTCGGTCTCCCCGTCCTCACCAGTGGCGTGGTCGTGCTCGTCGGCGTCGTGCTCGTCGGCGTCGTGCTCGTCGGCCTCCTCGGCCTCGTGGTCGTGCCCGGCTCCCTCGTGGTGGACCAGGTTCGCAGCTTCGCCCAGGTCCAGGACGGTCGGCCCGGAGACCTGGGAGACAGCCTCGTCCAGTGAGGGCTGGAAGCCTGGGACGTAGGCGATGACGTCAGCGGCCTCCAGGGCGGTGACGTCCTTGGGGGAAAGCTCGTAGTCGTGCGGCTCGACACTGGTGGGAGTCACCGACGTGACCGTCACGTGCTCCCCGCCCACTGCTGTCGCCAGGTAGGCGATAGGGTAAAAGGAGGTAGACACGGCCAGGGTGGCGTCGGTGTCCGAGCTGCCTGCGGCAGTCTGGGAGGCGCTGGTGTCCTCGCCGCTGAGGGCGGAGCAGGACGACAGGCCTGCGGCCAGGACGAGCGCGGCGGTGCCCGCACCTAGGCGGTGGGCGGCAGGGCGTGAGCGGCGTGCTGCCGACAGGTGTCTGTCCTGGATACTGGCGGGTGCGTGCGCGTCGTCGCGCAGGGTACGTGAGGCCGGGGAGGCAGGCTCGGTCTGAGACTTCATGGGAATCATTTTCATCATGTGCCGTGGACGCGTCAAACCAGGCAGCCGGTCAGTGAACCAGGCAGTGAACCAGGCAGTGACCAGGTAGTCGGTCAGCGGGACCGGGACCTCTAGACTGTCCCCACTCGCCCCCGCCAACCAGGTGGGACCACGACAGATGACAACTCCCTAGGAGAGTACCGGTGGCACAGACCCCCTCACGGCTTGACGCCGTCATCAACCTCGCCAAGCGTCGCGGCTTCGTCTTCCCCTGCGGCGAGATCTACGGCGGTACCCGCTCTGCCTGGGACTATGGGCCGCTGGGCGTGGAGCTCAAGGAGAACATCAAGCGCCAGTGGTGGCAGTACATGGTCCGATCCCGCGACGACGTCGTGGGCCTGGACTCCTCTGTCATCCTGCCGCGTGAGGTGTGGGTCGCCTCCGGCCACGTCCAGGCCTTCACCGACCCGCTTATCGAGTGCACCAGCTGTCACAAGCGCCTGCGCCAGGACGAGCTCCAGGAGGCCTACGCCTCCAGGCACGGCGTAGAGGACGCCGCCGACGTCGCGCTGGACCAGCTGGTCTGCCCCAACTGCGGGACACGGGGCCGATTCACTGAGCCCAAGGCCTTCTCCGGCCTGCTTAAGACCTACCTGGGACCCGTGGACGACGAGTCAGGCCTGCACTACCTGCGCCCGGAGACGGCCCAGGGCATCTTTGTCAACTTCACCAACGTCATGGGGGCGGCGCGCAGGAAGCCTCCTTTCGGCATCGCCCAGGTCGGCAAGTCCTTCCGCAACGAGATCACCCCCGGCAACTTCATCTTCCGCACGCGTGAGTTCGAGCAGATGGAGATGGAGTTCTTCTGCGAGCCGGGAACCGACGAGGAGTGGCACCAGTACTGGATCGACCACCGCAAGGCCTGGTACGTGGACCTGGGGATCGACCCGGACAACATCCGCCTCTACGAGCACCCTCAGGAGAAGCTGTCCCACTACTCCAAGCGCACCGTGGACCTGGAGTACCGCTTCGGCTTCGCCGGGAGCGAGTGGGGTGAGCTGGAGGGCGTGGCCAACCGTACCGACTTCGACCTGTCCACCCACGCCGAGCACTCCGGTAAGGACCTGTCCTACTACGACCAGACCCGGGGGGAGCGCTGGACCCCCTACGTCATTGAGCCCGCCGCTGGGCTGACCCGCTCCCTCATGGCCTTCCTGGTCGAGGCCTACACCGAGGACGAGGCCCCCAACACCAAGGGAGGTGTGGACAGGCGGGTCGTGCTGCGGCTCGACCCCCGTATCGCACCGGTCAAGGCAGCTGTGCTGCCGCTGTCGCGCAAGGAGGAGCTGACCGGGCCCGCGCGCGAGCTGGCCGCGCGCCTGCGTCGCTCCTGGAACGTCGAGTACGACGAGGCCGGGGCGGTCGGCCGCCGCTACCGCCGCCAGGACGAGGTGGGCACGCCTTTCTGCCTCACCTATGACTTCGACTCTCCCCAGGACGGTGCTGTCACCGTGCGGCAGCGCGACACCATGGCCCAGGAGCGCGTTGCGGTGGAAGGTGTTGAGCGCTACCTCGCCGAGCGGCTCGTGGGCTGCTAGGCCGGCCGGGCCTGGCCAGCTGGCCGTGGCCCAGTGAGACCTGTCGATCCGTCCTCATCACCGCTGTGAGACTACGGGGTACGCCGTCAGAGTACGGGGCGGTCGTATGAGGCACCCCGCACTCGCACGGTGGATGGTGCCCGTGTGCATGATGGGCCAGTGAGTACCGAGACCCCCTCCCACGCCCCCGGCAGCCCGGACCCTGGCCACCACGTCGGCACGAGCCCGCTCCCAGACCGCCCGGGAGAGGAGGGACACGCCCACGCACACACGGCGGTCCCGGCCCTGAGCGGCTCTGAGGCCAGGACGGTGCGTGCCATCCTGAGCGCACTTGTGGTCCCGCTGGTCGTGGCGACCCTTGTCGGGCTGGTGGTGCTGTGGCCAGGTGACAGCTCCCTGGTCGGTTCCCAACCCTTTGCGGTGGAGGGGAGCTCGATGGAGACGGCCACCGTCACCTCCCTGGACGTCGAGGACTGCCAGGACGCCGCGGAGGCCCTGGAGGGGGTCAGCGACGGCTCCTTCCTGGACAACGCCGTCTGCGCGGAGATCACCTCCGGCGACGGTGAGGGGCTGACGATGCCGGTCCACATTCCTGCCGAGTCCCTCGGCGTGGCGGATGTCGGCGACGAGCTCCAGGTCATGTACGCACCTGAGGCGGTGTCCATGGGGACGCCCTACGTATTCGTGGACTACGGGCGCGGGGTCCCGGTGGCGGCCCTGGCCGTCGTCTACCTGGTGCTGGTGGTAGCGGTGGCGGGACGCAAGGGCGCGTTGAGCGTCCTGGGCCTGGTTGTCGCCACGGTGGTGCTCGTCTTCTTTATGATCCCCGCCCTCCTGGCGGGGTCCTCCCCCCTGGCCGTCACGCTGGTGGGTTCCATGGCGATGATGCTCGCCGCGGTGTACGTGGCCCACGGGGTGAGCGTGCGCACCACGACGGCTCTGCTAGGCACCGTGGCGGGAGTCCTCCTGACAGTGCTGCTGTCCCTGTGGGGGACCCGGGCGGCCAACCTCACCGGGAGCGTGGACGAGACGGCCGCCGTGCTGACCTCCCTGGTGGAGGGCGTCAACCTGCAGGCGCTGCTGACCTGCGGCATGGTCGTGGCGGCCCTGGGAGTCCTCAACGACGTCACCATCACCCAGGCCTCGGCAGTCTGGGAGCTTCACGCCGCCAACCCGTCCCTGTCCCGGACCCGCCTGTTCACGGGTGGGATGAGCATCGGTAGGGACCACATCGCCTCGACGGTCTATACCCTGGCCTTCGCCTACGCCGGCACCGCCCTGCCTCTCATCCTGACCGCCGCGCTCATCGACCGGTCCGTCGCGAGCACCGTCCTGTCCGGGGAGATCGCCGAGGAGGTGGTACGCACCCTGGTGTCCTCCATCGGTCTGGTCCTGGCCATCCCGGCGACCACGGCGATCGCCGCCTTCCTGTGCCGTACCACCCCGGTGCCTCAGTCTTCCTCAAGCTCTTCCTCAGGCTCTTCCTCAGGCTCTTCCCAGGGCTCGGTCTGAGGTTCTTCCTGACCTCCTGTCCGGTCCGCCAGGTCCTCGGGGAGCAGCTGCTGTCTCAGCCGCCGGAGGCGTCGGACTCGGCCTCGGCGAGCATGCGTTGCTGGGCCTTGTCTAGGGTGGGGGAGTCCAGCCACCCCTGGGGCAGGTGCGGGGTCCTGGGACTGCCTGCCCGGCCCCGGGGGCCTTCCGCAGCGGCACCGGGGTAGGGGACCGAGGCCGGAAGGCGGGAGCGCATGTCCTCCAGCGCCGAGTCGAGCCCTTCCAGGCTGCGCACCTGGGTGAGACTGGCGCGGGCTGCCCCGCCCACAGGGTAGCCCCGGAGGTACCAGCCCAGGTGCTTGCGCAGGTCGCGCACTCCGCGGTCCTCGCCCATCTCCTGGGCGAGCAGGCGGGCATGCTGGCGAATGACTGCCACGACCTCGTCCAGGTCGGGGCGGGCCCGTTCCTGGAGACCGTGCATAGCTGCCACGATATCGGCCAGGAGCCAGGGACGCCCCTGGCACCCTCGCCCCACGACGACGCCGTCGCATCCCGTCTGATCCATCATGCGCAGGGCGTCGTCCCCGCTCCAGACGTCACCGTTGCCCAGGACAGGCAGGGTGGTGCTGTCCTTGAGCCGGGCGACCTGCTCCCAGCGCGCCTGCCCGGAGTAGTGCTGGCGAGCGGTGCGGGCGTGCAGGGCGATTGCGGCTACGCCTGCCTTACACGCCAAGCGGGCTGCGTCCAGGAACGTCTCGTGGGAGTCGTCGATCCCCAGGCGCATCTTGATCGTCACCGGCACCTCCTGCGGCCGCCGCGACGCCGCCACGGCTGTCTCGCAGGAGCGCACCGCCTCGGTGAGGATCGCTGCCAGGAGGTCGCGCTTCCACGGCAGGGCCGCCCCTCCGCCCTTGCGTGTCACCTTCGGCACCGGGCAGCCGAAGTTCAGGTCGATGTGGTCAGCCAGGTCCTCCTCGACCAGGATGCGCACCGCGGCTGCGACCGTCGTCGGGTCGACGCCGTAGAGCTGGACGGAACGGACCCGCTCGGCAGGGTCGGTGCGTACCATCGCCAGTGTCCGCTCACTGCGCTCCACCAGCGCCCGTGAGGTCACCATCTCGGTGACGTAGAGGCCTGCGGGTGCGCTCAGCCCGCTGCCGCCAGGGAGGGGTCCCGGGCTGAGCGGCCTCAGGCTGGCTGGCAGGGCGCTCTCCGCCCGCTGGCGGCACAGCCTGCGGAAGGAGGCGTTGGTAACTCCTGCCATCGGTGCCAGTTCCACCGGCGTAGTCACAGTCAACGGCCCGATGACCAGGGGAGCAACCCTACGGGGAGACCCCGGTGGCGCAGCGCAGCGTTCAGCCTCAGCATGCTCGACAACACTCATACCACCATGCTGGCACAAGGCTGGTGCACAGTTGGTGCACGGTCGAGGCACGGCTGGGCGCGATCGGTACAAGGCAGATATGGCAGGTGCGGGTACCCGGTGCGCTAATATCACCGTGTGTCTGAGACTCCCGAGCCCCGGGGGACATGTCCCAGGGGATACGGACCCCGAGCGGCCCCGGCAGCGTGGCCCCGTCCCCGGTCCCAGGAGACCGTAGGGCTGCTCAGGGACCGCACGGTCCTGGTCACCGGGTCCTGCGTCCCTCCTCGATCGCGACGGCGGTCGCGGCGGTGGCGGCCGACCAGGGGGCACGGGTCCTTCTCACCGGGGTGCCGCGCACCATAGGGGCCACGCAGGCTCTCGCCCGGAGGCTGGGGCTGCACGACCCCGTGCTGCCTCTGGACGTGGCCACGGCAGGCTCTGTGACGCGGCTGGCCTCCCTGCTGGGGGAGCTGGGAGTGAGTCATCTGGACGGCCTGGTCCACTGCCTCGCCCATGCTGACGCCTCCCTGCTGGGCTCCCTCCTGGCGCGGGGAGCGGGAGACGACTCCGCCTCCGGGGCCGAGGGTCCGGGGCAGCCAGCCGGGGCGGAGGCACTGGGGCAGGCCTCGGCAGCGCCAGGCACCGGCCTGCCAGGACGGCGGGCGGCCGCGCTGGAGGCTGCGTTCACGGTCACCACTGCCTCTTTGCCCGCGCTGGTGGGGGCTCTCGGCCCGCTGCTGGGCACGGGCAGCGCCGTTGTCGCCCTGACCTTCGACTCGGGACGGGTCCATCCGGGCTACGGCTGGATGGGACCGCTCAAGGCGGCGCTGGAGGCCAGCGTGCGTACCCTGGCCGTCGAGCTCGGAGGCGCTGGTGTGCGTGTCAACGCCCTGAGCGCCGGCCCCCTGCGCACCCCGGCGGCCTCGGCCGTGCCCAGTTTTGAGGGGATCGCCTCCCGCTGGACGCAGAGGGCCCCGCTGGGCTGGGACCCTGACGACGCCGACCCGGTGGCTCGCACAGCCGTTGCTCTCCTGTCCGGGTGGCTGCCCGCCACCACCGGCCAGGTCGTCTACGCGGACGGGGGGGTGTGGCTCGCGGGAGCCTAGACCCTACGGACGGCGAGAGGTGGGCGAGGACGACGTGGTCAGGCGCGACCTGGCGTGATCAGGCCTGTACCTGCCCCGGTGGCAGGCAAGGTGTCCTAGGGTAGGTGTGTGACCACAGACCTTGTACGACGGCTCGTGCTTGTACGCCACTCTAAGGCGTCTCATGACGCCGACAGTGACCTGGAACGACCCCTGACGCCCAAGGGAGTAACCCTGGCGGAGCAGCTTGCCCGCCAGCTGCGGCAGCGCCTGGATCATACCGATCTGCTCCTGGTGTCCCCTGCGGCGCGTGCCCGACAGACGGCACAGCCGCTGCGCCAGCGTCTGGACCCCGCCGAGGTCCAGGTCCACGAGGAGATCTACAGCCACGGGGTCAGTGGCGTCCTCGACCTGGTTGCCGCTGGCGCCCGCAGCGCCCGTAGCGTGGTCGTTGTGGGGCACGAGCCCACCGTCTCCGCCTTGGCGCACACCCTTCACGACACTGACGACGACCTGGGCACCCAGGTGTCCTTCGGGGTTCCCACGGCGACGGCTGTCCTCATTGATGTTGCCTCCCGGTGGGAGGACCTGGCTCCCGGCGGGGGACATATCAGCGAGATCCTCACCGCCCGCCGACACTGACCCGCCGATACCACCGATACCGGCAGGCCTGGCTGTCAGCGGCGGGCGCCTGCCCCGGGGAGAAGCTCCAGGACCGCGCGCAGGTCGCGGACGTGGACCGCGGCCTGGGCCTGCTGGGCCACGACAGGCTTGGCGCAGAAGGCCACGCCCAGCCCTGCCGCAGCAAGCATCTCCAGGTCGTTGGCTCCGTCGCCGACCGCGACCGTGCGCTCCATCGCCACGCCGTCAGCCTCGGCCCACGCGCGCAGGCAGCGTGCCTTCTCCTGCGGGTCGATGACGCGGCCGCGTAGGCGGCCCGTGAGCACCCCGCCGTTGGCCTCAAGGCCGTTTGCCGCCACGTGGTCGATCCTCAGGCGATCAGCCAGCGGTGCAGCCACCTCCGCGAAGCCTCCGGACACGACGCCCACCCGGCACCCCAGGGCGTGGAGCCGGGTGACGAGCTCCTCGGCGCCCGTGGTCAGGGTGACCTCCGCCAGCACCTTGTCAACTGTCCTCAGTGGTAGTCCAGCCAGGGTGGTGACGCGCTCCCGCAGCGACTCAGTGAAGTCGAGCTCGCCCCTCATCGCCCGGGCCGTGATCTCGGCGACGTGCTGCTGGGTGCCGGCGTGGGCGGCCAGCAGGTCGATGACCTCCTGCTCGATAAGCGTGGAGTCAACGTCCATGACCAGCAGGCCCGGGCCGTGGTCAGCAAGGGGTCCGTCAGCAGGGGAACCCGTCGTGCGTGGGGTGCTGCTCATGGGCACCCATGCTAGTGCCAGGGCGCCGGACGGTACCGGACAGTGCCAGCCAGTACCGCCCGCCGGGGCGGGCGGTACCTCCCGGTCAGCGTGTGGTGTCAGCGGCTGACGGTCTGCCCCTTGGCCACCACGGTGATCCCGGACTCGGTGACGGTGAAGCCGCGCTCGCGGTCGTGCTCGGGGTCGATGCCCACCATGGCTCCCTCCTCGACGTGGACGTGCTTGTCCAGGATGGCGCGGTTGACTACCGTGTTGCGTCCCACCTCAGCGCCGTCCATGAGGACCGACTCGCGTACCGAGGACCAGGAGTTGACCCGGACCCCGGGGGACAGGACTGAGGAGATGACCTCTCCACCGGAGACGATGACGCCGGGGGAGACGATGGAGTCCACGGCGTGGCCCAGGCGCTCATGGTGGCCGTAGACGAACTTGGCCGGGGGCATGGCGGCCTGGTAGCCGGCGAACAGGGGCCAGCGGTCGTTGTAGAGGTTGAACACCGGGGTCACGGAGATGAGGTCCTGGTGGGCGTCGTAGAAGGCGTCGACGGTGCCTACGTCGCGCCAGTAGTCACGGTCCCGCTCCGAGGACCCCGGGACGTCGTTGTCCTTGAAGTCGTAGACGCCCGCGGCACCCTGGTTCACGAACCAGGGGACGATGTTGCCGCCCATGTCGTGCTTGGAGTCCTCGTTATCGGCGTCGACCGTGACGGCCTCCGACAGGGCGTCGGCAGTCATGATGTAGTTGCCCATCGAGGCCAGGACCTCGTCGGGGGAATCGGGCAGGCCCGGGGTCTGCGACGGCTTCTCCACAAAGGCCTGGATCTTGTGGCGGTCACCCGGGTCGGTCTCGATGACGCCGAACTGGTCAGCCAGGGAGCGAGGCTGGCGGATGCCCGCCACCGTGCAGGGAAGCCCGGAGGCGATGTGGTGGTCCAGCATCTGGGAGAAGTCCATGCGGTAGATGTTGTCCGCGCCGGTGATGACCACGTAGTCCGGGCGCTCGTCGTCCAGCAGGTTGAGGGACTGGAAGATCGCGTCCGCCGAGCCCAGGAACCAGTGCTTGCCCATGCGCTGCTGGGCGGGGACGGGGGCGATGTAGTTGCCCAGCATGTCCGAGATGCGCCAGGTCATCGAGATGTGGCGGTCCAGGGAGTGGGACTTGTACTGGGTGAGCACCACGACCTTGAGAAAGCCGGAGTTGATCATGTTGGACAAAGAGAAGTCAATGAGCCGGTAGATCCCGCCGAAGGGCACGGCGGGCTTGGCACGGTCGACGGTCAGGGGCATGAGGCGCTTGCCCTCACCACCAGCAAGGACGATTGCGAGAACACGGGGTTGAGCCATGTGGCCTACCTTACTGCCCCGAGCCCGTTGTGGGGAGCGAACGGGCCGGTGTCCCACGCAGTGGTCCCGGCGGGTTCCCGCACCCGTGCCGAGCCGCTCCTCGCCTGGTCCCGACATGGTCCCGCGCGACTGCGCACGTGCTCTGGGGACGAGCCCCAAAACGGCCCGCGGGAAGCCGGGACCGACTACCGTCGTCCCCGTGGGCCGGAGCCGTCCCGGGCGCCTCCGTGCCCGCGTGAGCACGTCTGACACGTCCGGGTGGTCTGCTCAGGCAGCCCACCGAGGGAACACACACGAGGAGAGGCACCTATGAGGGTCGACCTGCTGACCAAGGAGTACCCACCCTTTATCTACGGCGGCGCCGGCGTCCACGTCGACGAGCTGGCCAAGGTGCTGCGGCCGCTGGCTGACGTGAGGGTCCACGCCTTCGGAGGACCGCGCCAGCCGGGGACCCCGGGAGCCGATCCGGGGGTCACCGGCTACCCTGAGGTCGCCGAGCTGGAGGAGGCCAACGCCGCGCTGCGTACCTTCGGGGTGGACCTGGAGATCGCCCAGGGGACCGAGGGCACCGACCTGGTGCACTCCCACACCTGGTACGCCAACCTTGCGGGCCACTTGGCCTCCCTCCTGCACAGCGTGCCCCACGTGATCTCCGCGCACTCCCTGGAGCCGCTGCGCCCGTGGAAGGCTGAGCAGCTCGGCGGCGGCTACGCCCTGTCCTCCTGGGCGGAGAGGACCGCCTACGAGGCGGCCGCAGGCATTATCGCGGTGTCCAACGGCATGAGGGACGATATCCTGCGTGCCTACCCTGCGGTGGACCCCGACCGGGTCAAGGTGGTCCACAACGGGATCGACCTGCAGGCCTGGCAGCGGCCCGAGGGCGAGGAGGCCGACGCCGCGGCCTCGGTGACCCTGAAGCGCCTGGGCATCGACCCGGACCGTCCCACCGTGGTGTTCGTCGGCCGCATCACCCGCCAGAAGGGCCTGCCGCACCTGCTGAGGGCCTGCGAGCAGCTGCCTGGTGACGTCCAGGTCGTCCTGTGTGCCGGGGCTCCTGACACTCCTGAGATCAAGGCGGAGGTCGACACCTTGGTGGACCGGCTGCGCCAGACCCGTACCGGTGTGGTGTGGGTCGAGGAGATGCTGCCGCGCCCCGAGCTGATCGCGGTCCTGTCCGCCTCGGACGTGTTCGTGTGCCCCTCCGTCTACGAGCCGCTGGGCATCGTCAACCTCGAGGCCATGGCCGTGGGGCTTCCTGTCGTTGGCTCCGCCACCGGTGGCATCCCCGACGTCATCGTCGACGGCGAGACAGGGCTCCTGGTGCCGATTGACCAGGTCCAGGACGGCACCGGCACCCCCACCGACCCCGCCCGCTTCGAGGCGGACCTGGCGGAGCGCCTGACAGAGGTAGTTACCGACACCGAGCGGGCCGCCCAGATGGGGCGGCCTCGCGCAGGCGGGTGGAGGAGCACTTCTCCTGGGAGGCTGTCGCCCAGCGCACCATGGAGGTCTACCGCTGGGTGCTTCAGCAGGGCTGACGGCTGTGGCAGGCCCACCAGTCGGTGGCTGCGGCCGTCCCCGGCGGGCTACCGCCAGCAGCGGCCGCAGGACCTCTGAGCGCTGCCGGGCCTGACGTGCCGTCGCCGAGCCGCCGTCGTCCTCCAGGGCTAGCTCGCAGATAGCGGCCAGGCGCAGGGAGCGCTCCAGGAGCTGGACCCTGCGGGAGTCCAGGGACGGCGGAAGAAGGCGGGGGTCCAGTCCGGCGAGGACAAGGTCGTTGAGGGTGTCAGCCAGGTCGGGGCGCCCTCGGGCCAGGTCCAGGTCCGTCAGGGCGTCGATGGCTGCCTCCGTGGCGGTGTGCACGTCGCGTCGTGCCTGCCCCGGGTCCAGCGCGGGCACGGGCGCCTCTACCGGCAGGCGGTGCCACACCACGCTCGTGCCTGAGTCCTGTGGGACCAGCAGGCTGGCGCCGGTGTGGCGCTGCTCGGTCCCGCCGGTCTCCACGATGACGGCCTGGCCTGCCTCCAGGGCCTCGGGGCGCGCCGACAGGCCGTCGGCCGGGGAGGGGAGCAGGGCGGCGACCCGGCTCAAGGGGCGGGCGGCCGCCAACCACTCCTCCAGGCCTAGGCCGTGCCCCGCATTCTGCGGTGCGTCCTCGGCGTCCTCCTTGACGCCTTCCTCAATGACGCTGTGCACGCCGTCGGGTCCCTGGACCAGGGCCAGGCCGTGGGAGGAGGGCACCGGGGCCCACAGGGCGAGGAGGACGCTGAGCGGTGGCGCAAGAGGCATGTCCCCACCGTACCGCCGCTCCTCGGAGCCGAGTCCCCCGGGCCGAGGTGGGTCCTGGGCCGCTCAGGGAAGGGACGGTAAGGTTGGGGGATGACCTGCGTCCTCCACCTTGACGACGTCACGCTCACCCGTGGGACCACCGTGGTTCTTGACCATGTCAGCCTGGCTGTGGAGGAGTCGGAGCACTGGGTGGTCCTGGGGCCCAACGGCGCGGGCAAGACCACGCTCGCCCGTCTGGCTGCGGCCCGCCTCTTCCCCTCCTCCGGCACGGTGGACATCTTGTCCGAGCGCCTGGGGCGTGTTGACGTCTCCGAGCTGCGCCCCAGGATCGGCCTGTGCTCCTCGGCCCTGTCCTCCAGCGTGCTGGGAAGTGAGAGAGTCGTTGACGTGGTGCTGTCGGCCGCCTACGGCTACACCGGCCGCTGGCGGGAGAGGTATGACGACCTGGACACCGAGCGGGCCGAGGCGCTGCTGCAGGCGCTGGGGGCGGGATACCTGAGCGACCGGAGGTGGGCCACCCTGTCCTCGGGGGAGCGCAAGCGTGTCGAGATCGCTCGTGCCCTCATGCCCGACCCCGAGCTGCTCGTCCTTGACGAGCCGGCCTGCGGGCTGGACGTGGCCGGCCGCGAGCAGCTTCTCGCGGCCCTGGCCGACATCGTCCAGGATCCCGGATCGCCCTCGCTCCTCATGGTGACCCACCACTTGGAGGAGATTCCTCCCGGTATCACTCACGCGATGGCCCTGCGGCAGGGACGTGTCCAGCAGGTGGGCCCTGTGGAGGAGGTCCTCACCGACGCGGTCATGACCGCTACCTTCGGCCTTCCCCTGGAGGTGGTCCAGGACCGGGGTCGCTATTGGGCACGGGGGGCGGCCGAGCGCGGGACCGTGCCAGCCGTCGGCAGCGCCTGAGGGGCTGGCAGCGTCTGACCCTGCCGGGACTGGCCTGAGCCGTGTCTGGGCTGGGCTGTCGCAGGCGGGGTGTCGGTGGCAGCGGGGTCGGTCCGCTCCGCCGCCCCGGTACCTCTGAATCGGGCACGTGACCACGCCCTCGAGCCGGAAGTCTGGAATACTAGCCCTGCGCTAGCTGCCCACACGGCTGACGTCGCCGAGGTACCTGGGGTATCTACTGAGACATCACTGAGGAGGTTCCTACTTATGGTCTGGCTGTTCTGGATCGGCGGGTCCCTGGTCCTCGCCGTCATCGAGATCCTGACGGCCGACCTCACCTTCCTCATGATCGCCGGAGGAGC
This sequence comes from Actinomyces lilanjuaniae, assembly GCF_003606385.1. NCBI lineage: Bacteria > Bacillati > Actinomycetota > Actinomycetes > Actinomycetales > Actinomycetaceae > Actinomyces > Actinomyces lilanjuaniae. The sequence goes on along the minus strand of NZ_CP032514.1, from coordinate 1,758,991 downwards.
CCTGGGAGGGGGCGTCGCGGCGGCGCTGGGGGCCTCTCTACCGGTCCAGTTCATCGTCTTCGCGGTCGTCTCCACACTGCTTCTGCTGGCGGTGCGTCCCTGGGCCAGAAGGCGTATGGCCTCCACGGCCCCGCAGATGAGGACCAATGCTGAGGCTCTGGTGGGACGTTCGGCCACGGCGATCACCGTGGTGGACGACCAGGGAGGCCGGGTGCGGCTCAGCGGTGGCGAGTGGAGCGCCCGGCTGGCACCGGCTGCTGCGGGGCAGGGCGGTCCTGTCGAGCCCGGTGCCGCAGTGACGGTGACCCAGATCGACGGGGCTGTCGCCGTCGTCGTCCCGGCCGCCTTGGAGCAGGCCTCCCAGGAGCCGGTACCCCACGGGCGGTGACCGCTGGGTACCCGTTACCCGGAACAAGCATGACACGTACAACAGGAGTCCCCTGACATGAACGAACTGGCCGTTGTCCCTCTTATCGTCCTGCTGCTCCTGGCGCTGCTGGTCGTTGTCGCGATCTTCCGCGCGGTGCGCAGAGTGCCGCAGAGCTACGCGATCATCGTGGAGCGGCTGGGGAAGTTCCAGGCGGAGTACGGGGCGGGCCTCCATTTTCTGATCCCTTTTGTCGACAGCGTGCGCAACACGGTGGACCTGCGTGAACAGGTAGTCTCCTTCCCGCCGCAGCCGGTCATCACTTCGGATAACCTAGTGGTGAGTATCGACTCGGTGATCTACTACCAGGTGACGGACCCCAAGCGCGCCACCTATGAGATCGCCAGTTTTCTCCAGGCAATCGAGCAGCTGACGATCACCACGCTACGTAATGTCATCGGTGCCATGGACCTGGAGCAGACCCTGACCAGCCGTGACCAGATCAACGGCCAGCTGCGCGGCGTGCTCGACCAGGCGACGGGGCGCTGGGGCATCCGGGTCAGCAACGTCGAGCTGAAGTCCATCGACCCGCCCGCCTCCATCCAGGGCGCGATGGAGCAGCAGATGCGTGCTGAGCGTGATCGGCGTGCTGCGATCCTCACGGCCGAGGGCGTCAAGCAGTCCCAGATCCTTACCGCGGAGGGTGACAAGCAGTCGGCGATCCTGCGTGCTGAGGGGCAGGCACAGTCGGCGATCCTCAGGGCGCAGGGTGAGTCGCGCGCCATCCTGCAGGTCTTTGATGCCATCCACCGCGGCAACGCCGATCCCAAGCTGCTCGCCTACCAGTACCTGCAGACCCTGCCGAAGATCGCCAACGGCTCCTCCTCCAAGATGTGGATCGTTCCCACCGAGTTCACCGCGGCCCTGGACGGAATCGCCGGGGCGCTGGGTGGGGACAGGCCCTCCGGGCCGTCCCCGGACCAGCCTGGTGGGCAGGACGGTGATCAGGGAGCCGGGGTCGACCTGTCCGACACGGAGGTGGACCTGGGGATCGCCTCGGATCTGGCGGCGACGAGCCTGCCTACCCCGGAGGAGGCCCTGGCTCAGGCCCGGGGTGAGGCGCAGACGGCTCTCCAGGAGGCCTCAGAGGACCGGGTGCCTGGAGCAGGGGCGCCGGGGTCCTCGGCGTCCCGGGCGCCTGGCGCTGGCGAGGGATGATTGTCCGGCTGACCTGCCGTGACGATGACCGCCTGGCCGACTACACGCGCCTGACTGACAGCGCACTGCGACGTCGGCTGGAGACTGAGCGCGGCCTGTACATGGCCGAGTCCACCAAGGTGATCAGGCGGGCCGTGGCGGCAGGCCACCGGCCGCGCTCCTTTCTCATGGCTGAGCACCACTATGACCAGCTGCGCCCGACGATCGCGGCGGCGGTCGGTTGCCAGGGCCGTGATGACGGCGGCCCGGTGCCGGTGTTCCTGGCCGACGAGGAGCTGCTGGAGTCGGTCACCGGCTTCCACCTGCACCGGGGAGCGCTGGCTGCCATGAACCGCCCGGTGCTGCGTGGCGTTGGGGAGCTCCTGGCCGCGGCTCGTGCAGGCAGCGGCGCGCGGCGGGTGGCCGTCCTGGAGGACCTGGTGGACCATACCAACGTGGGTGCCGCCTTTCGCTCGGCAGCCGCCCTGGGGGTGGACGCAGTCCTGGTGACGCCACGCTGCGCAGACCCTCTCTACCGGCGCAGTGTCCGTGTCTCGATGGGGACGGTTTTCCAGGTGCCGTGGACCCGGGTGCAGCGCTGGCCCGTCGTGGACGAGCTGCACGAAGCGGGCTTCACCGTGGCCGCTCTGGCCCTGTCCGAGGAATCGGTGCCCCTGGAGGAGTTTGCCGCCTCGTCAGTGTGCACCAGTGCGGAGGGGAAGGTGGCCCTGGTCCTGGGGACGGAGGGGGACGGGCTACCACGGCGTACCACCGAGGCTGCTGACGTGGTGGTGCGGATCCCTATGTCTGGGGGAGTGGACTCCCTCAACGTTGCTGCTGCGGCTGCCGTGGCCTTCTGGGCGCTGCGGGTGTAAAGCGCGTTTGCTCGATCGAGGCCCTGGGAGGATCGGAGCCTGCAGGAGGTGCCTTCTGGAGACGTCAACGCGCTGGAACGCACTGGCTCCACCTGTCGCCAGGTCTCGTAAGGCCTTCAGGTCTCGTAAGGCCTTATGAGACCGCCGCACGACGTCGTGCTCCCCGACCAGCGGTGTTGCCGTGGCCGGGGAGCACGAGGTCCGGGATCTTGGCAGAGGTCTCTGAGAAGTGTCTGAGATGTGCCAGTCTGGGCTGGGAGGTGGTCAGCCCGCGTCAGTCAGTTCTTGTCGGGGGCGGTGACCCGCAGCAGCGCCGCCCCTGTGGCCACCTCGCCTTCGGTCGCGACGTCGACAGAGGCGAAGGAAGCAGCGTTGGTGACCAGCACCGGGGTCGTCAGCGGGTAGCCCGCCTCCTCCACGACGGCACGGTCCACCCGCACCAGCTCGGCGCCGGCCTCGACCCGGTCTCCCTGGGAGACCTTGACATCGAAGCCCTTGCCTTCCAGGTTCACCGTGTCCAGTCCCACGTGGATAAGGATCTCCACGCCGCTGTCCAGGGCGATGCCGTAGGCGTGGCCGGACTCCGGAGCCACGAGGATCGTGCCTGCGGCGGGGGCGGTCACCACGATGTGCTTACCTGAGTCCCCTTCCGGCTCGATGCCCGCGCCCGGACCCACGGCGCCGGTGGAGAACACAGGGTCAGCCACCTGGTCCAGGGGGATGACGGCGCCGCTCAGCGGGGAGACGATCTCGGTGACCGTGCCGGGTACCAGCGCCGACTTGGGCTGGCCCTGACCAGTCTTCTCCTGCGCGTCGCCGGGCTGGGCGGAGGCGGCAGCGGCCTGCTTCTCCAGGGCGAGGTCCGCAGCGGTCTCGGCAGGGTCGGCCTCGACGACGCCAGCGGCGGCCAGGGCCTCGGCGCGCTCCTCCTTGGTGCGGTAGCCGAAGACGGCGATGAGGCCGAAGGAGGTGCCGAAGGCTGCGGCGATGGCGATGGCGTACAGTGCCATGGGGCTGAAGATCGGGATGGTCAGCAGCGAGGTGAAGGCGAAGGTGCTGGCGTCCACGCCTCCGCCCAGACCCACGATGAGGCCGCCGACGGCGCAGCCCACGAGCATGAGCGGGTAGATGCGCTTGAAGCGCAGGTGGATACCGTAGAGGCTGGGCTCGGAGATACCACCGAACAGACCGGCTGCCAGCGCGCCGGTGGCAGTCTGTCGCATCTCCTTGTCCCTGTCACGCACAGCCCACAGGAGCACAGCGGCCGTGGCGCCGAAGCAGGCGAAGTTCCAGGTACCCATGGGACCCTGGATAAAGTCGTAGCCCAGGGTGTTGATGTTGGCGATCATGATCGCGTTGAGAGGCCAGTGCAGGCCTAGCGGGACCAGGAAGGGGTAGAGCAGCGGGATGATGATGGCGAAGATGATGGGGGCGGTGCTGTTGAGCCACGCCAGCCCCGTTCCCAGGGCAGTACCGACCCACACGCCTAGCGGGCCGATGAGGAAGGCCGTCACCGGCATCATGATGACGAAGGAGAGGAAGGGGACAAAGACCATCTGGACATTGCTCGGGATGATCTTGACCAGTTGCTTGTAGACCACGGCGAGGACCGCCACCATCATGAGCGGGACGAATACCTGCCCGCCGTAGTCCTGGAGCTGCATGGGCAGCCCGAAGACGTTGGCGGTGCACATCTGGGTGTCCAGCGTCTGGTTGACCGTGCAGGTGACGTTGCGCGTCAGCTCCGGGTCGCTCATGGCGATAAAGTTGGGCGTGAGCAGGGCCGCCATGACCGCAGTTCCCACCCAGGGGTCGATGTTGAGCTTCTTGGAGGCGTTGTAGGCGACCATGATCGGCAGGAAGTAGAACACCGACCGGAACATCGCGTCCACGAAGGCGAGCGAGGCGGGCTTGATCTCGGCCCGGGTGTCGATGTAGCCGAGGGCCTCCAGCACCGCCTCGCCAGCGATAATGAGCGAGGTTCCCAGCAGTACCGGCAGCAGCGGGCGGAAGGAGTCGGAGAGGTACTCGAAGAACGCGTCGACGAGGGCGTTCTTGCCGCGGGCCTTGGCTCGGGCGGCGGCCTTGACGTCGGCATCCGCCTGCCTGGATGAGGCGCCGCCCGACTTCATGGCAGGCAGGTTCATGATCTCGTCGTAGACGCCCTGGACGGCCCCGCCGATGACGATCTGGTAGCGGTCACCGGACTGGGGGACCGCGCCCATGACGCCGGGGATTGCCTCGACGGTGGCCTTGTCGACCACCGAGGCGTCGACCAGCTCAAAGCGCAGGCGTGTGGCGCAGTGGGTGAGGTGGGTGATGTTCTCGGCGCCGCCCACGGCGTCAAGAATCATCTCCGGTGCTGACGTGGTAGTTGCCATGCGTGGCCTTTCGAAGTGAACGGGTACTGCCTGGCACCCGGGACGGGGACCGTGAGGCTGCCGTGCCCGCCGATCTGCTGGGACCGCCGACAGTGACGGTGGCACGAGGTTAGCGCTGCTGGTGGTGCGGATGCCACTTCCTATGTTGTTTCTTAATGAAACGGCAGGAACGGGCGCGGCAGGAGTGTGCCAGAAGGGTGTTCGGTCCAGCCCTCCACCGGCGCTCCTCGCTTCCGGCCTGGTCCGGCGTGTCCACAGGTCGTGGCAGCAGCGGTAGCGGGGGAGGGGGCGCCTGCCCCATCGTGAGGCCGGTACCCGCAACCGCTGAGGAGAAGCCATGACCCCAAGACACATGTCTCCTGATCCCACGTCTCCTGGTCTGGCGTCGTTGGGTTCCGCACCGTCTAGTGGTGCCCAGGGTCTCTACGGCCCACGGGGGTGGACTGTCAGGGCCGGGGTGTGGATGCTGCTGGCTCCGTGGGTTCCGTCTGCCAGGTCCTCCCTGCATCGTGCGCCTGCAGCCGCTTCCACTGTGGCCCCGGCTGAGGACTACGTCCCCTTCAGGGGCCTGGACACCGCCACGGCGCGCGAGCTGCTGTCGGTCCTGCCAGGCAGGGCGCTGTCGGACCGTCAGAACCGGGCTCCGTCCCTGGGAGCGCTGCTGGCAGCCTGTGCCAGCGCTGACGGCAGCGTGCGCCTCAGCGGCTACGGCATCGGTCCCCAGCGTGAGGACGAGCGGCTCTCCGTGGAGGCTGTATGGGTCGGGGACACCGATCTTGCGGAGTACAAGGTGGATGAGCGCCACGGACCCGGGTGCCAGTGCGACTCCCTGTGGCAGGCTGTCGCCCGGCGCTACCGGCTCGACGCGCAGGACGGGCCGGACGAGGTGTTGCGCACGCGTCCGGAGTGGGCGGGCGGGGCGCAGGGGTGGCGCCTGTGGTGGGACTGATGCGGTGGGCCGTAGCATGACGGCCGTGATCAGCGTCCAGGACCTCACCATGCGTATTGGTGCAAGACAGCTCGTCGGCTCAGCCAGCTTCCGGGTCGGTGCAGGGACACGTGCGGGCCTGGTGGGGCGTAACGGGGCAGGCAAGACCACCATGACCAAGCTGCTGGCTGCCGCCGCTGTCGCCCAGGGGGCCAGCCAGGCGGCGGCCGATGCCGACGAGCGCCACGGGCTGGAGGCAGTTGAGTACGAGGGGACGATCACCTGTCACGGCTCCGTGGGCTATCTGCCCCAGGACACCAAGGTCGGAGACCTGGACCAGAAGGCGCGTGAGCGTATCCTCTCCGCCCGAGGTATCGATGCGCTGATGAGGCGTATCCGCCGTGCCGAGGAACGCATCGCATCCACCGATGGCCAGGCCCAGGCCCGGGCGCTGGACCGCTACGCCAGGCTGGACCACGAGTTCACCGTAGCCGGGGGGTACGCTGCCGCATCCGAGGCCGCTCGTATCGCTGCGGCGCTGGGGCTACCCGACCGGGTCCTGGACCAGCCGGTGGGGGTTCTCTCTGGTGGTCAGCGACGGCGTGTTGAGCTGGCACGCGTCCTGTTCCAGCGTCCGGACACCCTCCTGCTGGACGAGCCCACCAACCACCTCGACCACGACTCCGTGCTGTGGCTGCGTGACCATCTGCGCTCCTACTCGGGAGGCTTCGTGGTCATCAGCCACGACGTTGCGCTTCTGCGGGACACCGTCAACCAGGTGATGTACCTGGACGCGGGGCGCGGTGTGCTGGATGTCTACAGCCTGGGGTGGGACGCCTACCTCACCCAGCGCTCTGACGACGAGCACCGGCGCCGTCGTGAGCGCGCCAACGCGGAGAAGAAGGCCGCGGCGTTGCGGGCGCAAGGGGAGAAGATGCGGGCCAAGGCCACCAAGGCCGTTGCGGCCCAGCAGATGCTCAGGCGGGCTGACCGTCTCCTGGCTGGGCTGGAGGACGAGCACCAGGCGGAAAAGGTGGCCCACCTTCGCTTCCCGGACCCGGCACCCTGCGGCAGGACGCCGCTGCGTGCGTCAGGGCTGTCCAAGGCCTACGGCTCCCTGGAGGTCTTTGCCGGAGTCGACCTGGCTGTGGACCGCGGCAGCCGGGTGGTGGTCCTGGGGCTCAACGGTGCCGGCAAGACTACCCTGCTGCGTGTCCTGGCCGGGGTCGAGCAGGCTGACGCGGGTCAGGTGGTGGCCGGCCACGGGCTTAGGATCGGCTACTACGCCCAGGAGCACGAGACCATCGACACCCAGGACACTGTGGTGGAAAACCTCAGGCGCGCGGCACCAGGAATGGACGACACCCAGGTGCGCAGCGTCCTGGGATCCTTCCTGTTCTCCGGGGCCGACGCCGACAAGCCCTCCCGCGTGCTCTCCGGAGGGGAGAAGACCCGTCTCGCCCTAGCCATGCTCGTGGTCTCCTCCGCCAACGTGCTGCTGCTGGACGAGCCCACCAACAACCTGGACCCGGCCAGCCGTGAGGAGGTGCTGCGCGCCCTGCGGGGCTTTGAGGGCGCCGTGGTCCTGGTGACGCACGACGAGGGAGCTGTCCAGGCGCTGGAGCCGCAGCGGGTCCTCCTGCTGCCGGAGGGGGACGAGGACCTGTGGGGTGAGGAGTACATGGACCTCGTGGCTCTGGCCTGACCTGTGGGCACGGGTCTTCCGGAGACTCCCCGGGTCGGGTCCGAGGCGCTTGCGCCCACATGTGACAGATGAAGGTGAGGTCACTCACACAAGGAAGTCTTCTGCGGTCGCGTAGGCTGGGCGGGGAACAACATGGGTGTGTGAGGCGTTCGCCCTGGCAGGCCCGTCGGGCGCGGTCCCGGGAGGGCGGGGCACGTTCTGACGTGCTGTTGCGGCTGGCTCGCAGCTGACACGCACACGCTGACACACAGCGAGGAAGGGGAATGACATGGCTGAGACCACGGTGGCTGAGGTGGCAACCGAGAGTGCTGAGACTGCGCAGCACGAGGTCCTCCTGACCGAGGGGGCTGCGGCCAAGGTTGCCAGCCTCCTGACCCAGGAGGGGCGTGACGACCTGCGGCTGCGTGTGGCGGTCCAGCCCGGCGGATGCTCCGGCCTGGTGTACCAGCTCTACTTTGACGAGCGTCTTCTCGATGGTGACGCCGTGCGCTCCTTTGACACAGGTGGCGCCTCCCTGGCCTCGGTGGACGTCGTCGTGGACCGTATGAGCGCGCCCTACCTGTCCGGGGCCACGATCGACTTCGCCGACTCCATCGAGAAGCAGGGCTTCACCATCGACAACCCTAACGCCGCTGGTACCTGCGCCTGCGGGGAGTCCTTCCACTGACCCGTCTACCGGCCTCGTCCCCGGGTGCTCCCGGAGACGAGGCACCGGCCTTCGGGGCTGCCGCTGTCCTCGCACAACCAAGGAGCCTGTGTGCGCCGTATCTCCCTGACCTTCCCGCGGGCGCTGGCCGCCCTGGCCCTGGTGGGCTGCCTCACCCTGGCCGGGTGCCAGGGCTCGGCGGACGGTGCCGACCCCGCTCTCAGCAGCACCACTGCCACCAGCGCCGACCCTGGTACCACCTCGACGACCGGGGGCCAGCAGGAGCCGACTGACTGCTCCGCCCTGACGATCGACTCCGACTCCTCGGCGCTGCCCACCGTGGAGGGCGAGGCGGGCACGCTGCCCACCGTGACGTGGAGCGGGGAGGAGGCCCCGGCGAACCTCACGGTGGCGACCCTGGAGGAGGGCGACGGGACCGAGGTCGCTGAGACGGACCTGGTGACGGTCGGCTACGCGGGGTGGCAGTGGGGCTCTGACACCACCTTTGACTCCTCCTACGAGACGGGGGCGCAGGACTCCCAGAACGCTCAGGACTCTGCCTCCGGCGGCGCCGAGGATACCGCCCCTGGCGAGGCTGCTGGCCAGGAGACCACAGAGGCCTCGGAGGAGGCCCTGGGGCAGGGGCAGCCCCTGGTCCTGTCCCTCCAGCAGGTGATCGTCGGGTGGCGCTGCGGCCTGGCGGGCCACCACGTGGGAGACCGTGTCCTGATGTCGGTCCCCGCGGACCTCGCTTACGGCCAGGACGAGGCGTCCTCTGGCGGCGGCCCCACGGGCCCGCTTGTGTTCGTGGTGGAGGTCGTGGACACGCTGGACCCCCAGTCCGTCGTGGGCTCGACCGAGGATGCCGTCATGGAAGGTGAGGATGAGCTGGCCCAGCGGGGTATCACCGTTGAGGGTGAGCTGGGCTCCCCGGTGACTGTCTCGGTCAGCACGGACGCGCCTGAGCCAACGGAGCCGGAGTACCTTGTCCTGGCCAGGGGAGCCGGGCAGCCCGTGTCCGGGACTTCAACGGTCGTCGTTAATATCGCTGCTGCCGCCTGGTCCGGTGAGGAGGGCACGGGAAGCTCCACCTGGGAGGACGGGGCGCCGACGCCTGTCTCGATCGCTACCTCCGACCTGGACGGGCTGGTCGGGGTTCCCCAGGGCTCCCGGGTCGTGGTTCTCAGACCGGGGGACGAGTCCCTAGGGCGGGAGGCGGTCGCCTTCGTCATGGACATCGAGGCGGTCCTGTAACCACTGTGCCTGCGGGTGCTGACCAGGCACAGGCTGACGGGGCACGGGCTGGCTGACGTGGCACGAAGCATGTGGTCCCCGGGCTGTTGCCCGGGGACCACATGCGAATACAGAACAAGTAGGACGCGCTCAGGCTGCGCCTGTCAGTCTTGCGCTCCGACCTCAGACGTGCACGACGACCGGACGCGTGAGAGCTCGTGTGCTGGGCGTAGCTGTCAGCGCACGATAAGGCCGTGGGACCTAGAGACCGCGTCCGACAGGCGCTGCGAGACGTCCTCCCAGTTGACGATGTTCCACACGGCCTTGAGGTAGTCAGCCTTGACGTTGAGGTAGTCCAGGTAGAAGGCGTGCTCCCACATGTCAACCATGAACAGAGGGATGGTGCCGACCGGAACGTTGCCCTGCTGGTCGAAGAGCTGGAAGACCACCAGGCCGCCGGAGACGGAGTCGTAGGCCAGGACTGCCCAGCCGCTGCCCTGGATGCCCAGTGCAGTCGCGGTGAAGTGGGCCTGGAAGGCGGCGAAGGAGCCGAAGGAGTCGTTGATAGCTGCTGCCAGATCTCCCTCAGGCTCGCCCCCGCCGTGGGGGGAGAGGTTCTGCCAGAACACCGAGTGGTTGACGTGGCCGCCAAGGTTGAAGGCCAGGTTCTTCTCCCACAGGTTGACTGCGCCCAGGTCGCCGGCCTCCCGCGCGGCAGCCAGAGCCTCCAGGGCCGCGTTGGCGCCAGCGACGTAGGCGGCGTGGTGCTTGTCGTGGTGGAGCTCCATGATCCGGCCGGAGATGTGGGGCTCCAGGGCGGCGTAGTCGTAGGGGAGCTCAGGGAGGGTGTACACGGTCATCGTGAGTGCCTTTCGTGGGACGGTGCGGCTGCAGCCCTGCCGGGTCCGTCTCAGGCCCCCGAGTCCTCAGTAGGGCTGGGTGGCGGCTGGTGCGGGTGTCCGACGCAGGGGTTCTGGACCGGATCGGCCTGGTTCTAGGACTGCCTCGGAACAGCCTTAGGACTGAGGTCCCGGACAGCGACTATGGTAGGCGTCCGTGGCGCGGGCAGACAGGAGGACCCGGTAGGATTACACTCAGCGCGGAACGTCAGGCCGCTGGTCGTGCCGCTGATCAATCTGTTGATCACTGACCAGGGCGACTGACCATGGTGGCAGGTACCCGCAGAGAATCAACTGAGTAGGGAGGACCTCATGACTGACCAGGCAGATGCCCGCCTCGAGCTCCTCGTGTTCTCCGACGACGCCACGGTGCGCCGCGAGGTCATTGAGGGTGTCGGGCGCCGTCCTGCCCGGGGCTGCCCCTGGTGACCTGGAAGGAGGCCGCCACTGCCGAGGGGGTCAGGCTGGCGCTGCGGGACCGGGAGGAGCAGGGACTTGCCCCTTTGACGCCCTGGTCCTTGACGCGGAGGCCAAGAAGCTGGGCGGCATGGGGCTGGCTCACGAGCTGTTCATCGAGAGTGACCAGCGTCCTCCGGTGGTGCTGCTGACGGCCAGGCCGCAGGATAACTGGCTGGCTGCCTGGGCCAGGGCTGAGGTCGTGGTCCCCGCCCCTGGACCCGTTGAGTCTTCAGGAGGGGTGGCCAGGGCGCTGACGGCGCGCCGTGGCACCGTGGTTCCTGCCGGCTAGGGTGCTGCTGGCCTGCTACTACCCGCGGTGGCAGGGCCTGTCACTGTCGAGGTGGGGGTCGGTGTGGAGGACCTTGCCGTAGCGGGCGGCAGAGGCAGCTGGCCATGACAGAGCCTGTGGGTCCCCGTCGACCTCGACCAGCCGTGCTCCGGCATCCAGCACCCAGTCAGCCAGCAGCAGGGTCTCCTCCACGCTGGCCTCCTGTCCCACCAGGGTGGGCTGGCTGACGACCCTGGCGCTGCTGCGCAGTGCGGCCACACCCGGACGAGGGTCGGTGCCCGGGGGCGTGACCAGGGACCCCGCCAGCATGCCCCACCGCACCGCTACCAGCTCCCAGCCGCCGTGCTCGCGAGGCCTGGCGGCAACGAGGTGGGGGCAGGTCAGCAGCGGGCGGGTGCGCTCAGCCCTCAGGGCCGCCTGCAGCAAGCTGCGCAGGCGACGTGTCCATGTTCCTGCCTCTTCGTAGCGCTGTGCCTGTGCCAGGCGCCTCACGCGCTCCAGCACCTCAGCGGCGACCAGGTCAGTCTGGCCGGACAGGAAGGAGGCGGCCCTGTCTGAGGCCTGAGCTGTCGGCGAGCCACCCGTCGTGGACGGCCCTGGGCTGTTTGTCCTGACCCAGTCGTCCCGGCGTCGCAGTCGCAGCACCGACTCTGCGGCCCGGAGGGCCTCCTGCGCGCCTCTGCGTGACCAGAAAGGGCCGACGGCGTAGCCGACCTCCCGGAGGGGCAGCACGGCTGTCAGCGCCAGATGGGGCTCAGGGCCTGCCACCAGGTGCAGCCAGGGCTGCCTGCGTGGTGCCCGTGAGCGACGGTTGGCCACGGGGTCGAGCTCGGCGATGAGTCGCAACTCGCGTACACGCGCCTCCAGGAGCGTCGGTGTGGGGACGTGGCGCACCTCAGTGGTCGTGTCCAGGATCCGGATGACCCGGGGGCGCCTCTCCGCCGCCGTGAAGTAGGAGCGGACCCGCCGGTGCAGGTTGACGGTACTGCCCACATAGAGCACCTCTCCCGTGGCGGAGCAGAGCTGGTAGACCCCGGGGGTGGTGGGCAGGCCCTCGGCGAGCCGAGACCTGGCCCGCCGACGGGCAGGCACCGGGTCGGTAGCGGTGGCGAGGTCCTCCAGGTGGGTGACTCCGAGGGGAGCCAGGACCTCCAGGGCGGCGTGGAGGACGTCAGCAGTGGCGCTCGCGTCGTCTAGCGCCCTGTGGGTGGGGCGGGTCGAGGCGCCGACGAGGGCTGCCAGGGTGGACAGCCTGTGGTTAGGAACCTTGCCGCGCGGCCACGCCCTGCGCGCCAGGGCGAGGGTGTCCAGGACGCGGGGCTCGGTCCACCCAATACCCAGTGCCTTGGCAGCACCGCGCAAGTGGCCGACGTCGAAGCGGGCGTTGTGGGCGACCAGGACGGTGTCCGTGGGCGTCCCGCTGCCAGGGACGGCGGGGTTGCTGTCGTTGTCCGCTGTACCCGCGTCCAGCCCCGCCCACGATAGGAAGTCCTCCAGGCAGGGAGCTACGTCCGGGGCGCCGACGAGCATGGCGTTGGTGATGCCGGTAAGCGCGGTGATCTGCGGTGGCACGGCGGCTCCGGGGTTGACCAGCGTGGAGAAGCGGGCCAAGACCTCGCCACCGCGTACCTTGAGGGCGCCGATCTCCGTCAGGGCGTGCGCGCCCGGGGCTGCGCCGGTAGTCTCAAGGTCAACGACGACGAAGGTCACCTCCCGCAAGGGCGTGCCCATGTCCGTGAGGCGTGCCTGCTCACCCCGCCGCAGCCAGGGCGGGTCTGCCCTGTGGTCAGGCTCGTCGGGGGCGGCTGTGCTCACGCGGCGAGGTTAGACTTCCGTTACGATCTTCGCCATCCGTGGCACCCCGACGTCCACCACGGGTACGCCCGTCAGCAGATCTCAGGAGGCCCCGTGGGATACGGACCCATCAAGGTTGCAGTCGGCCCTGCCCTGGAGATGCTCTACCAGCCGTGGATCCGGGGGAGGAGAACATCCCTACCGAGGGCGCCGCCATTCTGGCTTCCAACCACCTGGCGGTCATCGACTCCTTCTTCTTGCCGCTGCTGGTGGACCGGGAGGTCGCCTTTATCGGCAAGGCTGACTACTTCACCGGGAAGGGGGTCAAGGGCTGGGCCGTGAGGCGCTTTATGACGACCGTGGGAACGATCCCGGTGGATCGCAGCGGCGGCAGGGCCTCGCAGGCTGCCCTCCAGGCAGGTATCGACCGGCTGCGATCCGGGGGCCTGTTCGGTATCTACCCCGAGGGCACGCGCAGCCCCGACGGTCGGCTCTACCGGGGCAAGACGGGGGTGGCGCGCGTCGCCCTGGCCACCGGGGCACCGGTGGTGCCTGTGGCTATGATCGGCTCTAACCTGGCCCAGCCTATTGGCCAGGTCATTCCCTCCACCCGCCACCGGGTGGGCATCGTCATCGGTGAGCCCCTGGACTTCTCCCGCTACCAGGGCCTGGAGAACGACCGGTTCGTCCTGCGCTCGATCACCGACGAGATCATGTACGCCCTTATGGCCCTGTCTGGCCAGGAGTACGTGGACCTCTACGCGGCGGACGTCAAGAACGCCATGGACGCGGAGAAGAAGACCGCTGAGGAGGTGGTCACCCAGATGCTGGCCGCCCAGGCGCAGGCCCGTCCCTCGGCGGCCCCGGTGGCGGCTCCCGGCGGGCGGCCCGCTCCGGACGTCGAGGTGCCCGAGCCGCCAGAGAAAAGCGAGGCGGACGGGCCGCAGGGCACTCAGGACGCCGGTGAGGCGCCCGGGCCCGAGGAGGCTGGGGAGTAGCCGCGCGGACTAACTAACAGTTTGCTATAGTTCTACCTATGCCAGTCATACGGGCCACAGTCGCACAAGGCGCTCTGTGTGCCCTGTCTGCTCCCGGTCCTGGGGGCGAGGCGCAGTCTGTCGTGGCATGTGCCCAGCGCGCCCGGTCAGACGGTGAGCCCTCAGAAGGGCTGGGGGAGTGGCTCTGCACCTCCCTTAAGGTGCCTGTCAAGCTTGTTGTTCCTGTTCATGCCGTCAAGCCCTGGGAGGCGGGGTACCAGTGACGGCAGTGGTTCTCTCCCACTATCCAGTCGGGTGCGTTGGTCCGGGCGGTGCCCTGGAGGCCTTCTTACCTGGAGCCGAGAGAACCTCCCGTTCCCCACCCTTACCATCCTCACCCCCTCGGCGGCCTGCCTCTCCCGGGCGGCCTCCCGCGACCCCAGTTCCCCATCCCTTCGCCCCACGGCTGTCTCAGAGGGGAAGGCCTGCACGCTGACCAGGCTGTGCGGCCGCTCGCGCCTTGGAGGTTGGGCGCGCGAGACCTCGTTGCGTGTGAGACACGGTCGTGTGCTTGCGGGCGGACATCTTTCTTGCCGGGACTGTCGACACCCAGCCTGTCCGCGCTGCTGACCTCACCCCTCCTGTGGTGGTCTGTGCCTTGTTCTCAGGGGGGCTCCCAGAAAAGTACCCGGAAGAAAGTTTGCTATGGCCGAAGTGTGCCAGGTACCTGATTTACCGTTCAGGAAGTGAGTACAGTGGGTTTTGTACTAGAACGTTGGGAGCAGATACTCTTCTCCGGCTGGCAGCACATGTCACTGGTGGTTCAGTGCCTGCTCCTGTCAGCAGCCCTCGGTGTCGGTACGGCCGCTGCGTGCTACCGGAGCCGAGCGCTGACCTCCCTCGCCAACAATGTCTCCGCAGTCGGGCTGACGATCCCCTCCTTCGCGCTTATCGGGCTGCTTATTGCGCCCCTGGGGTTTGGTGTCATGCCTGCGGTGGTGGTTATCACCTTCTATGCGGTGCTGCCCATCCTGCGCAACGCGGTCGTCGGGCTCTCAGGCGTCGACCCCACCCTGGTCGAGGCGGCCCGAGGGCTTGGGATGTCGCGGACCGCAATATTCTTCAGGGTCGAGCTTCCGCTGGCGTGGCCTGTCATCCTCACCGGGGTGCGCGTGTCCGCGCAGATGACCATGGGTATAGCCGCGGTCAGCGCATATGTGCTTGGCCCGGGCCTGGGCGGATTCATCTTCTCCGGACTGTCCCGCCTGGGTGGGGCCAACTCTCTGGAGTCCGTCGTGACGGGCACAGTCGCTGTGGTCGTCCTAGCAGTCATCCTTGACGGCCTGCTCGTGCTTGCGGGTCGTCTTACTACGTCGCGAGGTATCTATGCCTGACAACGTCCGTACCAACAGACCTGCTCCCCGGACCCGGAAGGAGAGCCTAGCCCCTGACAAGAGCCCTGGCAGCAGTGGGGCCGGGGTCACCGGCGCCTCTATCCTGCTGGAGGGTGTGACCAAGTCCTACGGGGGCGGCGCTCCCGCCGTCGACCAGCTCACGCTGGAGATCCCGGCGGGGCAGACCGTGATGTTCGTCGGCCCCTCAGGATGCGGCAAGACGACCACGCTTAAGATGATCAACCGCCTGATCGAGCCTACCCGGGGCCGTATCGTCATTGACGGCGAGGACGTGACCGGCATGAACGGCGACGAGCTTCGGCGCCGTATCGGCTATGTCGTCCAGGCCGGGGGCCTGCTGCCCCACATGACAGTCGGTGCCAACGTCGGGCTGGTCCCCAGGATGCTGAGGTGGAGCAGGCAGCGTGTTGCCGAGCGGGTGGACGAGCTCCTGGACCTCGTCTCACTCGACCCCGCTGAGTATCGTGACCGCTTTCCCCGGGAGCTGTCCGGCGGGCAGCAGCAGCGTGTCGGGGTCGCCCGCGCCCTGGCCGCAGACCCTCCGGTCCTTCTCATGGACGAGCCCTTCGGTGCGGTCGATCCCATCACGCGCCAGCGTCTTCAGGAGGAGCTGGTCAACATCCAGAAC
The DNA here is from genome assembly GCF_003606385.1 of Actinomyces lilanjuaniae. Classification (NCBI taxonomy): domain Bacteria; kingdom Bacillati; phylum Actinomycetota; class Actinomycetes; order Actinomycetales; family Actinomycetaceae; genus Actinomyces; species Actinomyces lilanjuaniae. The sequence goes on along the minus strand of NZ_CP032514.1, from coordinate 1,743,198 downwards.
GAGCTGCACAAGACGGTCGTCTTTGTCACCCACGACTTCGACGAGGCGGTCATGCTCGGTGACTGGATCGTCATCTTCAACAACGGTGCCCAGATCATGCAGTACGACACCCCCGAGCAGATTCTCGCCAGTCCCAGCAACGAGTTCGTCGAGGACTTCATTGGCTCGGGTGCCGGCCTCATGCAGCTGGGCCTGACCCGCGTCGCGGAGGTCCCCCTCCGTGAGGCGGTCACGGCACACGTGGGTGACGACAGCCGGGAGGTCGAGCGACGCCTCAGGGAGGCCGGGGGCGGGCGTGCCGTCGTCCTCGACAGGAGGGACCGGCCGGTGGGCTGGGCCAGCTCCAGGCAGATTCTGCGCGCTGCCACGGTGCAGGTGGACGACGACCAGGACTTCCCGGCGGTGGGAGCCAGGTCCACCCTGGATGACGCCCTGAACACGATGCTGCTCGCCGGATCGACCCAGGCGGTCGTCCACGGCTCCCGGCAGCGCTATCTCGGTGTCATCACCGTCAGCACGGTGATCAAGGCGATAGAGCAGGCCTCCTCACGAGCCCCCGACGAGGCTGCTGCCGCCCCGCTGGGCCACAACAGCGGTGCCACGGCTGACGGCGGTGCCGACACAGCCGACGCAGCGGGGACAGCCGCTCGGGGTGGTACGGCTGGTACTACCGGGTCACCGGCTGTGCATACGGCAGGTGCAGTCCCCCGGCAGCCAGCAGGCGGAGCCGGTGACGCCCCAGGGGGTGAGGGCAGATGAGCCGGACGAGCGAGGCCTGCGCACCACGCCGTGTCGGGTTGCTGGTACAGCCGGCCGTGCTTCTGGTGGTCCTTGGCGCCATGGTCGTGTGGGTGCGTACCGCGGACCTGAGTGTCACCGAGCGCATGACGCTGTCAGGAGAGGAGCTGCGGACGCTGACCCTCCAGCACCTCAACCTCACCCTTGTCGCTGCCGTCATCGTGGTGGCGACGGCGATACCTGCAGGAGTTCTGCTGACCCGGCGGCCTCTGTCCGTGCTGGGGGGCCCGCCACCGCCGTCGCCAACCTCGGTCAGGCGGCTCCGACAGTCGGCCTGATCGTGCTCTTCGCGTTCTGGCTCGGTTTCGGTTACAGGGCGGTCCTTGTGAGCCTGGTGGTCTACGGGTTCCTGCCCGTCCTGAAGAACACGATGACAGGCCTCAGGGCCGTCGACCCGCGGCTCGTCGAGGCGGCCCGAGGCATGGGTATGTCCGCCCTGTCCGTCCTGGTGAGGGTCGAGCTCCCTCTGGCGGTGCCTGTCGTGCTTGCCGGTGTTCGAACGGCTCTGGTCCTTCTGGTGGGCACCGCCACCTTGGCGACCTTCGTCGACGGCGGTGGGCTCGGGCTGCTCATCACCACCGGAGTCAACCTCAACCTGGAGAGAGTGCTCGTCTTTGGGTCGCTACTCGTTGCTGTCCTGGCGCTTGCAGTGGACTGGGCGGCGCGCGTCGTCGAGTACCTGGCCCGACCACGGGGACTGTGAGGGGGACTGCCAAGGATGAACCCGACACGAAGGAACTGGCGCCTGTGCCACATGGTCCTGGCGCTCGCAGTGCTGATGGGCCTCGCTGGCTGCGGCCTGAGTCCCTCGACCTCTCGCGTGGCCGCCGCTGGCCCCGGGAGCATCACGCCCATCGACGGGGCTGAGGACGTCGAGGTGGTCGTGGGGAGCAAGAACTTCACCGAGCAGCTGATCCTGGGAAAGATGGCGGTCCTTGCGGCCAGGGCCTCGGGTTTCAGGGTGACTGACATGACGAACATTCCAGGATCCCAGCCCGCTCGCAGGCTGCTGGTCGCGGGTGAGACTAACTTGATGTGGGAGTACACAGGTACGGCGTGGCTGACCTACATGGGCCATGAGAACGGTATTCCGGATCAGCACGAGCAGTGGCAGGTAGTCCGGGACGCCGACGAGCCCAACGGCCTGACGTGGGGGCAGCCTGGGCCGATGAACAACACCTACGCGTTTGCCGCGCGGTCGGAGTACGCCAGGGAGAAGGGGATCACAAGGCTGTCCGACATTGCCAGCCTCCCGCCCGAGGAGCGCACGCTGTGCGTCGAGTCCGAGTTCAACTCGCGCAACGACGGGCTGGTCCCCCTCCTCCAGGCCTACGACATCCCCAAGGGCGAGCCCGACGGGGTACCACGTGAGAACATCTCGCTGCTGGACACGGGGACGATCTACACGGCGACTGACCAGGGCTCGTGCAACTTCGGAGAGGTGTTCACCACCGACGGGCGGATCGACGCGCTCGACCTGACAGTCCTGGAGGACGACCGTGCCTTCTTCCCCTCTTACAACATCTCCCCGGTCTTCGACACCGAGCTCCTCAGCCGGTTCCCAGGGCTGGAGGACCGGTTCGGGCTGGTCAACCAGGAGCTGACCGACGAGGAGATGCGCTCGCTCAACTACCAGGTGGACGTCGAGGGCCGTGACCCGGCGGAGGTCGCCCATGACTGGATGGTTAGCAAGGGACTCATCACCAGAGGCTGACAGACGGCGCGCGCCTGCGTGCGCCGGTGGTGCCGTGCCTCGTCCTGCCTGCAGGGGCACGGCACCGGCCGGCCGCGGTCTCACCAGCCGGCCGTCACCGCAGGGCCAGCGCAGGGCCAGCGCAGGGCCAGCAAGGCGTGCCACACCGCGGACCCGATCATCTAGGATGGGCCTGTCAGCCGCACTCCATACGAAAGGCCCCTGATGTCAATCCGTCGCGTCGCCCTGCTGACCGCGGGCGGCTTTGCCCCCTGCTTGTCCGCCGCTGTCGGTGACCTTATCGAGCGCTACACCCAGGTCGCTCCCGAGGTGGAGATCATCGCCTACCAGTACGGGTACCACGGTCTGCTCACCGGCAGCTACGTCGTCGTTGACGAGGAGGGCCGCAGGAACGCGGGCACCCTGCGTGAGTTCGGCGGATCACCCATCGGCAACTCCCGCGTCAAGCTGACCAACGCCAAGAACCTCGTCGAGCGGGGCCTGGTAGCCGAGGGCGTGGACCCTCTGGCCTTCGCCGCCGAGCAGCTGCGCAAGGACGGAGTGGACGTCCTGCACACCATCGGCGGTGACGACACCAACACCACCGCCGCCGACCTGGCCGCCTATCTCCACGACAACGACTACGAGCTGACCGTGGTCGGCCTGCCCAAGACCATCGACAACGACGTCGTCCCTGTGCGCCAGTCCCTGGGGGCATGGACAGCAGCCGAGCAGGGCGCTGAGTTCGCCTTCAACATTGTCGGCGAGCACCGTTCTAACCCGCGCATGCTCATCGTCCACGAGTGCATGGGCCGCAACTGCGGCTACCTCACCGCTGAGACGGCCCGCCGCTACCGAGCGCTGCTGGAGACCAAGCAGTGGGCCCCGTCCCTGGGGCTGAGCAAGGAGCGCTGGGACGTCCACGCCGTCTTCGTCCCCGAGGCCAGGCTGGACATTGCCGCCGAGGCGCAGCGCCTGAAGAAGATCATGGACGAGCAGGGCAACGTCAACATCTTCCTGTCCGAGGGCGCAGGCGTCCCTGAGATCATCGCGGAGATGGAGGCTGCGGGCCAGGAGGTCCAGCGTGACCCCTTCGGCCACGTCAAGCTGGACACCATCAACCCCGGCCAGTGGTTCGCCCGGCAGTTCGCCGAGCTCATCGGTGCGGAGAAGGTCATGGTCCAGAAGTCCGGCTACTACTCGCGTGCGGCTGCCGCCAACGCGGAGGACCTGGCCCTCATCAAGCAGATGTGCGACCTTGCCGTGGACTGCGCCCTGCGCGGCGTCTCTGGCGTCATCGGCCAGGACGAGGAGAACAACGACGAGCTCGGCGCTATCGCCTTCCCGCGCATCGCCGGGGCCAAGCCCTTTGACATCACCCAGCCCTGGTTCACCGAGCTCATGACTGACCTGGGCCAGTCCGTGGAGCCCGCTGAGGCGGCGACGCAGCACTGACCCGGCTGGCTGGGCTGTCCTGCCGACGATCCTGGCGGGACCCCGCGCGGTGCGCGGCACCCGGTCGGCAGCGTGCCTGCGCGGCCGGGTGTCCCGCCAGGTGGCCGTGATGTGGACAGCCCAGTCGGCTCACCTATGCTGGCCACCGTGATGAACGACCTCGACGCGCCCCGTGGCCACGGCTCCGCCTGGCGGGGTCGGCCTGCCTTCCAGCAGCCTGTCTACCCGGACGCGGCGGCCCTGGAGGCCGTGGGTGCTGACCTGCGCTCGCGTCCGCCGCTGGTCTTTGCGGGGGAGGTGGACGCCCTGCGCTCCCAGATGGCAGCCGCGGCGGACGGGCGTGCCTTCGTGCTCATGGGGGGTGACTGCGCGGAGTCCTTTGCCGACACCTCGGCCACCTCTATCCGTCTCAAGGTCCAGACGATCCTCCAGATGGCGGCTGTGCTCACCTACGCGGCCTCCACCCCCGTGGTCAAGATCGGCCGTATGGCCGGGCAGTACGCCAAGCCCCGCAGCGCGGACACCGAGACCCGTGAGGGCGTGACCCTGCCCTCCTACCGGGGAGACTCGGTCAACGACCACGCCTTCACTCCCGAGGCCCGCACCCCTGACCCGGCCCGTATGCTCGAGGCCTACCTGCGGGCGGGTACCACGCTCAACCTCGTCAGGGCCTTCACGATGGGCGGCTACGCCGACCTGCGTGAGGTCCACCTGTGGAACCGGGGGTTCACCGCCAACCCCGCCTACAAGCGGTTCGAGTCCTTCGCCGAGGAGATCGACCGGGCCATGAGGTTCATGGAGGCGGCGGGCGTGGACTTCGAGGCCCTGCGCCAGGTGGACTTCTACTCCGCCCACGAGGCCCTGCTCCTAGAGTACGAGGACGCCATGATCAGGCAGGACTCGCGTACCGGTCGGCTCTACGGCACCTCGGCCCACATGCTGTGGGTCGGGGAGCGTACCCGTGGTCCGCACGACGCCCACGTGGCCCTCCTGGAGGGGGTGCGCAACCCGGTGGGGGTCAAGCTCGGTCCCACCACGACCCCCGAGGAGGTGTCCTCCCTCATGGACCATCTCAACCCCGAGGGTGAGCCGGGACGCCTGAGCCTCATTACCCGTATGGGTGCCGACCGCATCCGTGAGGTGCTGCCGGTCCTGGTTGAGGCCGTGCGCCGTGACGGGCGCCCGGTGACCTGGATCACCGACCCGATGCACGGCAACACCATAACCTCGGACAACGGCTACAAGACCCGCCGCTTCGACACGATCATGGACGAGGTCCGGGGCTTCTTCGAGGTGCACCGCGCCCTGGGGACCGTGCCCGGCGGCATCCACGTCGAGCTGACCGGTGACGACGTCACCGAGTGCCTGGGAGGCGGGGAGCACATTGACGAGCAGCGGCTGGCGGAGCGCTATGAGACCCTGGTGGACCCACGGCTGAACCACCAGCAGTCCCTGGAGATGGCCTTCGAGGTCGCCGAGATGCTCCAGGTGTAGCCGGGAGCATCGCGAGGCTGGGCTGCGGGCGGGCGCAGCAGCCGGTGAAGGATCTGGTTCACAGCCTGTCTGGTGACGAGGGCTGGCTAGAGCACGGTGACGGTGACTGTACTGCCCACCGTGACGCTGGTACCAGCCGCAGGCTCGACGGAGCGCACCGTGCCCAGGAGGCCGCCCAGGACACGGCTGACCTCCACGCTCAGGCCCGCCTCCTCCAGCGCGGCCGTGGCCTCCTCCTCGCTCATACCCACCACGTCGGGCACGTCAACCCGCTGCCTGCCTCGGGAGACGACGGCCGTCACCGCCCGGTCCCGGGTCACGCGCTCTCCCGCCCCCGGTGCGGAGGAGATCACCAGGCCCGCAGCCACCGTGTCGGAGTAGGCGCGTGCGGGGGTCGCCCAGACCAGGCCCTGGCCCTCGACTGCTGAGCGGGCGTCCTGCTGCGTCATCCCCACGATGTCGGGGACCGTGATGCGCCGTCCTGGCCCAGCGCTCCTGTACCAGGCGGCGTAGCCTCCTGCCGCCAGCACCAGCACGCCGACCCCGGAAAGTAGCGCCCGTCGGCCGTAGCGTCGCCCGGCCGCCTCCTGTGGAGGCCCCTGCGAGGGCACAGGAACGGTCTGCTGGGCACGGTCTCCTGTGAGGAGGGACCTGCGGGGGAGCTGGCGGGTGCCGGTACCGGCGGGCTCGGGGCCGATGGATCCGATCGGCAGGGACACGGTACGCATGCCTGCGCTGGGAGTGTCCCGCTCCTGGTCAGGCTCGGGGGTCTCTGCCATGGCTGAGCGTGCCGCGCGCGCGTTGGCAGCCATGACCTCCTGGGTCCGCTCTGAGCCGGTGCCTCCGCCGCGACGCACAGCCAGGTCGGAGTCGGTGAGCTCTCCCGCTACGTGGCGCAGCAGCGTCAGGGCGGCGTCAGCGTCGCCAGGCCGTTGGAGAGGGTCTCGCTGGGTCATGGTCCGTACCAGCTCGTCGACGTCGGTCGGCATCTGCGGGACCGTCGTGGAAGGCAGGGGGACGTCTTCGTGGACGTTGCGGAAGGCGACCTGGATAGGGGAGTCGGCGTGGAAGGGCAGGGTCCCGGTCAGGAGCTCGTAGAGGACGACTCCGACGGAGAACACGTCGGCGCGAGCGGTTGAGGCACCGGAGGTGATCAGCTCGGGTGCCAGGTAGGCGACAGTGCCCAGGACGTTACCGGTCGTGGTCTGTGCCACCTCGGTGACGGCCCGAGCCAGTCCGAAGTCCGCGACCTTGGCGACAGCCCCGTCCGCAGGCAGGAGGACGTTCTCGGGCTTGATGTCGCGGTGGACCAGGCCTGCCCGGTGGGCGGCCCCCAGCGGGCGCAGTACCTGTGCCACTAGCCCCAGCGCCTCCCCGACGGACAGCGGGCCGACGGCAATGAGGTCCCGCAGGCTCGGGCCCTCGACGTACTCCATGACTAGGTAGGCCACGCCGTCCAGGCTGCCCTGGTCGTAGACGGCTACCACCCCCGGGTTGGACAGGCGCGCAGCCGCGCGAGCCTCACGGCGGAAGCGTGCGACGAACTCGGGGGAGTCCGCCAGGTGGGCGTGCATGAGCTTGAGGGCGACGTCGCGGTCCAGACGCCGGTCCTGTGCCCGGTAGACCGTGGCCATGCCGCCACGGGCGACCTGGGCAACGACCTCGTAGCGAGAGTCGACCAGGCGACCGATGAGGGGATCCTTGACCACGGCGTGATTCTAGGATGATCTCGGAGCCGGGGTCAGGTACTGCGCTCAGTGAGGACCAGGGCCATGGTCTCGAGGTCCTCCAGACAGGCAGAGTTAAGGCCCTCCTGAGCACGCAGGCGTTCCAGCGCCTGGTAGCCGGCCTGCCGGTGGGCCTGGATCTGCTTCTCGTGGGCTGCCCGGGCACCGCAGTCCTCAATGACCTGGGCGGCGCGGGAGACCTCGGCCTCACCGGCCGCACGGTTGGCCAGGACCTGCTCCAGGACGCGTCTGCCCGCCTCGTCGGTGCGCCCCCAGGCCAGAGCCAGCATCACCGTGCGCTTGCCCTCACGCAGGTCGTCCCCGGCGGGCTTGCCTGTCAGTGCTGGGTCACCGTAGACACCTAGGTCGTCGTCGCGCAGCTGGAAGGCGATGCCGATCTCCTCGCCAAAGTCCCGCAGGTGGTCCAGGAGGGCGGAGCCGGGCCGTGCCCCAGCCAGGAGCGCTCCGATGACAAGGGGGTGCTGTACGGAGTAGCGGGCCGACTTGTGCCGGACCACCGCCAGGGCGCTGGCGTGCATCCTGGCCGAGGCTCGCAGAGGGTCCTCCTGCCGGGGCAGGGGCAGGGCCTGGGAGCGCACGTCCAGGAACTGGCCCAGGGCGACCTCGGTCGTCATGGCGTCGAAGGCCGCGCGGGCCTGCTCCCCCGCAGCCGTGCCCGCCAGCGGGGTGGCCGTGGCGCGTCCCATCTCTTCCCCGGCTAGCGACAGCAGGAGGTCTCCCAGGAGGATTGCCGCGCTGGTACCAAAGTCCTCCGCCTCACCCAGCCAGCGGCTGGCTGTGTGGGTGCGGGCGAACACTCTGTGGGAGGCAGGCTGGCCTCGCCGCCTGGGTGCCGCGTCCATGACGTCGTCGTGGACCAGCGCGCTGGCCTGGTAGAGCTCCAGCGCAGCGGCCAGGTGGATGGCCTGGGGGCTGGTCAGTGCCTGGGGCCGGAGGGTGTGCGGTGCCAGGAGGGCGGTGCCGACGGCCCCTAGGACGGCCCGCATGCGCTTGCCGCCGCCAAGAGCCTGGGACGCCGCGTCGAGCATGTGCTCCCCGGCGTCTCCTAGGTCGTCCCACCGGTAGCAGCAGTCGGCCAGCAGCTGGTTGAGCCGGGACTCCACGGCCTCGCGTATGACGGTCAGCGGCTCGGGAAGGTCAGGCATGGGCACAGGGTAGCCGGATCGGGGGCGCGGGGGAGGTGCCCAGGTGCCTGGAGGCCAGCCGCCTCGGGCGGGAGCAGGACGGGGTACGGGTGCCCCACGCGGCGTCCTAGGGAATAAACGCTACAATCTGTCAGTTGCTTGTTCGTAGCGACAGTTGGGCATCAGTTGACGGCTGTAGCCCACTGCCCGCCGTAAGCCCGCTCACGCGAAAGGAGCCCTGTGGCTTCCACACTGACGCGTACCCGCGTCGCGCTCACCGACGACGTCAACGAGACCGTTGATGACTTCGACCTTGACGACGAGGCAGAGGAGGACCTGGACGAGGTCCTAGACAACGACTCCGAGGACTCCGAGGACTCCGAGGATCCTGACGACTCCGACGACGACCTTGCGGACGACCCGGTGGGCGCCGGGGAGGGCTTCGAGGACGCTGAGGGCACGGAGGACGCGGCCTCCGCGGAGGATGGCCACGATGACCGGGAGGAGCCGCGTCCCGAGCTGCGGGACTACTACCTTGACGTCACCCTCGAGACCGATGGTGACGGCTCCAAGCGCAGCCCTTTCAACACTCCTGCCTCGCTCAAGGGGGTGAGGCTAGCCCCTGGGGCCACGCTGTTCATCCGTTCCCGGACCGTGGTCGAGGACCTGGAGATCGCTGGCCACGGCACCATTGAGCAGCCCATCACGCTGGCTCCTTACGGGCACGGTCCCGTGCCGCGATTCGTCGTGGACGGCTCTGAGCCCATGGTCGCGCGCGAGTTCCTTGCCCTCAACGGCTACATCTTCAAGGGGTGGGTCATCAAGGGCATCAAGATGCAGCCCTCCATCGCCGCCCTGACCGGGGAGCTGGAGCGGATGCGTCGTGAGGAGGCGGAGAAGGCCGCCGCCAAGAAGGCTGGTCGGCGCTCCCGCGGGGACAAGGACGGCTCCTTCACCGTGTCAGACAGTGACGAGGCGGACGAGCCCGCCCAGCGTGTCGTGACAGCAGGCGCTACGGCGGACCCGGTCAAGGACTACCTCAAGCAGATCGGCAAGGTAGCTCTGCTCAACGCCGAGCAGGAGGTTGAGCTGGCCAAGCGCATTGAGGCGGGTCTGTACGCCGAGTACCGTCTCAGCGAGGAGGGCAATGACCTTCCCGCCAGGTTGCGCCGTGAGCTGCACTGGGTGGCTCAGGACGGCCAGCGGGCCAAGAACCATCTCCTGGAGGCCAACCTGCGTCTGGTGGTGTCGCTGGCCAAGCGCTACACCGGGCGCGGCATGCTGTTCCTGGATCTCATCCAGGAGGGTAACCTGGGGCTGATCCGTGCCGTGGAGAAGTTTGACTACACCAAGGGCTTTAAGTTCTCTACCTATGCCACCTGGTGGATCCGTCAGGCCATCACCCGGGCTATGGCGGACCAGGCTCGCACCATCCGCATCCCGGTCCACATGGTGGAGGTCATCAACAAGCTGGCCCGGGTCCAGCGCCAGATGCTGCAGGACCTGGGCCGTGAGCCCACGCCGGAGGAGCTGGCCGTGGAGCTGGACATGACCCCGGAGAAGGTAGTCGAGGTCCAGAAGTACGGTCGTGAGCCGATTTCCCTGCACACCCCCCTGGGGGAGGACGGTGACAGCGAGTTCGGTGACCTCATTGAGGACTCCGAGGCCGTGGTCCCTGCCGACGCGGTGAGCTTCACTCTCCTGCAGGAGCAGCTCCACGCCGTCCTGGACACCTTGTCGGAGAGGGAGGCGGGCGTGGTCTCCATGCGCTTCGGCCTCACCGACGGCCAGCCCAAGACCCTTGACGAGATCGGTAAGGTCTACGGGGTAACCCGGGAGCGCATCAGGCAGATAGAGTCCAAGACCATGTCCAAGCTGCGCCACCCTTCACGCAGCCAGGTGCTGAGGGACTACCTGGACTAGGCGAGGTGACGCACCGGCCGCAGCCCGGGGGCGGACGGTCCTCTGGCTGTCTTCTTCAGGACAGGGTACTGCACTGAAGTTGGTTGACGAGTTCCGGACCGCTTGTCACGAAAATAGGTGAAAACTGGCTTCCTGAAACGCCTGCGCTGCCTCCGTGGTCTGGGTTACGGTTTGGTTTATGCGGATGAGCAAGGAGGAGTGGTACCAGGCGTGGCTGCACGCGTCCCCGGAGTGGGTGGACGCGAACATGGACGACCTGGTGGAGGAGGGGTACGCGCCGATGGGTGTGGGTGCCCCGGTGACCCAGGAGCACGTGGGCTACTTCCAGAGCGTGCTTCCGGCCTCGGTGCTGCACCTGTGGGAGAGGTTCGGCTTCGAGGGCTTCGGGCAGGGTCGGTGGTGGTTCACTGATCCCTTCCGGTGGGCGCCGGTGGTCCAGGCGTGGCTGGAGGGCACCCCTGTGCCGTTCCCCAGCCAGCGGTGGTGGTGCCTGGCCCGGTCCGCGATGGGGACCATGGAGCTGTGGGGGGAGGTCTCCGGACCCGCGCTCACCGTGGAGCCGGTCCTGGGGCGTGTCTACCCTGACTCCGGCAGCGCCGGGGACATGGCTGACCCGGTGATGCGCGAGCGCAAGGGCGCCACCACCCTGGTCTCGGCGTCGGAGGACCTGGACGACGACGACACCGGGGTGCTGGTGGCCGACTGGGCCATAGACAACCTGGGTGTGCTGGGGGCTGACCAGGTCTACGGGCTGACCCCGGCCTACTGCTTCACCGGGAGGGTGAGCACCAGCCAGGTCGGCATCGAGGACGCGGTCGCCCACCTGGTCTTCCTGGCCCAGGCCCAGGACCACGTCCTGGGCCCCGACTTCTCCTCCGCAGCCGCACAGGCAGCCGCAGGCATTGCCGCAGGCGGCCCGGGCACCGGCGGCAGCGGCAGCGACGGGACAGGCGGCGGCCCGGGCGGGGATGGTGGCCCCGGTGACGAGGGGACGGGCGGGCCGGGGCGGGGTCGTGACGCCGGGGCGCTGGCGGGGACGGCCCCGCTGGCTCAGGCGCGGGGGTGGGCGCCCCACGGCCCCCGCCGCTGGTCCCGCAGGCAGCGGCAGTGTGGCCGGTGGTGGGCCGGTCCCCGGCCGCAGCGGTGGTGGTGGCCAGGCCCCTGGCCACGGGGGCGCGGCTTCCGCTTCCGCCCTGGTGGCTGGGGACATGTTCACCCCAGGGCGGGCTGGTGGGCAGGCGGTGCTGGTGTGGGAGGGGTCTGCTGCGGCGCCTGACAGCCCGCTGGCCTGGCACTCCAGGTCCCCGGTGGAGGTTTTCTTCCACACCGGCCACCAGCCCGCCACCCAGGAGCTGGCCTCCGAGTTCACCCGCCAGCTGGACCGACAGCTCAGTGCCCTGTCCCTGCTGTCGGCGGAGCGGCTGCTGGAGGGCATCCGCGCCTACCGAACCCAGGGACGCCAGCCCACCTCCACCAGCACCCGCAAGGACAAAAACTCTTTATGAGGAAGGTCGTGCGTGACCTGACTCGCGTGCACCGGCTCTCCCGGGAGGACGCGCGGGCCGCGACGCGGGAGGTGGACCGGGCGCTGGTGGTGCTCCACGAGTCCGACCAGGTCACCTTCGGCCCCTCCCGGCCCGCCACCACCACCGAGGGCTGGCCCTCCCTGGGCCACGGGGCGGTCAACTCCTCCATCGGCGGCCAGCAGCCTCCCGTGGCCACGGTCCTGGAGCAGGCCGCCCTGGCCGTCCCGGCCGACCAGAGGCCGCACGTGCGCCTGCTGGTGCGCGCGGTGCTGACAGACTCCCCCACCCTGGCCCAGGACCTGCGACACGGGCGCACCCACCTGGAGCCCCGCACCCAGGCCCAGAGGGACGCCACCAGCCCCCGGGGGCCACCCTGGACACCCGCCCACGTCGCCGCCACCATCGCCACCGGCCACCCACCCTGGCACCCACCACCCGCGCAAGAGCCCGCGCCCTCGGCCACGACCCGGCCCGGGGCCGGGCAGCCCCACCAGCCAGGCCAGCCCGGCCCCGCCACCACCCAGCCAGGCCCCACACGGACGGCCGCCACCACAGCGGGCCGCCCCAGACGGGCCAGCCGCCCCAGGCGGACAGGCCGGGCCAGCCGCCCCGGCCCCAGACCCGCGAGGAGGTCCTGGCCGACATCGAGGCCCGAGTGGCCCAGGCGGCCCGCCAGGGCAACCAGCCCCGGGCCGCGCGGGAGGCACTCGCCGGGACCGGCCCCGCCCGCACCGCCAGCCTGCGCGAGGCCTCCTTCCCCCACCCGCCCACCACCGCCGTACGAACGCCACCAGCACAGCCCCAGCCCCAGGCAGGCCAGCAGCCCCAGGCGGACAGGCCGGGCCAGCCGCCCCGGCCGCTGACCCGCGAGCAGGTCCTGGCCAGGATCACCGCAGCCACCCAGCAGCCCACCCAGCCCCCCACCCCACGCCAGACCCCTACCAGAAAACACCGACGCAACCGAGGCCTAGGCCGCTAAAACCCACCAACCCCACACACCCGCACCCACGCAGCCGCTCCTTCAGAGGTAACCCGTCTGCCGCCCCGGCCTGCCCGGAGCCTGACGGCCTGCCCAAGCCTTCCCCGGGACGGTGTGCGAGGCTCGGGTACGGGAGGGGAGCGCCGGGGCGTCGCTGCACGCACCCGAAGGTCGGAGAGTGGAAAACGGAAACCGGAAGAGCAGTGATCCCCCCGGCCTCCGGGGCCGGGGGGATCACGGACGTCAGTGCTGGACTGGGCTGGGTCAGTCAGTCCTGGGACAGGAGGCGGTCGGACTCATCCTGGACGAACAGGGCGCTGGCCTGCAGGGCGTCCGCGTGGGCGCGGCCGTGGTGGGCGCAGAAGAGGAGCTCTCCGGAGGCGAGGACCACCCGGACGTAGGCCTGGGCACCACAGGCGTCGCAGCGGTCAGCAGTCGTGAGGGGACGCCGGGCCTGGTCTGTGGAGGTGGTGCTGGCAGGGGCCGCCGCGGTCGCCTCGGTCGCGGCGGCGGTGGTCGTGCTCATTGCGTTCATGACCCCAATGACATCACGTCCAGCCAGGCGGATCCTACCCGGGAGGCCTCCTTCCGCCCCGGGCGCAGCACCTGTGCCCACGGCGAACGGTGGGAATCCGCGCGGTGGTCGAGCTCCTGCATCAGGCTCACCCTGCGGGTCGGCGCCCGGCAGAGGCGTACCTGCTGCGACTGCCCTGGCCCGGTCCTGGCGGCGCGGAGGCGTTCTACCTCCCTGTGGTGGGGCAGAACGCCTGTTCGACCCTGATCCGCTATGGTTCGCCCGTGCCCGCATCCAAGACCGCAACCAGCCGTACAGACAAGCCTGCCACCACGTCAGGCAGGTCTGAGCAGCCTGCTCAGACCTCCTACTCCGCCCGTCACCTCTCTGTCCTGGAGGGGCTGGAGGCTGTGCGCAAGCGCCCCGGCATGTACATCGGCTCCACCGACCAGCGCGGCCTCATGCACTGCGTCTGGGAGATCCTGGACAACGCCGTTGACGAGGCCCTGGAGGGCCACGGGGACGACATCACCCTGGCCGTCCACGACGACGGGTCGATCGAGGTGCGTGACAACGGCCGCGGCGTTCCAGTGGACGTCGAGCCCTCCTCTGGGCTGACAGGGGTGGAGCTGGTCTACACCAAGTTGCACGCGGGAGGGAAGTTCGGCGGGGGCTCCTACGGTGCCGCAGGCGGCCTCCACGGGGTGGGCGCCTCCGTGGTCAACGCCCTGGCGGCCCGCATGGACGTGGAGGTGGACCGGGGTGGCCAGACTTATGCCATGAGCTTCCGCCGGGGTGAGCCGGGGGTCTTCGACGACTCCGCCGGGCGCAGCCCGGAGTCTCCCTTCACCGGCTTTACCCAGGCCTCGCAGCTGCGTGTGGTCGGCAAGGTGAGGGCGGGTGTGACCGGCACCCGGGTCCGCTACTGGGCTGACCCTCAGATCTTCCCCAGGCCGACTGAGTTCGACGCCGGAGCGCTGCGAGCCCGGCTGCGCCAGACCAGCTTCCTGGTCCCCGGGCTCACCCTGCGCCTGGAGGACCACCGTCCCCAGGAGGAGGCGATGGCCGCCTCCTCCACGCCGGCGGCGGACGCTGGCGCCACCGACGACGCCGTCCACGAGCCCTCCCTGCGGGTAGCCACGACAGGCACACAAAGGAATGCTGCCAGTGTCGCGGATGCCGTGAAGGGCGTCAGGGTGGGTGATGGTGACCTGTTCTCCGCCAGCGGGCAGATTCACAGGGGCGGTAACGACACTACCCGTGGCAGCATCTCTGCCAGCAGCCCAGACACCGCCGAGGTCTTCCACGCCCGGGGCGGGACTGCTGACTTCGTGGACTTCCTGGCCTCCGACGGCTCCGTGACGGACACCTTCCGCCTGACGGGCCAGGGCACCTACACCGAGACCGTACAGCAGCTGGACGCGGGCGGTCACCTGCGCCCCGTCGAGGTCGAGCGGACCTGCCTCGTGGACGTGGCCCTGCGCTGGGGGGTCGGTTACGACACCACGGAGCGCTCCTTCGTCAACATCATCGCCACCCCGATGGGAGGCACGCACCTCAGCGGGTTCGAGCAGGCCCTGACCCGGGTGCTGCGCAAGCGCATCGAGGCGGACTCCCGGGCACTGAAGCTTACCTCCCGTGACGGGCGGGTCGAGAAGGACGACATCCTGGCGGGCCTGACCGCCGTGGTGACCGTGCGCGTACCCGAGCCCCAGTTCGAGGGCCAGACTAAGGAGGTGCTGGGCACGGCTCCCGTACGCCAGATCGTGGCCAGGGTGGTGGACACCGAGCTGACGGCCCTACTGACCTCCTCCAAGAGGGACCTCAAGGCCCAGGCCCGCTCCCTGGAGGAGAAGATCGTCGGGGAGATGCGCGCCCGGGTATCGGCACGCCTCCACAAGGAGATCACCCGGCGCAAGACGGCCCTGGAGACCTCCTCCCTGCCCGCCAAGCTGGCTGACTGCCGCAGCGACGACGTGGCGGCTTCTGAGCTCTTCATCGTCGAGGGTGACTCCGCCCTGGGAACAGCCAAGAACGCCCGTAACTCCGAGTTCCAGGCGCTGCTGCCGATCCGTGGGAAGATCCTCAACGTCCAGAAGGCCTCCCAGGCGGACATGCTGCGCAACGCCGAGTGCTCGGCCATCATCCAGGTGGTTGGGGCCGGATCCGGGCGGACCTTTGACATCGGCGCCTCGCGCTACGGCAAGGTCATCCTCATGACTGACGCCGACGTGGACGGCGCGCATATCCGCACCCTCCTGCTGACCCTCTTCTTCCGCTACATGCGCCCCATGATCGAGGCCGGGCGGGTCTTCGCCGCCGTCCCGCCCCTGCACCGTATCGAGGTGGCAGGCAGGGGGCGGCGTAAGAAGGAGGTCATCTACACCTACTCCGACGAGGAGCTGGTGACCACCCTCCAACGCCTGGAGCGCTCGGGGCGCAGCGTCAAGGAGCCCCAGCGCTACAAGGGCCTGGGGGAGATGGATGCCCACCAGCTGGCCGAGACCACGATGGAGCCCGAGCACCGCACCCTGCGGCGCATCACCCTGGCTGACGAGGCGGAGGTTGTCCGGGCGGAGTCCGTCTTCGAGCTCCTTATGGGCAGCTCGGTGGAGCCGCGCCGGGACTTTATTGTCCAGGGCGCCAGGGACGTGGACCGGGGGCGCATCGACGCCTGAGAACCTCTAGCAGGCCTCGGACAGGCGGTGGCAGCGACCAGACTGGTGACGACGCGTGGCGCGCTGAGTAGGTCGACGGGCTGGTACAGGCCGCAGGTAGGGAGGCCGTACTCGCCGTCCGACGGACCTGAGGTAGGCTTTGCCCCGGTCCTGCCCTGCCAGCCTTGATAGCCCCGGACACCTCCGACAGGTCCGGCCCTACCCGAAGGAGGGCGTCTTATGGCTCCAGTCTATGGTTCCCCTCGTGGCGGGGGCTGGTCCCCGTGGGCCATGCTGCGTCCCGGACCCCGGTCCTCGCTGTCGCGCCAGCTGTCGTGGATGCCGCTGAGCCCTGAGGACAACACCGAGCTCGCCGCTCTCATCTCCCGCGCAGAGACGGTGGACGACCCCCCCTACCGGACCACCGCCCAGGAGACCGCCGAGTACTTCATCGATCCCACCTACTCCGGTGTCGCAGGCCGCGACGAGGAGGGGGTCATGCGTGCCTTCGGGCTGGTACGTCTGCGCCCTGCTGGGGAGATCTACGCCTCCATGACCGGGGTCGTGGACCCGAGCAGGCGTGGGCAGGGGATCGGGCGCTCGCTGCTGCACTGGCAGGCTGAGCGGGCGCGCCACCTCGTAGGGGCCGAGCGGGCGGTCTCGCTGGCCGACTCCGCCGGTCCCAGGGCGCGGCACCAGCCTGCCCACGTGGTCACCACGGTCCTGGAGGGTGACGAGCGGATGCAGGAGCACCTGAGGCACATGGGCTTCGAGCCCCGCCGCTGGTACCGCGAGGTACGTCGCTCCCTGGCCCTGGACATCCCGGTGGTCCAGCTGGACGGCTTCCTGCGGGTCGAGCCGTGGACGCCCGAGATTGACGACGCTGTACGCCGGGCGCACAACCAGGCCATAGGAGAGGGCTGGGGCTCGCGGAGCCTGACCCCCGAGGAGTGGGCGCAGGGAGACGCCTACTTCGCGCCCCGCTGGAGCTTTGTCGCCATGGACCGCTCCGGCGACCGTGCCCGGGTGGCCGGCTACCTTCGCTCCAGCCGCTACGAGCAGGACTGGGAGGCTCTGGGCTGGACAGAGGGCTACACCGACATGCTGGGTGTGCTGCGTGACTACCGCAGCCGACGCGTGGGCTCGGCACTGCTGTGTGCCGCCATGCAGGCCTACGCGGTTGACGGCATGGAGTACGCGGCCGCAGGCGTGGACACGGACAACCCCTCAGGAGCGGTTGACCTGTACGAGTCCCTGGGCTACGAGCCCACGCGCGGGACAGTCCTCTACGTCCTGGACGTGTAGAGGCGGCTGGCACGTCAGACCTGGGCCGTGTGCTGGCGTGCCGCGGGGCGGGTAGGGGCTCCAGCCAGGCACACAGGCGCACTCCGCAGGGTCATCAGCCGGGTACCCGCAGCTCAGCCGACTCCGGTGACTGGCGAGTCTGGCTGGGTCCCCGAGCCGTCCCGGCGCTCGTCAGGCTCCGGCAGAGGGGTCGGTCTGCCGCCAGAGCGCACTGCCCTGACGGGGGCCACGCCGACCCACGCCAGCACCAGCTCATGCTCTCCGTGGAGGAAGCGGTGCGTGCGCACACCCGCCGTGGCACGTCCCTTGGCCGGGTAGCGGTCCAGGGGAGTGACCTTGACGCTGCCTCCGCCGGTGCCGGGCAGTGTCTGCCCGGCACCGGCGACGGTCACCACCACGGCCTCGGCAACCAGCTCCTCAGGGACGGCTCCGCCAAAGACCACCCGGGCTCCGGGGCGCAGGGAGATGCCTGCCATCCCGGCGGCGCCCCGACCCTGGGGCCGGACCCTGGCGGCCTGGAAGCGCAGCAGCTGGGCGTCGGAGGAGACCAGGGCGAGGAAGTCGGAGTCGGCGGCAGTGGTTGCGCACACCACCCGGTCCCCCTCGGACAGGGAGATGACCCCCCAGGTCTGGCCGTTGCGGGGCTCGTCCCCGGGACGTACCCGCTTGACCACGCCCTGGGCCGTCACGAGGACCACGGGGTCGGTCTGGGCGGGGCCTACGGGGACCAGCCCGACCACCTTCTCCCCGGAGGCGGTGTCTACCAGCTGGTGCACCGGTGCGCAGCCGGCCAGGGAGGGTGCCTCCCCGGTCCGCTCGACCTCTGGCACGGAGACCACGTCCATGAGGACGAGGCGCCCGGTGTCCGTCACGGCACCGACCGTGCCGCGCGTCGTGGCTGGGACCTGGGAGGTCAGGGCGTCGTGCGGGCGACGGGCACCGGTGCGGGCTACCGGCTCAGGGCCGCTGGTGCGCGCGACCAGGCCTGTGGCGGACAGGAGCACCTGACAGGGTACGTCGGGGACAGTCAGGGGTACCTGCGTGCTACCGGCCGTGAGTGCCACCGCCTGGTGCCGGGGGGCTGAGCCTGGTCCTCCCCCCGCCTCTGCCCTGTCCGAGACCTGGGCGGCCCCCACGACGTCCTCGCCGGAGGACTCCAGCAGCACGGTGCGCCGTGGCGTGCCGAACTCCTCGGCCACGGCGGCCAGCTCGCGGGAGACCACGTCGCGCAGCAGGGCCTCGTCAGCCAGCACCGCCTCCAGTCTGCCGATCTCCCGGGCCAGCTCCTCCTTCTCCTTCTCCAGCTCGATAACGGAGTACCTGGTGAGCCGACGCAGCTGGAGCTCCAGGATGTAGGCCGCCTGAACCTCGGTGAGGTCAAAGACCTGCTGGAGCCTGGTGCGTGCGGCCTCGGCGTCCTGGGAGGAGCGGATGACGGCAATGACCTCGTCGATGTCCAGGATGGCGATGAGCAGGCCGTCAACCAGGTGCGCCCGCTCACGGCGCCGTTCCAGTCGGAACCGGGTGCGGCGGGTGACGACCTCGGTGCGGTGGCGCAGGAACACCTCCAGGAGCCCGCGCAGCCCCAGAGTGCGCGGCTGCCCCTCAACCAGGCACACGTTGTTGATCCCGAAGGAGTCCTCCAGCGGGGTGTGCCTGTAGAGCTGGGCGAGCACGGCCTCCGGGTTGTAGCCGTTCTTGACCCCCACGACCAGGCGGGTGCCGTTCTTGCGGTCGGTCAGGTCATTGACGTCGGTGACGCCCTGGAGCTTCTTGGAGGCCACGGCGTCCTTGATACGGGCGATGACCTTCTCCGGGCCCACCAGGTAGGGCAGCTCGGTGAAGACGATGCCCTTGCGGCGCGGCCCGATGGACTCGATGTGGGCGGTTGCACGGGTAAGGAACTTCCCCCGGCCTGTGCGGTAGGCCTCCCGGATGCCGTCCAGGCCGACGACCACACCCCCGGCGGGCAGGTCTGGCCCGGGCACCAGCGCCATGAGGTCCTCCAGGGTGGCCTCCGGGTGCTCCAGCAGGTGGCGGGCGGCGGCGACCACCTCCACCAGGTTGTGGGGAGGCATGTTCGTGGCCATGCCCACGGCGATTCCCGAGGCTCCGTTGACCAGGAGGTTAGGGAAGGCCGCGGGAAGGACGCCGGGCTCGGTGAGCGTGTAGTCGTAGTTGGGGGAGAAGTCGACCGTGTCCTCGTCGATGTCCGCCGTCAGCGCCAGCGCGGAGGCCGCCAGGCGGGCCTCGGTGTAGCGGGCCGCTGCGGGGCCGTCGTCCAGGGAGCCGAAGTTGCCGTGACCGTCCACCAGGGGCAGCCGCATCGTGAAGGGCTGGGCCTGGCGCACCAGGGCCTCGTAGATCGCGACGTCGCCGTGGGGGTGGAGGCGGCCCATGACGTCACCGACGACACGGGAGCACTTGACGTGAGGACGGTCCGGGCGCAGCCCCATGCGGTCCATCTGGAACAGGATCCGCCGCTGGACCGGCTTGAGGCCGTCACGGGCGTCAGGCAGGGCGCGGGCGTAGATGACGGAGTAGGCGTACTCCAGAAAGCTGGTGCGCATCTCCGTGGACAGGTCGAGCTCGACGATCTCTCCGTCGTCTGGGGGAGGGGCCTGGGTGGAGGCGGACTTCGACATAGGCGCATTGTCGCCACAGCCAGGGAAGGCTGTCACCACGACACCCGACCCGTGACCGCTCCAACGGAGGCGACGGGGCGCAGGTGGCACAATTCGGGCATGACTCCCACGCGACGACGGGCTTCCCACGACACCCACGCGGACGGCGCCCTGGCGCTGGAGGTGGAGCGCGCCGGCTACTACCCCGAGCTGGTCCTGGACACCCTGGCCCTGGCGGCTGGCGAGGAGGAGGTCACGATCAGCCTGGTCCACGCCGAGACCACGTTTGCCGACGCGGTCCACCGGCACCTCACCGTCCTGGCTCTGACCCCCAGCCGACTCATCGTCGTCCACGTCGACGACGCCCCGCGGGAGGACGGCCGCCCCGGCGCCCTGGCCACCTCTGAGGCCGTCCCGGTCAGTCGTGTCCGCTCGGTGGCCCTGACCCGGGGGGTCAGCGAGCCCGCAGCAGGGGGCGGGACCCTCACGGAGATGACGATCGCCGTCTCCTGGGGGGCGGTGCGCCGCATCGACCTGGAGCCTGTGACCTGCGGTGACCCGGACTGCCAGGCTGACCACGGGATGTCGGGAGTCCTGGCTCCTGACGACATCGCCCTGCGGATCGCCGCCGGTGTGGAGGGGGACGCTGCCCTGGCCCGCGCCGAGGCCTTTGCCCGAGCCCTGTCCCGGGCCACGGCTCAGGCTGCGGCAGGCTCGTGAGCGGCGATCCCGGGGGGAGCCGGTGCCCCCCGCGTACCCAGGACACGGCGGACACGGCACCGGGTGCAGTACCTGCGGTATCCGGCGCGCCCATCGGTGACGTGGTGCCTGGCGCTGCGACTCCCGCAGGCACGCAGCATGCGGGCCTGCGCCAGGTCCTGGCAGCCGCCGCTGTCGGCGCGGGCCTGGTGCTGGCCGACGTGGGCGACCCGGTCCTGGGTGAGGCCGTCCTGGCTCACGACCAGGCCCTCCGGTGCGCTCGTGCGTGGGGCCTGTCCGAACCAAGGCCGACTGTCGTCGTGCTGGTGGACGGGCTGGGTGCAGAGCTCCTGGACCAGCGGCGCGGGCACGCCCCGGTCCTGCGCCAGTGGTCCGCGCTAACCGGCTCCGGCACCGGGGCGGGGCTGACGACCTGCAGGCCGACGACCACGGCAGCCGCGCTGACCACCCTAGGCACGACCGCGCTGCCGGGCACGACCGGGATGGTGGGCTACTGCGTGCTCAACCCGCTTCTGGGCGGCCGCCTGCCCGAGGGGACCGTCCCCAGCGCGGACCAGCTGCTCAGCCTCGTCTCCTGGCAGGGAAGTGCCCTGGACCCCAGGTCCTGGCAGGACGTCCCGACAGTCTTTGAGCGGCTTCGCCGTGAGCCCGGGACCGCTCCGGGCAGGACCGGCCTAGCGGCAAGCGTGGGGCCCGCCCGCTTCGTCGGCTCCGGCCTCACCGAGGCGGCGCTGCGGGGCACGACCCACTTGGGGGCAGACCGTCTTGAGGAGCGCCCCGGACAGGCGGCCAGGGCGCTGCGGTCAGGTACTCCGCTGGTGTACCTCTACGTCGGTGAGCTTGACCACACCGGGCACCACCACGGCTGGCGCAGCCACCAGTGGCTGGAGCAGCTTGAGCGTCTTGACGCCGCGCTGGCAGAGCTGCAGCGCCGGGTACCGCCTGGTACCCGGCTCCTCCTGACAGCCGACCACGGCATGGTTGATACCGATGCCGCGCACAGGGTGGACCTGGCAGATCACCCCGACCTCGCTCGCGACGTGGTGGCCGTCGCCGGGGAGCCCCGGTTCACGCACCTGCACCTGCCGCACGCTGACGGGGCACTGGCTCAGGAGGTCGCCCAGCGCTGGCGCCAGCGGCTGGGGCCTCGCGCCGCCTGGGTCGGCACCCGGCAGGAGGCCGCCGTCCACCTCGGCCCCCTGGGGCCGAGGGCCCGTGACGTCACCGGTGACGTCGTGGTTGCTATGGAGGGCACCTGGGTCCTGGTGGACTCGCGTGTCCATTCCCAGGCCGCGCTGGCGATGCGCGGCGTCCACGGCTCCCTGACAAGGGCAGAGACGACTGTCCCGCTGATGACGACAGTCACCTGAGCCAGCAGCGGTAGGCCGGTAGACAGAAGAAGTGCACGGGGGCTAGCCGGAGGCTACTCCGGCTTGGCGCCGAAGACGATCTCGTCCCAGGAGGGGACGGAGCGTCGGGAGCGTCGTCTGGACCTGGGCGCGGGGGAGGCAGCCGTCTGGGCGGCAGAGGTCTGGGGGTCCGTGGCGAGGTTGGCACGGCTGCCCGCCCGGGTGGGGGCCGTGACTTCCGGTACCGGCTCGGTGTCAGGGTCCGCGGAGTCGGCAGGCACTCCGACGGCGGGGGTCTGCGAGGTGGGGTCGCTCGGCTCAGGTGCCGGGGCGAGGCGTGATCCTGCGCTGCCGCGACGCCGACGCTCGGACATGGAGTAGACCTGTGCACGGATGCCGGAGGTCTGGGTCCCGTCCTCCGCCGCGTACCCGGACTGTGGGGCCTCGGGGGCCTGGTCGGAGAACAGGAGCGCGTCCTGCGGGTCCTCTGCAGGCACCTCGACCTCCATGCGTCGTCCCCGGTTGGAGGCAAGGTCCGCCAGCAGGGCGTCGGTGGCGTCCAGGGTCGTGGCAGCCGAGGCGGGTCCGGCCGGGGAGCCGTTGCCAGGGGAGGCGGGCTCAGGGACGTGGGACGGTCCTGGCGCAGGCTGGGTGCCCTCGCCGAAGTCGTGCCGGACAGCCTCGTCAGGGCCGACCGAGTCCTGGGACGAGGGCGTCACGGCGGCGTGGTCGGGATGCTCCGCCCCGGGCGCACCAGCCCTCCCAGGCTCCTGGCCCCAGCGGGCCGAGGCCCCGGGGGCCTGAGAGTCCTGGTCGAAGACGGCGGGACGGCGCGAGGCGGAGGCGGCCTCGGTGAGCCAGCGGGCCTCGTCGTCCAGGGCGTGGACGGATCGGGCTGCCAGGTCCAGTGACCAGCGGGCGTGCTTCTCCTCTGCGGACTGGACGAAGGTCACCATGATGAGCCACGGGTCGCGGCCCTCACGCAAGGCGTCCCACTCCAGGCTGGAGGGGTTGACCCCTCGTGTCGCCAGACGGTCCACCACCAGGTCGCCCAGCAGCGGCGAGTCCTTCTCCCAGCCGATCCGGCAGGACTGAGCCTGGGTGACCGCCCACTGCCGCTCGGCGACCACCGGTCCCTCGTAGCGGCGCACATGCGCCACGTCCATCCCGGTGGCAACGGCGACCTCGGTGGCAGTGGCTCCGGCGCGCATGAGGGCCTGGAGCTGGCGGGGGCGAACGGGGGCGTCGGCAAGGACGGGAGTCGGCTGCGGCAGGACGGCGGCACGGTCACGGCGCACGGCAGCGCGCAGGGCGTCGTCGATGACGATGCTGTAGCGCTCACCGTTGGCGTCAGTCATGACGACCGTGTCCCCGTTGGCTCCCAGCAGCTCGAGCTCGACCATGGCTAGCCCTCCTCAGCGTCGTGACGGTACCGTGGCTCATGCGGCGGCTCGTGCCTTGCTTGTGAGGCGCCTGTGCACGCCCACACGACAGTCGTTCCCAGCCTGCCACCTCGAGACTGCCCACGGCGGGAGGCTGGGCGGTGTGCCTGCTGTGAGGCGTGCGCCCGGCAGGTGTCCTCCTCCCCCTGTTTTCTCTCCCCGGTTTCACTCTCCGGTTTCCTCCTTCATTCTGACTTGACGGCAGGTCCCTCGGTGCTATGGTGCGCGTGCCCTTCCCGGACGGGGCACAGCGGCACCACACCTGCGCCGCGAGGCTGCCCGCGCTGGTGAGATCCACCTGAGGTCTGGGAGCTAGATGAGAGCCGTCGAAAGAAAGAGTGACGAGGCCATGGCGACTGACTACGACGCCCCCCGCAAAAACGAGGACGAGCCCGAGGCCGATTCCATTGAGGAGCTCACTGCGCGGCAGAAGGACCAGTCGTCTGCCGCTATTGACGAGGACGAGAACGAGGCCGCTGAGGGCTTCGAGCTGCCCGGGGCGGACCTGTCCCGTGAGGAGCTGAAGGTCCACGTGGTGCCCCAGCTTGAAGACGAGTTCACCTGCTCGGAGTGCTTCCTGGTCCACCACCGCAGCCAGCTGGCCTACGTCGACGACGCCACGGGCCTGCCGGTATGTGCTGACTGTGCCGGCTGACGGCAGCCAGCGCGTCAGCATGAGGGACTGGCCGGGTCGTGCGCCTCGGGAGCCGCTGCCGCAGGCAGTGGTCCTCCCGGGGCGGGCGGCCAAGGACCCGCGTCTGTGGGCCAGCGTGGGCACAGGCATACTGACGGCCCTGCTGGCCCTGACTTACTGGTTCGGTACGCCCAGGCCTGCTCGAGGCCCCTACGCGCAGGACCAGCACCTTGAGACCGTCATCGCGGTCCGGCCCTACCTTCTTCCCTCCGTCTCCTGGCTGGTGCTAGGGGTGACCCTGATGGGCCTGTGCGTCACCCTCGCCGTCGCCAGCTCCTGGGCGGTGGCGAGGGTGTGGTCCGTGCACGCCGCCCGTCGGCCGGGCCTTGCCCAGCCTGGCAGGATCGTTCGCCTTCTGCCCGGGCTAGGGGTGGGCATGGCGGTGTCCGCAGTGGTGGGCGCTGCCCTCCTCCTGACCTGGCTCACCACCGGTCCCCAGGTGTCCGAGGTCTCCTGCCCGGAGCGTCCGGAGGGCTCCTGCGTACGGCTGGCGTGGGGCTGGACGGACCTTGACACGATCGTGTTTGACAGGCGCGGGCTGACCATGGTTCCTGTGCGCCTGGGCGGCAGCCAGTGAGCATCCAGTGAGCATGAGGTCTCCCGCCGGGCTGACGTGCCGGGC
Source organism: Actinomyces lilanjuaniae (assembly GCF_003606385.1). NCBI lineage: Bacteria > Bacillati > Actinomycetota > Actinomycetes > Actinomycetales > Actinomycetaceae > Actinomyces > Actinomyces lilanjuaniae. The sequence continues at coordinate 1,718,531 of NZ_CP032514.1, read as the reverse complement.
TGACGGTGCCGTGCTGTCACGCCTGGTGGGCAGGTCATCTCGGCGAAGGTCACCTGCGCCCGCCGTTCTGGTGCTGACTGCCGACCCTCGCAGGTGCGTCAGGGCCGGCTGGTGGGGCTTGTCCTAGACTTCGCCCAGAGCCTGTCCGCAGACCTCGTCCAGGGCCACGGTCCGCATTCGGGCCGGGCGTTCCTTACCTATACTCGTCGAGCTCAGGAGATCCGCATGGGACTGTTCTCACGTCGTCGTGAAGACCGCCGTGACCACGACAGCCGTCGCGCTGGAGACGACTCGAAGGCCTCGACACGGCAGGCCTCACGCCCCTCCGGGCAGGTGGATCCCGCTGCGGCCAGGACCGCAGCGCCCGCCGAGGGCGATTCCGCCTCCTCATCCACGCAGGGGCCCTGGGACGCCGCGAACCTGCCCAAGGAGCAGGAGGAGGTCACACGGGTGGACCTGGGCGCCCTGCGCGTCCCGGCCGTGGACGGTATGCAGGTCCGGCTGGAGCAGGCTCCCGGCGGCGTGCTCACCGCCGCCGTCCTTGCCCTGGGAGGCTCCTCCCTGGAGCTGCGTGCCTTTGCCGCGCCCAAGAGTTCGGGCGTGTGGGACGAACTGCGTGCCGACATCGCCCAGAGCCTGTCCGGGGCCGGGGCCAGGTACCAGGAGGTCGAGGGTGACTACGGGACCGAGGTCCTGGCCCAGATCCCCATGCGCGCCCCTGACGGGGCCACCTCGATGGGCACGGTGCGTTTCATCGGTGTCGACGGGCCCCGCTGGTTCCTGCGTGCGGTGCTTCAGGGGCCGGCCGCCTCCAGCACCGACCCGTCCGAGGAGCTGCGTGAGGTGCTGCGCCGCACCGTCGTCGTGCGTGACGAGCAGGCGCGGCCTCCGCGTGAGGTGCTGCCGCTGCACGCCCCGGGCGCGGCTGCCGCTCCGGAGGCCGAGGAGCTGCCGGGGCTGGACCCGTTGGCTCCCGGGCCGACGGTTGCCGAGGTGCGGTAGGCGCGTCGATCATATGGGTGTCTTCAGCGCGGTGCTCAGGGCTGTGCGCGGGGCCTGGCGCCACGGCGGCGCGCGGCAGCCAGAGGAGGGGGCCTCGGGGGAGACAGCGCTCTACCCCGGCACCCAGGCTGTCGCCGAGGTCCTGGTGCGGCGCAGAGCACGGGTCTGTGGTGTGCTGCAGGCCGTGACCTACAGCCCTGCGGTGGGCAGGCCGCTGCTGATAGGGCACCTGTTCGACGGCACGGGTCGCCTGGACCTGGTGTGGCTGGGGCAGCGACGCGTCGTAGGTATCGACCCCGGTCAGTGGCTGGTGGCCGAGGGCACGGTCGCTGACGGCAGCCCTCGTCCCCGTATCTACAATCCCGCCTACGAGCTTCTCGGGACGCCCCCTGAACCGTACCGTGACTGCTATCGTGGCTGCCGAGCCGTACCAGGGCCATGAGGAACCATGGGGAAACGTAAGAAACCGTGAGGAACCGTGAGGAACAAGGCCGCGAGGACAGGAGACTGGGACGACACGATGACAACGACGACAGGTACTCCCTCCTCCGGCGGCACGCCCTCTCCCGGCTTTGTCGGTCCGGTCGGCGGTGTCCGCCCATCCTCGGGGGGCAGCGGACTGGGCGCTGTCGGTGCGGAGCGCTTTGACGCCCTGGCGGCGGTGGGCGGACTGCGGGGGATCGCCGAGTCCGCGGTGCCCACGGTCGTCTTCGTGCTGGTTTTGGCACTGCGGCCCCAGGCGCTGGTACCTGCCCTGCTCGTCTCCCTGGGCGTCAGTGCCCTGGCCCTGGTCCTGCGGCTGCTGCAGCGCCAGGGCACGACCCAGGCGGTAGGCGGGGTCGTCCTGGTCCTGGTGTCTGCGGTGTGGGCCTGGCGCAGCGGCGAGGCCTCGAACTTCTACGCCACCGGCCTGGTCATCAACGGTGTGTGGTTGGTCGCCTGCCTCGGCTCGCTCGTGGCTGGCTGGCCCCTCGTCGGTGTCGCGGTGTCCGCGGTCTCATCCTCGGTATCCTCCTCCGCGTCTACCTCTACGAGGTCCTCCCCTGCGACGGGGGTGATGGGCTGGCGGTCCGACCCGGGCCAGCGCGGGCTGCGGCACCGCTACCGGCTGGGGACCGCCGTCCTGGCTGCGATGTTCTGCCTGCGGCTGGTTGTCGAGGTTCCCCTGTACCTGGCGGGCGACTCGGCGGTGTCGGCGCTGGGAGTCGCCAGGCTCGTCCTGGGGGTGCCGCTGTTCGCCCTGACCCTGTGGCTGGTGTGGCTGCTGGTTGCTCCGGGTCGTCAGGCCTCGTAGCCGACCTCCTGCCGCGGGCTGCCGTCACGTTCTTACAGGTCCTCGGGGTCGGTCTGGTCGCGCGCGGTGCCGGGCCCGGGGTCCTGGCGGGTAAAGAGCAGGGGAATCTGGTGCAGGTCGTCCTGTCCCTCCTGGGAGGTCAGGAAGACCAGCTCGTCGCCCCCCTCGAAGCGTTCCTCGCCGCCGGGGCTGACAGGCTGGTAGCCCCGTAGGATTGCCGCCAGGACGGTGTGCGGGGGCAGGCTGATGTCGCGGACCAGCCTGCCGACCACGGGCGAGTCACCGGAGAGGGTTAGCTCGTGCATCTGGGCGCCGGACTGGTGGAAGCGGAAGACCGGAACCAGGCTGCCGATGCTGACGGCCTCCTCCACCAGCGCCGTCATGAAGCGGGGAGTGGAGACTGCCACGTCCACCCCCCAGGTCTCGTCAAAGAGCCACTCGTTCTTAGGGTTGTTGACCCGGGCCACCGTGCGGGGCACGGCGAACTCGGTCCTGGCCAGCAGGGAGATGACGAGGTTGGCCTTGTCGTCCCCCGTGGCAGCCACGACCACGTCACAGTCTGCGGCCCCTGCCCTCTCCAGGGCGTCGACGTCACAGGCATCGGCCAGGAGCCAGTCGGCCTCAGGGGCTGAGGCGATCCGCATGGCATCCGGGGAGCGGTCGACAAGGGTGACCTGGTGGTGGTGGCTGAGAAGCTCGCGGCCGATAGAGCGTCCCACCGAGCCGGCTCCGGCGATCGTGATCCTCATCAGGGACGGTCCTCCTGTACGGGGGGCGGGAGAGCGCGCGCTGCACCCCGGCCACGCGGTCGCTGTTCACCGCGACGTGAAGAAGATCATGCTCCTGGACGACGCTGGTGGCCTGGGGGACGAAGGCGGTGTTCCCCGGGAGACCCAGGTGACCTTGACGCCCAGCCTGTCCTCCAGGACCGGGACGGGAGTCCCCACCCACGCCGGGGAGAGGTCGGGCTGGAGCAGGGCCACCGCCCCGGTCGGGTCCTCCAGCTCGCGTGCCGTACCCCCGGGCAGGATTCGGCGCATCATCTGCTCCGCAGTCTGACGGACCGTAGCCACGGTGGGGATGCCCAGGCGAGCGTAGACGTCAGCACGTCGGGAGTCGTAGATGCGGGCCACGACCCGCTCCACCCCGAAAGTCTCCCTGGCGACGCGGGCAGCAACGATATTGGAGTTGTCCCCGTTGGACACGGCGGCAAAGGCGTAGGCCTCGTCGATGCCGGCCTGGTTCAGCGCGTCGCGGTCAAAGCCGATCCCCTTGACCTTGCGGCCGCTGAAGTCCGAGGGAAGTCGCCGGAACGCGTCGGCAGAGCGGTCGATGACGGACACGGAGTGGCCCGTGCGGTCCAGGCGGGCTGCCAGGGTGGCCCCCACCCGTCCGCAGCCCATGATGACGAAGTGCACGAGGAGGACGGTACTCCAGTCACCAGGCGCTGGCGCAATAATGGCCCTGTGCGTGACACCGCAGATCGTGGCAGGAGGGGACGGCTCGGAGCCGGCCCCTCTGCGTGGGCCCCGGCCGGTGCGTCCTGGTCCCGGTCCTGGGCCGGTGCGGCCGCCCTGTCCGTCACGGCCTACGTCCCCGACGCCGTTCTTGCCGCTGCCGCCGCCGCCGCAGGTGCGGCAGCCTCCGGGCTGGCTACGGGAGCCGTCCTGGTGTGCGTGGTCCTCCTCCTGCTCGTGGCCGTCTCCTACCGTCAGACCGCGCGCGAGGGGCAGGGGGTCGGTGACCTCGGCTACGGGGTCGTGGCCTCCAGCCTGGGGACATGGCCGGGGCTCGTGACAGCCGCCGCCCTGCTGACGTGCCACGCCCTGGCCCTGGCCGTGTGCACGGCCACCGCCGCCTCCTACCTGGCGGTGACCGTGCCCCGTCTGGCACCTGCCACGGTGCAGGTGGCGGCGGTGGGGGCAGCGGCCCTGGGGCTTGCCGTCCTGGGGGCCGACAGGCAGGTCGGCAGGGGGCTGAGCCGCCTCGCCCGGGTATGTGTGCCCGCCTATGCCGTGGTCCTCGGTGCCGTGGTGGTGGCTGGCCTGGCCCAGGACCTCACCGGCAGCCTGGGCCGGGCCGACTCCGCTGTCCTGGAGGTCCTGCCTGAGACAGGGGGGCAGCACGGGCAGCAGGGTCTGCCGTCCCTGGCAGCACTCCTCCCGGTGATGGGGGTGCTAGTGAGCGGTTCCGCTGTCCTGACCGGGGTAGGGCCCGTCTTCGGCGGAGGTTGTCTCCGTGGTGATCGTCCTGGCAGCGGCCCTGACGGCTCCCGGCGCGGCGGGCGAGATACCGCTCAGGACACCAGGCGGGACACCGTCTCCGGCCTTGTCCTGCTGGCGACCGGAGCCGCCCTGGTGGTGGTGATCGTCTACCTAGCCGGGACGGTCGGTGCGCGGGTCGTGGAGGACCCGGCCGGGCAGCTGCTGCGTGACGATCTCCCCGTGGGGGAGGGGTACCACCAGCTGCCTGCCAGCGTGCAGGTGGCTCGTGCCGTCTTCGCCGACGCCCCCCTGGTCCCCTTCCTGGTAGTGGTGACCACTGTGGCGGTGATGCTGCTTGTCGGCGCCACGGTCCTGACCCGCCTGCCCGTGCTCGCCGCCGTGCTGGGCAGGGACCACCTGCTGCCGCACAGGATGTGCCAGCCGGGGGACCGGCGGGTCCGCCTCTGGTGCGCCGCGATGGCCTGGCTGGGAGCCGTCGTCCTCCTGGTGGTGGCCCGTGGCTCGGTTGCTCGCCTCCTCCCGCCCTACGTGCTGACGACATCGGTCTACCTGACCCTGGTCCAGGTGGGCATGATGCGTCACTGGTCGTACGGGCTGGCCCGGGCAACCGACCCCCGCGCGCGTCAGCGCATGCGGCGCTCCCGCGCGCTCAATGCTGCGGGCGCAGCGGCGACCGGAACAGTCCTGGTCGGCCTCCTGAGCACCTGGCCGACCCGGGACGCGTGGATCGTTCTGGCCGTCCTGGCGCTCCTGGCTGCCGTGTGCCTGATCATGCGCGTGACCTCGCTCTACTACCGTCGTGTCAGCGCGGAGACGTCGCTCAACGGGCTCCAGGACGTGGAGGTCCTGCCCGCCCAGGTGCGCGCGGTGGTCCTGGCCTCCCGGTTCCACCAGCTCACCGTGCGTGCCCTGACCTACGCCCGTTCCACCCACCCGGCCTCCGTCGAGGTGCTCACGGTCGACATGGGCGACGGCTCGGCTGAGCGCCTCGTGGAGACCTGGGAAGAGGCCGGTGTCGCCGTCCCGCTGACTGTCCTGGGCTCGCCGACCCTGGAGGTGGTGCCGCCCGTGGTGTCCTACATACGCTCCCTGCGTAGTGACGCCCCCCAGGACCTGGTCGTGGTGTTCCTGCCCGAGCACCTGGTGAGCCACTGGTGGGAGCGTGTGCTCCTCAGCTCGACCACCACGCGTCTGGGGGCGGCTATGAGGCGTGTCCCCGGCGTGGTCGTGGCCTCCGTCCCCTGGCGCCTGGCTACGCCTGGCCAGCCCGGACGGGGCGGCCCGGGTGGCCAGGGTGCCGCTGGGGGAGTCGAGGACGTCATGGACGCAGACGTTGCTGCCCGCCGCGCCTCCCGGAGGCGCCGGGGACAGGGCGGGCCGGGCTGAGCCCGTGACCGTGGCGGCCCTGCGTACCCTACTGACTGTCAGGAACTGCCAGGACTACCAGGAGCACCACGTGACCCCCCGCCGTACCCCTTCTGCATCCTCTGCGTCCGGCCGCCCTCGACCCGAGGGTCGTGGCCGCCGTGGACGTCCTGGAGGCTCCGGGGTGGTCCGTCTCCCTGAGCCTGCCGGGAGGGGGTGGCCGAGCGGGACCGGGAAGCCGGGACAGTCGGGGCCGGGAGACCAGGAGGGGGAGGACCTGCTCCTCAGGGTCACGGCCCCTGCCCACGGGGGTCACTGCGTGGCCCGTCCCGTGGACGACCCCTCGGGCCGGGTGGTGTTTGTCCGCCACACCTTGCCAGGGGAGACGGTTCGCGCCCGGGTGACCCAGCGGACGTCAAGGGCCTGGAGAGCCGAGGTCGTGGAGGTCCTCGAGCCCTCACCGGACCGGGTGAGCTCGGTGTGGCCCGAGGCCGGTCCCTTCGGGGTCGGTGGGGGCGAGCTGGCCCACGTCTGCCTGCCCGCCCAGCGCGTGTGGAAGCAGTGGGTGCTGGCTGACTGCCTGCGGCGCGTCGGCGGGCCGCAGGTGGCCCAGGCGGTGGCTGCGCTGCCCGGTGCTGCCGCTCCCGGGGGCGTCGCCGTGGAGGCGCTGCCGACACAGGTGTACCAGGGTGCGGACTCGTCCCGGGAGGTGTCCGTGCAGGGCACAGGTACCCGGACCCGGATCACCCTGGAGGTGGGCGAGGAGGGCCAGGTCGGGATGCACGCCTTCCGCTCCCACAGAGTCCTTCCCCTCAGGTCCCTGCCCCTGGCGGTCGCCCGCATCCAGGAGCTGGGCCTGCTGGAGGAGCCACGCTGGCGCAGTCGCTACCGGCCAGGTGGGCGCATCAGGGCTGTGTCCCCGAGCCGGGGCGAGCCCATTGTCCTCCTGGACGGCCAGGTGCTCACGGCAGCGGCACGTCCTGCAGACAGGCCACGCGTGGAGGAGGTTGTCGACGCCACCGGCCTGGGGCTGGGGGAGCTGCGCTACCTGCTGCACCCCGGGTGCTTCTGGCAGGTACACGTAGATGCACCCACGGTGCTGGTGGACCGGGTGGTGCGCGCGGCCCTGGGCGGGTCTCCTGGGGGCGCGAGTCCCGGGGACCACACCCGCACGCCGCTGGACCCGGGGCCTGCCCACGGGCAGCGGGTCCTGGAGCTCTACTCGGGCTCGGGCCTGCTCACGCTCCCCCTGGCGATGCTTGTCGGCTCCTCCGGCCAGGTCCGTTCCCTGGAGGGGGACGCCCAGGCCGTCAGGGACGCGCGCCGCAACCTGCGCGGCTGCCGCTGGACCCAGGTGGCCGCAGGCAGGGTGACGCCTCGGACAGTGTCAGCGGCGGGGAGCGCCTTCGACGGCGGCGGGCCTGACGTCGTCGTCCTGGACCCTCCACGGCAGGGCGCCGGTCGCCAGGTGGTCCAGGCGGTTGCCCGGACGGGGGCCGGGCGCGTCGTGCTGGTGGCCTGCGACCCGGCAGCCCTGGCCCGTGACCTGGCGGTCTTTCTCAGGTCCGGCTACCGGCTGGAGGCACTGAGTGCGCTGGACGCGTTTCCCCACACCCACCACCTTGAGGCCGTGGCAGTGCTGGTTCGGAACTGAGCCCGGCCGAGCTGGCGGGAGCAGGTCGCACGACTGCCCTGGTGCCTGTTCCGCGTGCCAGATCCTGGCCCTGAAACTCATCTTGCTCGTGTTGCGTACGACTGGCGTGACGTAAATGGGTGGTGGCTGTTCTGTCGGGCCGGGGCGGTGAAGGAACTGTGACAGCAACGACGCCACCGCGACGGCGCTACGGTGTTCGCTGCGATATCGGTGCGACGGCGGTGCGTCGACGGTGAGACAGTGGTGGCGGCCGTGCCCGTTGACAGCAGGTGACACGACCTTCGGTACCGTCTGCCCCTAGCAGTCTTGTCTGTCCGTCTCTCCCACCTGCCCGTCCCACTGTCCGTGGGCTGTCCGTGGTGGTGCGGACCCTCACGATAGGAGCAGTACCGTGGCCAGTCTCAACACCTTTGCCTCGCGTGACACGCTCGACGTCAACGGACGGTCCTACGAGGTCTACCGCCTTGACGCGGTCCCTGGCCTGGAGCGCCTGCCCTACTGCCTGAAGGTCCTTGCGGAGAACCTCCTGCGTACGGAGGACGGAGCCAACGTCACGGCTGACCACGTGCGGGCGCTGGCCTCCTGGGACCCTGCCGCCGAGCCGGACACGGAGATCCAGTTCACCCCGGCGCGGGTGGTCATGCAGGACTTCACCGGGGTGCCCTGCATCGTGGACCTGGCCACCATGCGGGAGGCAGTGGCCGAGCTGGGCGGCGACCCCGAGGTCATCAACCCGCTGGCGCCCGCGGAGATGGTCATTGACCACTCCGTCCAGATCGACTCCTTCGGCCTGACCTCCTCCCTGGAGCGCAACAAGGAGCGCGAGTACGAGCGCAACGCCGAGCGCTACCAGTTCCTGCGCTGGGGCAGGGCGCCCTGTCGAACTTCCGCGTGGTGCCCCCGGCACGGGGATCGTCCACCAGGTCAACATCGAGTACCTGGCCCGCACCGTCTTCACCCGCGACGAGGGCGGGGTCACCCTCGCCTACCCGGACACCTGCGTGGGGACGGACTCCCACACCACCATGGTCAACGGCATGGGGGTACTAGGCTGGGGCGTGGGCGGCATCGAGGCGGAGGCCGCTATGCTTGGCCAACCGGTGTCCATGCTCATCCCCAAGGTGGTGGGCTTCAGGCTCTCCGGCGCCATCCCGGCCGGGGCCACTGCCACCGACGTGGTGCTGACCATCACCCAGATGTTGCGCGCCCACGGCGTGGTGGGCAAGTTCGTGGAGTTCTACGGGGAGGGCGTGGCTGAGGTCCCACTGGCCAACCGGGCCACTATCGGGAACATGAGCCCGGAGTTCGGCTCCACGGCCGCGATCTTCCCCATTGACGAGGTCACCCTGGACTACCTGCGCCTGACCGGCCGCAGCGAGGAGGACATCGCCTTGGTGGAGGCCTACACCAGGGCCCAGGGCATGTGGCACGACTCCTCCCGTGAGGCCGTCTACTCCGAGTACCTGGAGCTGGACCTGTCCACCGTCGTGCCCTCCATCGCCGGTCCCAAGCGCCCCCAGGACCGCATCGAGCTGAGCGCTGCCAAGGAGGCCTTCGCCTCGGTGCTACCCACCTACGCCCCTGGGGGCTCCCGGCCCACTCCGGTCACCCTGGCGGACGGCACCCAGACCACCCTGGACCACGGGCACGTGGCCATCGCCTCCATCACCTCGTGCACCAACACCTCCAACCCCAGCGTCATGGTGGCGGCCGGGCTCCTGGCCCGTAACGCGGTTGCGCGGGGCCTGCGCTCCAAGCCGTGGGTCAAGACCTCCACGGCTCCGGGCTCCCAGGTGGTCACTGACTACTACGAGAAGGCGGGCCTGTGGCCAGCGCTGGACGAGCTGGGGTTCAACCTGGTGGGCTACGGCTGCGCCACCTGCATCGGCAACTCCGGACCGCTGCCCGCCGAGGTCTCGGCAGCGGTCAATGACGCCGACCTGGCGGTGGTCTCGGTGCTGTCGGGCAACCGCAACTTCGAGGGCCGCATCAACCCCGACGTCAAGATGAACTACCTGGCCTCCCCGCCGCTGGTCATCGCCTATGCGCTGGCTGGGACCATGGACTTCGACTTCGCCACCCAGCCGCTGGGGCACGACCCTGAGGGCAACGAGGTCTACCTGTCCGACATCTGGCCCGACCCCGCGCAGGTGCAGGCTGTCATTGATGCCACGATCGACCGGGAGATGTACACGCGCGACTACGCCGACGTCTTTGCCGGAGACGAGCGCTGGCAGGGCCTGGACACTCCCGAGGGGGAGACCTTCGCCTGGGACGAGGAGTCCACCTACGTGCGCAAGGCACCCTTCTTTGAGGGCATGACCATGGAGCTGGCACCGGTCAGCGACATCACGGGTGCCCGGGTACTGGCCCTCCTGGGCGACTCGGTCACCACCGACCACATCTCCCCGGCAGGAGCCATCAAGGCCGACTCCCCGGCGGGCCGCTACCTGGCCAGCCACGGGGTGGAGCGCAAAGACTTCAACTCCTACGGGTCGCGCCGCGGCAACCACGAGGTCATGATCCGGGGCACCTTCGCCAACATCAGGCTGCGCAACCAGCTGCTCGACGGCGTCGAGGGCGGCTACACCAGGAACTTCCTCACCGGGGAGCAGGAGTCGATCTTTGACGCCGCCCAGGCCTACCAGGCCGCAGGTGTGCCGCTGGTGGTCCTGGGCGGCAAGGAGTACGGTTCCGGCTCCTCGCGTGACTGGGCGGCCAAGGGGACGGCTCTGCTGGGGGTCAGGGCGGTCATCGCCGAGTCCTTCGAGCGCATCCACCGCTCCAACCTCATCGGCATGGGGGTGGTGCCGCTACAGTTGCCGGACGGGGAGTCGGCAGCCTCGCTGGGCCTGGACGGCACCGAGACCTTCTCCGTCACCGGGCTGACCGCCCTCAACGAGGGCGTCACCCCCCGTACCGTCACCGTCGCCGCGGCCAGGACGGACGGGACCGAGGTGGTCTTTGACGCCGTCGTGCGCATTGACACCCCTGGGGAGGCGGACTACTTCCGCAACGGAGGCATCCTGCAGTACGTGCTGCGTCAGCTGGCCTCCAGGTAGCGGGCGGCTCCGGTGGGCAGCGCCCCAGGTAGCAGGGGCAACGCTGCGTTCTCGTCCCCCTGCCGGGACGCTGCCAGAGGCTGACCGTGCTCGTTCGGCGACTGCTGGGTGCCGGTGGGAGCCCGGGCTCCACAGGTGGAAGTTGTGACGGGGTTGTCTGCGGTTGTCCACCTGCTGCCCGCAGGCTCGTGGCGACGTGAGGGTCGGCACGTCACGATGGCGGGCAGGCGGCACGTCGGCGTGGTCGGCGCGCTGGCAGTCTCGTTTGCGAGGGAGGCGGGCAGTGACCGATCTGTGGGCCGTCACGGGGTTCACCCCGGACGGTGACGTGGACGACTCGGGAGGGACGGAACCGTGGGGTGAGGACAGTATGGTCCCTGCCCCGGAGCAGGATGTCCCCGGTGGGCCGGAGCTCGCGGTCCGGAGGTGGGGGACCCAGTCTCCCGGGGACTCTAGGTTTCCCGGGGGCGCTGAGTCTCTCGGGGGCATTGAGCCTCCTGAAGGCGTCGAGGGCGGGCAAGATGCTGAAGAGACAGGGATGGCGCGGGCGCTCGAGGCTCCGTGGGCGCGAGGTAGGCGGCGTCGTGCGGGCAGGGGAACGGGCACAGAGTCGGGCCTGTCGCAGGTGGTGGCCGGGAACATCCGCCTGGAGGCGGCCCGGGTGGGTGTCACTCAGGCGGAGCTGGCCCGATTCCTGGGGATGTCCCGCTCGGCGGTGTCGCTGAGGTTCACCGGAAAGGTTGACTGGCGTGTCGGTGAGGTGGGCCAGGTCGCCTGGTACCTCAACCTCCCAGCCACCGACCTGTTCGTGAGGCCCAGGGGAGCCCGCAGAGACCTTTCCTGGTAGGACGGCTAGGAGACTGCTCCTGGTGAGAGGCGGCGCTTGTCCCAGTGGGGCGGTGCGCGACATGAGTCAAGAGCTGCTGGCCGGACAGCACCTCGCCAGTGTCTACCCGGTCCTGCGGACCCTGCCGCGGCATGCTTCTAGCGTGGGTGGTTGTGCCTCTGGCGTGGGTGCGCGATTGCGACCGCGCGGTGGGCGAGGTTCTCTCCATACCAGCCTTGGGATGCTCGCTTTATGCGATATATCACATTGTCCTGCGTGAGGCGGGGTATCTGTTGTAGGAGTTCCACCTCGGCGAGAGTTGCGCGAGGAGGACGGGTACGACTCACGCCAAGTTGGCAAGCGTCCGCAAGGACGGGAGCCGTGCCATCCCACCTCAACCTGGGCAGATGACATCAGCTCACACTGTTCCGTCCCAGCGGGACTATCTCCACACAAGCGTTAACTGCACTAGCCAGGATCGTGCTGTTCCACCCTACCTGACACGGTGCAAACGGGTATATGCCTCAGGCTGCCAGCGCCTGCTGCTTCTGGCGCCTGCTCCGCAATTCCGCGCCCGTAGGCCGTAGCCGAGCAACTGGCTGGCTGTGCGGTTGACGGCGGAGGTGGCTGCGCGGCGGGAGGAGCGGCGTAGGCAGGGGATGGGTTGGATGGTGCTCAGGTGGTGGGTACGCCCAGGCCCTCGACCACCTCGGCGCCTGGCAGGGCGGCGAGCAGCTGGCCTGGGACCAGCAGCTTGGAGCCGCGCAGGCCCGAGCCGATGAGGACGCTGGGGCGGGCGGCGACGGCGGCGTCGATGAGCAGCCTCCACTGCCCGGGCAGGCCCACCGGTGTGATTCCGCCGTAGGCCATGCCGGACAGGTCCGTCGCCCTCTCCACGGGCAGGAAGGAGGCCTTGCGCACGTCCAGACGCCTCTTGACCACGTGGTTGACGTCGGCAAGGTCGGTCGCACGTACCACGCAGGCTGCGAACCTCTCCTCGCCCTGCCGCTTGCCCGATACGAGGACGCAGTTCCCGGTAGCGCGCGGGTCCAGGTGGTACCGGGCGTTGAGGGCGTCAGTGTCGGAGAAGGCCGGGTCGATCGGGACCACCCGGGCCTGGTGGGCCAGCTCGACCTGGGGCAGCTCGCGCAGCGCGGCCGCCACCGGGCCCGCCAGCAGGTCGGTGCGCTCCAGGGCGCTGAGCCACCCGGGGTCCGCGGCAAAGACCTCCTCGGGGTCGCGCAAGCGGTCAGTGGTCCGGTTGCTGGGCGGGTCACTGCTGTGGGTCATAGTTCCCTGTCCTGTCGTGTCCTGCTGTGCTCCTGGTACCCCGTTGGCCGAGTCCAGCACTACCTGGGCCCACCGGTTCCCCTCCTGGTACCTCGCCGTGACGGGATCTGCCGGGCCTGCCGAGGTGGTCCGTACCCTAGCCCGTGGTGCCCAGGTCGCTCCAGTTCTCTTCCTGCGGTTTTCCTGCCGTTCGTTCCGGAATAGGGCGGCGGCTCGGGACGTTCGGCCTAGCGCACGTCCGGCGCCTCGCGCCTGTGACGGCAGCATCACCGACGCACCGCGATGAGCGCGACCGCACGACCAGAGGAGAGACCTCATGCCGCAGCACAACCAGCCTGCCTGTCCCGGCCCTGAGCGCACCAGCAGCACTGGGAAGAGTGCTGGTACTGAGGAGGTCGACCTCCTCGTCGTCGGAGGAGGCAAGGCTGGCAAGTCCCTGGCGATGGCCCGGGCCAGAGCCGGTGACAGCGTCGTCATGGTCGAGCGGGACAAGATCGGCGGGACCTGCATCAACGTCGCCTGCATCCCCACTAAGACCCTCATCTCCTCCGCCCGGGTCCTCCGTGACGTCCAGGGCGCCCGTGCCCACGGCGTGGTTCTGACTGGCGGCTCCGCCCTCCCGGGCGCTGAGGGCTCCACCGAGGTCAGCACAGCCAGCGGTGGCGACGACGCAGACGGGGCAGACCAGGCTGCGGCCACCCCCCTGTCCCAGGCCCGTGTCGACCTGGCGGCCCTGCGGTCGCGCAAGGAGGCGGTGGTCGGCGGCATGGTCGCCGCCCACGAGACCATGTTTCCGGCCTCCGGCATGGACTTCTGCCTGGGCACGGCCCGGTTCGTCGCTGAGCGCACCGTGGATATCTTCCTGGCCGAGGGCGGTACCCGCCGTGTACGTGGTAGGACAGTTCTTCTCAACACCGGTACCACGCCGTCGGTCCCGGCTATCCAGGGGCTGGGTGACGTGCCGTACTGGACCAGCGAGGACCTGCTCACCCTGCCCGAGCTGCCCGAGCACCTGGTGGTCCTGGGCGGGGGCGTGATCGGCACGGAGATGGCCTCCCTCATGGGGATGCTGGGGGTGCCCGTGACCGTGGTGCACGCTGGTGAGCACGTCCTGGACCGCGAGGACGCCGACGTGGCCGCCGAGGTCACCGCAGGCCTGGAGGCCCTGGGCGTCACGGTCCGCACCGGCGCCCGCGCCTGCCGCGTAACCCCCTCCCCGCAGGGGGTCGTGGTCACCACCGAGGACGGGCGCGAGGTGAGCGGCTCCCACCTGCTCGTGGCCCTGGGGCGTACCCCTGTCACACAGGGCCTGGGCCTGGAAGCCGCTGGCGTGGAGGTGGACCAGTGCGGGTTCGTCGTCGTCGACGACCACCTGCGCACCAGCGCCGAGGGCGTCTACGCCGCCGGCGACGTGGCCGGGACCCCCCAGTTCACCCACGCCTCCTGGAACGACTTCCGCGTCCTGCGCGACCTGCTGGCAGGTAAGGAGGCCTCCACCGCCGGGCGGCTCATCCCCTGGGCCGTGTTCACCACGCCCGAGCTTGGGCACGTCGGCATGGGCGAGGAGGAGGCGCGCGCAGCCGGCTACACGGTGCGGGTCGCCAAGAGCCCCACGGCAGCCGTGCCGCGTGCCAGGACCCTGGGACACGCCGAGGGCTTCTACAAGGTGGTCGTGGACGCTGAGACCGACCTCATCCTGGGGGCCGCCGTCATCGGGGCCGAGGCCAGCGAGGTGGTCACCAGCGTCCAGATGGCCATGCTGGGCGGCCTGACCTGGCAGCAGCTGCGTGACGCCGTCATCACCCACCCCACCATGAGCGAGGGGCTCAACATCGTCCTGGACGCCATGCCGCCGTCCTGAGGGTGGCAGGATGTGCCCGTGCTGCACATGATCTTCTTCGAGCCGCGGATCCCCGGCAACACCGGTGCGGCGATCAGGCTCAGCGCCAACACCGGTGCTGCCCTCCACCTGGTGGACCCGCTGTTCAGCATGGACGAGCCCAGGCTGCGTCGTGCCGGGCTGGACTACCACGACCTGGCCAGGACGCGGGTGCACCAGACCCTGGAGGAGTGCCTGGAGCACGTCCCCGGACGGGTCCTCGCCCTCACCGCGCACTGCGACCGCCTCTACACCCAGGTGGACTGGCGTGACGACGACGCCCTGCTGCTGGGGCCGGAGCCGACAGGACTGCCTGAGGAGGTCATGAGCCACCCCCGGGTCACCGGCCGGATCCGCATCCCCATGGTGGCTGGCAGCCGCTCGCTCAACCTCGCCAACTCCGCAGCCGTCGTCGTCTACGAGGCCTGGCGCTGCCTCGGCTTCCCCGGAGGACACGCCTCGGAGGGGGCGGGGCCGCAGGCTGTACAGGAGCCGTCACCCCGCCCGACCGGAGACTGCTGAGAACGGATGGGGCCTGTTGCGAGAGTCGGGATGTGGTCGGTGTGGCACAGGGCAGACGAGGCTTTCGGAGTGCCAGCTGCTAAATTACACAGGATCTCGCCAAACGCTTCGGATGATGGGTACAGGCATCTTTGTCCGTTATGACCTGACCGACGCTCAGTGGGAGCCGCTCTCTTCTCTCCCGTTGTTGCCTGTGCCCTGCGCTCGGTAGTACCCGTTACGGTTCCTGGCTGATGGGGCGGGGTAAGGATCGGGGCATGTGGGGAGACGTGTCTGTGGGGGTGGGTGGTGTTTGCTCGGCTACTGGGATCAAAACACGGCTCTTTATGAGCGGTGAGGGGTGGGACCATGCCAGGAGCACGCTGCTGGGGGCAGTGCCCAGGTGGTGCGTGAGGTCGCGTGTTAAGGACCGCACGGTGGCCGCCGTGGCAGGTGCCTATGACATCCCGCTGCAGACGGTGGTCAGCTGGGTCGCGTGGTACAGGGAGGGAGCAGGCAAGAGGCGACGAGGCGGGAGCGGCGGAGGAGGTTGCTGAGACACGCCGTCTTAGGGCCGAACTGCGTGAGGCCGGGATGGAGGTCGAGTTCCTAGAAAAGTCGCAGCCTTCTTCGCGAGGGATCAGGAGCAGGACAGAGGTAGTCCCTCATCCCCAGCGAGGAGGGACCTGCCCGGTGTCGTCGATGTGCCGGTGGTCCGGGTGTCAAGGTCGGGGTACTGGGACTGGGCTACGCGATGGCCGACCGCATGCGTACCAGCCTGGTACGCGAGGCCGTGGACATGGCGACAGAACGCTGCCCCTACGAGAGAGGAACCACTATCTTCTACTCTGACCGGGGGCCAGTACACCTCCCAGGAGTTCCCGGTTCACCTGGAGGCCTGTGGTATCCGTCTTTCGGCGGCTCGGACCGGGGCGTGACTGGGCGGGTGCGTGGGCAGAGTCCTTCAACGCCACGCTGAAGAACGAGAAGGTCCACCAGATGGTGTACTCGACAAGGAAGAAGGCGGTCAGTAACATTGCCTCGCGGATCGATCCGAGATACAACCAGGTACACCTCCACTCAAGCACTAGGCCACCGGCCCCAAACGAGGACCGGGACCCAGTTGCTGACAGCAGATAGAGCAGCATAAGTACACCCAACAAGGTGTGGCCGAAAAACACCCAGCACTCCAATGTGCTACGGGCAGTGGTGGAGGGGCTACGACCTGTGTCGCGCCTGGCAACTGGAGGGGGTGTGGGAGCGAGTCGAGGCGGAGTTGGTCGCTCAGGCCAACGCCGTAGGCAAGGCCAGCCGACAAGTGTTGGTGGGCTCCACGGCCTGCCGTACACACGCGTTCGCTGCCGGGAACAAGACGACCGAAGACGAGTCGGCCGACCACGTTTCTGGGGCCTGCTGAGGCGCCTGGTCCGCCAAGGTTCACGTCACCGATGACCCAAGCCTAACTGTACTTTCCTGTCAGTTGTGTACGTGTCGTGCGGGGGTGTCCCTGTGTGGTGTGTCAAGCGGAGGCGGGTAAGTCGTGTGCTGGTTGGGGGGCGTGGAGGGATCTGTCTCGGATCATCGCGTGCAGGGTGAGGACACGACGGTGTGCGAGGGCGGGTATGGCTTGGTTGTGATGTTTTCCCTGGGGCGTTTGCGGTCGTGGTAGGCGCGGGATGCGGGGTCTGGTCTGAGGGAGGCGAGGGCTGGGAGGAGCATTGCCCGCTTGGGGTGCTTGCTGTCGGCGTATGAGACGTAGGCACCGTGTATGGAGGAGTCGGAGCGCCGGGTGACGGGAGTGAGCCTGGAGCAGTCAGGCCAGGTGGCGCCGGTGGGGAAGGTTCTGCCGAGGGTCTCGGCCAGGAAGACGGCTGCGGTCCTGCCCCTGGTGTCAGGCGCGGGTGGCCAGGGGGCCGGGTAGGCTTCGACCTGGGCGGCGACGTCGTCGATGATGGCCTGTGTCCAGGCGGTGTGGTGTCTGTACCCGCTGGAAATGGGCCTAGCGTCGGTACACGCTCTGTCGGCCTTGCGCAGGTCGGCGGGTGCGGACCAGGCGGCGATGACCTCTAAGAGCCTGTCAAGTTGTCTGTGTGAGCTTGTTGGTCAGGCGGTCGGGGTAGGCTGCGGCGCGCTGGGTGAGGGCCTGTTTCCAGCTGGTGGTGGCGTGCCCCTGGATGAGGCGGCCCTTGGCCCTGTGCCTGCTGGGTGGCTGGTTGCGCTCCTTGTCTCGTTGGCGGGCGCGCCTGTCCTCGATGTTGCAGATGGCCAGCCACAGCAGCTTGACGGCGGCCTCGTGGGAGGGAAGGCGCCCCCGGTCTCTTGGCACCTTGCGCGGCTGGTAACTCAGCGACTCGATCGCGTTGGCGGCGGGGCACCTCCCACGTACTGGGGGAGAGATGACGCGGCGCAGGGCCGAAGGGAGGGCCGGGAGCGGGGCGAGCCGCTCCCGGCCCTCTGCCAGGTCGCCACGGCCTGGGGGTACTTCTGGCCCCGCTGGTCGACGAGGGCCTCCAGGGCGGCCTGCTGGCTGGGAGCGGTGCAGACGGGCCTGAGGGCTGCGGCGACCCTCTTGCGGTCCTGGTAGGTCACGAACCGCGTGGAGGCGCGGACCCAGCGTACAGGACGGGTGATCATGGAGCCCAGCTCATCCAGGCGCCGCTGGCCCCTGCGCACCAGGCGGGGCGTGAGGCTGCCGGCCCGGTCCCGGGGCACCTCGATCTCTAAAGAGCCCACCTCGGAGCTGACGGTCTTGGTCGTGTGCCGTTACGGGTGCTGCCACGCGCCACGGGCGTGTGCTTGCCCTTATCGTAGCCCAAGGCTCGGTCATCTCGGCCTGGAGGCTCCGTTCCAGGGACTCCTTGAGCAAGGCTGGCAGGAGCCCGTCGGTACCGGTCAACTCGACCTGGCCGGAGTCGATGCGCTCGAATAGGTCGTCCAGGCCACCAGACTCACCCAGCCGCTCAGCCGCTTAACCACGTCGCGCCCGCTGGAAGTACCAGCAGCCACGTCAGCCATCCTGTCATCAGTCACAGCCATCAGGATCAGTCCTTCCAAAGCAGTAAACACGCTCACCTCTAACACAATACGGGTCGGCCCTCGGCTCCCGGCGCCGCACCGACGCCTGCGAAGGAGCTCGTACAGTGCGCGGTCGTTCCCCTAGTCAGCGGTCACCAGCAGCCTCGCAACGGTCGGTGACAACACCCCCGGATCATCAGACGACAGGGGCAAGACATCATGCCGACCACCGCTGGCCCAGCCACCGGCACTCCTTCACCGGCAACCACCAACAAGGTAACGTGTCAAGCAGCGGTAGGTAGGTTCTTGGTGGTGAAGGGGGAGTAGAGAGTTGTCGCGTTTCATGGCGTAGAGGGTGAGAATGCGTCGGTGGGTCTAGGCGAGCAGGGCCAGGTTGTGGCGTCTGCCCGGGTGGTCTTGCGGTCGTAGTAGGCGCGGCTGACAGGGTCTGTGCCTGGCAGCAGAGAGGCTTCGGTGCTCGTCGGCCACGGCTGGGCGGACCCGACCACTACCAGTTGGGCTGCCGCTGACCGGTCGCAGCCGTCGGCCGGTCCACTACGACAAGCAAGATTGACCAGCACCAATGCCAGTACGGCAGCGAACTTCAGAGTATATCAATAGTAAACTAAGTGTACCACGGAAAGTAGTGTGTCAGAACAACCTATAACAGTAGTGATGCAGGCATCAGAGTGATCTAGAATATAAGCAGTTGCGTAATGTTCAGCACCGATAAATGCAAAGGAGTGGGTTGAAACAAGCATGAGTACTTCTTCTCGGTCGCTAGTGTTAGCAGCGTCGGATGTGCA
The DNA here is from genome assembly GCF_003606385.1 of Actinomyces lilanjuaniae. NCBI lineage: Bacteria > Bacillati > Actinomycetota > Actinomycetes > Actinomycetales > Actinomycetaceae > Actinomyces > Actinomyces lilanjuaniae. Next base: position 1,699,612 of record NZ_CP032514.1, on the reverse strand, counting down.
GGTCTCTTCAAAGATTGGAGGTGAAATAGTTGTAACTACCGGAGCAAAGAAGTTGGCGATAAAGGTTCCGCCGAGCGAGGAAGAGACAATGAATGTCCTTCTTAAGGAAGTTGTGCCGAAAATATGCAGGTCTATTCCTATGTCGAATCAAATTTCTAAAGAGGAATTCTTGCTCCTTGAACCGTACGTTGATCAACTTATAGAAGCAGGGATATTGCTGCCCGTAGCAGCAAAGGTTACTTCGGAGCCGACTAGACAGTTATATACGTACCTTGCTAGACGAAGCGCGAAAGTTGACAGCATATACGAAGGTACTCAGAATAAAATGTTTTACATCGAGGCTCCAGAAAGTATAGCATTGAAGTGGCGCGCAATGCTACTTGACCAAGGCTTGATGGTTGCCGATAGTCCAAGAAGAGCATTTGCTATCATAAAAGTATACTCAAGCGAAAGTGAGATTTTGAAGGATTCCACCAATTTTCATGATGATAAGCGAAGATGGGTACCGGTGCAATTCAATACGTCGGAGATTATAATTGGCCCCTGGGTATCTCCCGGAGAATCTGCTTGCCCAGCGTGTAACGCTGCTCGAAATACAACGGAGCAACAACCAAGCACGCCCTGCTCTTCGTGGCTCAGTCGACAGCCGTCATCACTAACCTGGATCGGCGGAATTTTGGCAGCACAAGCGCTGAGGGCGGTGACACCTATAGGGCCATATCATCCATGGGGTACGGTCGTCATCGCGGACGTACTCAAGTTTGAGCAGAAAAAGATATCTGTGTGGAAAAATCCGTACTGCAGAAACTGTGCGGACGTTAAATCCCCGCAAGCAGCATGGAGTGAGTACTATGGATAACAGGATTAAAGTAAACACACTTCTAGAACTGTTGTCGGGAATGCGTCTAGCGGTGCGCCAGGTCCCTGTGTTGCCTGGATTTGAGCACCATACAGCAGCGCTCGTGGACGACAGTGACGGTGAGCCTGGCATTGAGCTCTCGGCACGCCCCGTGGAAATTCGCCAAATTGCTTCATCAGCAACTTCCTTCAAAGATGCAGTAAGACTGCTTACCGAAAAAGAACTTACTGCGCGACGTGTGAGTGCAGTAGGTGATAGTAATATCACCGCTGTTGGTGTTTCGTTCGACAAGGATTCCGCGAAGAGCCGTGCAGTAATATCATGTTACGAAAAACTTGTGAGTACTCTACTGGCGAGCCAGAACAGGCTAACTTTAGCCGCCCAGCAGACGAGTCCAACTGTGCGAGAATTAAAGAACATTGCAGGCAAAGTTATTGTTCGTTCATACACTGATGTAGTACCTGTGCCTGTCCGTATCATAGAATCGGTCTTCGACCGGAGGCCAAATTATCTTGCTGCTGTTGGCTGCGGTGACGATGCTGAGCACCGGGCGAAGGATATGCTCCTTTCGAAGTTTGATGCTTTTCGGCTGCCAAGAACGGGATCGGCACCCTGGATAGACATGGCATCGATCAATTACAATGATGAACGTGTTAAGAAGTATACTGATAGTACTGAAAGATTAGATGCGATCTCATATGACATAACCCCGCATATCTACACGCGAACTTGGAAACAGCATGGAATATGGGTCTCAGAAGCTAAAATGTGCAACACCCCGAAAGGTATGTGCGAAAGTATACTATCCGAAGTAGATGCAATCCATATCGGGCTGTTAGGACCTACCGAATTTTCAATGACTCATGGCCGACACGAAGTACTGGCGTCCAGAATATTTCACGAACGGTCAAAAATATACGTTGACTTCAAAGATCTTTCAGTAGTTAGTTCAAAGAGAACTGCTGCTCCCATAGTTTCCACAATGCGCCACGCAACGCGTGACTATAGATTCACCAAGCGTGAATATGTGCTTAGCGACACCACAGAGGTTAGAACTGCGCCATTTAAAGAGATTATAGGAACTCGTCGATCCTGGACTCCATTCGGTAACGAAGCTATTGGATATAGAGAACTTTCGCACATACTATATGCTGCCTATGGATTACAGGAACCGGATTTAATAGCAGCAGCAATACAAAGTTTCCTCTACGAGCCACGCCCTCAGGAGGGGGCTATACTCGAATGATATATTTGTATTAGTTGAGAATGTTTCGACAATAGATAGGGGCCTATATTATCTAAATCCAAACAAGAACTGCCTTCAACTTGTAAATGAAGATGCGAGGATGGCATACGCATGTAAGTTAACTGGGTACTCAGAGCGCATATCATCGTCAGCAGTACTGGTGCTGCTCGGCGCTTCCCTTAGAAGAAATCAGTGGAAATATTGGGAACGGGGCTATCGTACCGTCCTACTGGATTGCGGACACTTAGCACAGAGCATAATTGTAGCTGCAGGCAGTGTTGGGCTCGTTGCTCACCCAATAGGAGGGTTCATAGACGATCTCGTGAACGAGTTTGTAGGCTACGATGGAGTCGACGATGTAGTTCTACATCTGATTGCCTTAGGAAGTAAGGGAAAGGATTAGGATGCGTGGCGGCATGTTAAGACTAAAGTTGCGTAAGGACGCAACAGTTCATCTTTCATCCGAGAGTATGGCAGGTTATATCGAAACTTCAGAAATGGTGTATAGACTTGAGGGCAGAGACTCGATATCTTTGAGGGGAGGCTGTGGCCATTCCTTAGTTCGTATCGATATTATCACGAAATCGTTGCAGAGTTCATTGAAGTAATTTCCGAAGAAGAGATAGGAGAAATACTGGGACAGCTACTTGATATCGGCGTCTTACTATATGAAAACGATGACCCCGTTTCAATTGATGCTATACCCACTGTGTCATTAGTGGGCGATGAAATGATGGTGACGGATCTAAGTACTAGGCTCCAGGAGCATGGCTACAACATAGCAAGCGCTGGTACCGGGGATGTTGTTATCATAGTTTCTCGTTCTCTAATCGATCCCGCTATAGACAATTTGCAGAGGGCTGTACTTCAGAAAAGAGCATGCTATCTATATGCTGGTCTTGGACCTACCGGTATGGCATTTATCGGCCCGTTGCGTCGTCCTTCGTCGCTCGGAGGTTGCATAACTTGTTTACGTACCAGAACTGTGGCAAACTCGCAGTACAGTTCACTCTATCAAGAGTACATAGAAAGTTTGCGTCGCTCAGAAGCACATCCTCTTAAGCATCAACTTCTGCCCGATGTTATGTCCTGCATAGCGATATGGGTTATACGCAGGTTGAATGAGTATACTAAATGGACCGGTTCTTCTAAGGGGCAAGAAGTTGTTTTCCTAAAAACGGACACCCTTGTGCCTAGTACCCACGTGGTCCTTCCTGTCCCAACATGTAAAACTTGCAGGGACTTTCACCATGAGGCATCTATCACAGAATCGCTGGACATTGAGGATGCTCTTGACGAGAGAACTGGTATAATTCATTCGGTAACTCCCGTTGAGCCGACCATAGGACCGTCTGTGTACTTAAGTGGAAGCACATCCTCTGATTCTAGGGTCATACGTAGTTCCATGCGTGCTGTTAATAATGGAGGGGCCGGTTTCTCAGCCAAGGAAGCCAGGACTGCCGCCATAGGCGAGTCGCTGGAGCGCTACGCGGCAGGGATATATAATGGAAGTTCTTTACGCCTTAGTAGTTATAATAGTCTTGATGACGAGGCGGTGGATCCGACTCTATTTAAATTCTTTACCGACCAGCAGTTTGGAAGGATGAATCTCCCTCTTGTTCCCTTTGATAATGATACTATAATCAGATGGGTAAAAGCAGTTCGATGGTCAGATAAGGTGGACGTGTGGGTTCCTGCGTGCCAGGTTTTTCTCCCGTATAGAAGACTAGAGGGAGAATCTGTTTTCGCTCAGTCTATATCTACTGGAATGGCGGTAGGTCCTAGTTACGAGCAGGCGGTGCTTAGCGGCCTTCAGGAGATTGTTGAGCGTGATGCGTTGGCTATATCGTGGATGCATCGACTTCCTCCCAGGAAGATGTTGCCATCTGTTTTAGGGAGTTTGACTCTTCCTGAGTTTCATCATGGATTATCAAAAGACTGGAAAGTTGAGTTATATGATATTACTCTCGATGTTTCCTTTCCGGTGATAGCTGCTGTAATGGATACTTATCATGAAGGAAATGTTATCATGTCTTTTGGATGTGCGTGTCGATCCACTCATGAGCAAGCCGCCAGGAAGTCGTTCCTAGAAGCCGCGCAAGGGGTAACATATATTAGACGTCTCATGCCGTCATATGTGGATTGGAGTCCGGGAGAAAATTTTGATAACTTAGAGGATTTCAATCACCACGCTATTCTGTACAGCATGTATCCAGAGTTACGTAATCAGGCGAGATACATTATTGATCCAGAGAAGTCGACAATTCCATGTCGTCCAACTCTTCCTGTTCATACTGATATTGGCTCTGATGTGAATGCAGATCTAGATTTTTTGGTTTCGGAAGTTTTAAAGACAGGCCATGAAGTCTACGTAGTGGATTTGACTACAGTTGACGTTAAGATGCTAGGTGTGCGTGCTGTACGTGTCATGGTTCCCGGGTTTGTGCACCTTTCTGGTACCCATCGTGCACGGCCGCTGGGAAGTGACCGCCTGCGTAACTTGCCAAGCGAAGTTGGCTACGAAACGGTTCCGGATAACCCGTGGCCACATCCTCTTCCATGAAAGGAGCCAGGATCTCGATGAGTCCATCATTTCGATTGCACAATACGATGGATACTATTACGAGTAACGACTTTTCTCACACATGCTCAATTGCTTCCGCAGCTCAGAAACACATTCTAAGTCAAATTGTTTCTGAACATTATCCAGTAAGTTGTCAGGTGGAAGCAAGTACGATCGAAGGCGGAATCTGCCTGCAGTTCATGTCACAGTTCTCGCGCCTTCGCGAAGAACAAGTTATTACTCATAAGTTCTTCTTCATAGAACGCAAGGAAGTCAGGGAGATTATTCACCACGTTAGTCCTGATAATTTGCGCGCAACAACAGTTTTATTGGTGCCATTTTATGAAAATTACAATAAAGACTATTTCAATGTTTCAGTGTGTGATCGCGAAGGTTATATTCTTACCACCGACGCTTTTGTTTTTGATAGAGAAGGAAGAATAGGTCCTTACTCTTTCAGGCAAGATTTTGTCTCACCAATTCCGGTATTGGATGCTTATCTCAGGGAAGAAAAGAATTATGATGGGAATCGTGTAGCCCGCTTCTGTGTCTCGTTTGAAGAACTTTGTAGCACGACACCTATACATATATTGTGGGAGACAATAGGGACTACTTCTTGCAGAACTGTATTATGTTCGCCTGATACGCCGATAGTTACGGCAGACCTTCCGTTGTCTGGCGGTTCTGCTGCGGTAAATTGTGACTGGGTAGTAATTGCTGTTGATGACGAAGAACGCTTTATAGCGCAAACGTCGTTTTCTCTTCTACCTGAGCTGGATGATGGTGTATGCTAGACGTAGTTACGCTGACAACTTCCATAAGGCTGCCAACTCAGTTTATATCTGTTAAGGAGGAGACCGGACTCATATACTTGCCCCTACACCAGCACCGGCGACCAAGACCCCCGCACAACACGTACACAACCTCACAAGCAAGTACAGCTAGGAGTTTGCCGCGACACCGGACGGGAGCCTGGAGAGAGAGAAGCCGCCGAGGAGAGCCAACACGACCGCAGCGACTACGAGAGCCATACTAAATCCCAACTGTTGCACCCCGAGGCCAGTAAGCAATGGTCCTATGGCTAAACCACTAGCGTAAGCTAGATTATACAGGGCGAAGGATCCGCCAAGTGTTGATGGCTTTGCTTTGTATCCCTGGTCGGCAATCAATGTGGTGGCGGGAGCAAGGAGGAATGCTGACGAGAGGCCCAGAAAAATCATTCCCACGCTTGTCTGCCAGAGTTCATTGGCGAATCCAACAATAAAGAGGGCGATGGTAATGAATAACAGCCCAGAAGCAGTCAGCAGACGGGAGGAAACCTTGCCGACATAATAGCCCACGGCGGGGTTTGCAACAATTCCTGCAAGCGAGGCGAGGGCGAATAGCAGACCGATGTTAAGCGCGCTGGTGTTGAGGTGGACGGGAAGAACTGGCTCTAAACTTGCCAGGACTGCTGCCCCGACGAGGATGGTGGTCGCGATCGACGTAGATCCGGAAACCCGTAGGACGGAGAGCGGCCCGCCAGTGTCATCGGTGACACGGGGCGTCCCTTTGACTAGGATGATGCGTAACAGCCCGTCAGCAAATGCCACACCAGCTGCGAGTAGGAAGGGCGCGGAGGTGTTAAAATGCTCTACCATGAACCCGGCGACTATCGGACCGATGAGAACGCCGAGCGTGATTGTTGACAGCGCAATTCCCATGGCTTGCCCTCGTTTCTCCATGGGGGTGGTAGCTGCAATCAGGGACAGTGAGGCAACCCAAGACATTCCTCCCGCTACCCCCTGGGCGAACCGTGCCACAAAAAGAAGGAAATAGGGGCCGCCCATGGCGAAGAGTAGTGTAGCAATCGCGAGTCCTATGAGGCCGATTAGTAGAGGGGTCTTTGGTCCGTACCGATCAACGGTACGTCCGGCGACGAAGGTTGCCAGAACCATTGCAATGGCATAAGAGGCGAACAGAATCCCTGTAGCCGCCGGACCAGCGTCCAGCACTGATGGCAACAGCGGGAGTACTGGAACGGCGAGGCCTACCACGAGCATATCAGTAAATAAGGCTACTGATCCGACGATGAGTGCGCTGGTGGAAGAAGTATCTTGTACCTCAGGGACGGAGGAATGGTTGTTCATGGACCGGAACTCCGTATCGATCTGTGTCAGTTGTCTGAACCTGGGTGGCTTTAGGTATGCGCAGAGCTTTCTGCAGGTCCAGCGAGGGTGACGACAACACTGCCATTGTCACTGTGGACTACTAGCCTCAAGGAGTGAGAAGCGACGTGCCTTTGATGTGCGGGACGCTCCCGATACGCATGCCAGCCCAGAAGGAGCGGCACAGGTCTCGGTGATGCACCGCTCCCGCGCTTGATACATGAATGGTAACACATGTGTGCGCGGAGTACAACCCTTTGACGTGACTTATCTCATATGCCTGTCTGTGGGGTTCAGTGCTTGACGTTGTAGCGCCTGCTGGGCTAGCCGCTGGCGGGTGGGCCGGTCGTGGACCGGCCGTGCCAGCCGGCCGGTCCACGACCCCAGTCGGCTGGCGCGCAGGAGGGAGCAGGGATCATCGTGGTCAGGTACACGTGCCGGTGGGGCCGCACAGGACCACCCTGCCACCTGGGTCTGGCGCCCTTCGCCGTGGGGCAGGTTCTCAAGCACTACCGCATGCCCAGGCTCACCGATGCAGGCCAGGCCACCGGCCTGCCCGCACGCAGGTGCCCGCCCCGGTGCGCAGGGGGAGGACCGTCCCAGGCCAGCCGGTCCACGTCGCTGTCAACAAGCCTGGCCGTGTGACGGGCACGGGCCGACCCAGGACCGCGCCACCAGGAGGCCCGCCGCACCCGTACGCGCGTACGCGGCTGGTGCTGGCTCCACCACGCCGTGGACGGCTGCCCCAGGGTCGTCTGACTGCGAGGGCCTTGACGACGAGACCAGGCAGACCGCCGCAGGATCCTGACAGCGCACCAGCGCCTTCCTCGCCTCCCCGGGCGTGACCGTGCAGGAGGCCACGACCGGCAACAGGGCCTTCAACCAGGTCCTCCAGGCCGCCGGGGCAAGGCGCCGCCGCGTCGGTCCCTACCGCCCGCACACAGGCAGCAAGGTCGAGCGGCTGCGCGGGGTTTGCTAGCCTGAACGATCCCGTTTGAGCGCACCGTAGTTTTGGGCAGGTCGAGTTGACAGAAATTGACGGACTTGAGGCGAGCCCTTCAAGCCCAACTGACCAAGCATCTAGGGCAGGGAAGAGTAAGCAGAGCCATATGGTGCGCGGCAGTGCAGTGCCCACAAGTGACGCCACTACGAAGATGGTCGTTCCCATGTCAGTAGTTGCGGGCTTCGTTGTCGCGGCAAGTCAGGCTCCTGCGCTACGCTGCAACGTCGTGTGGCACGTCGCACGTCACAGCATGGCAGAGGGGCGGATCGACAGGTCCTCGACCACCGCATCCATGGAGGTGCTCACGGCCAGGCGCACCGCCGAGGCCACCGACTGCGGCGTCATGTGGTCAGCGGCACGGTAGGCCGGGGCGCGGCCTCCCTCCGCGTGCCTGCGCGCAGCGCTGAGCGCCTGGAGCCGCTCCTGCATCGGAGTGTCCACCCGACCCGGGTAGATGGAGGTGACCCGGACCTGGCCGCGCTCCTCCTCGCGCAGCGTGTCGGCCAGGGCCTTGAGGCCCGCCTTGGACGCGCAGTAGAGGGAGTGGCCCGGCCAGGCGTGCAGGCTCGCACCCGAGCCGACGAACACCACCAGCCCCCGGGACGCCCGCAGGGCAGGCAGCACCAGACTCGTCAGGTGCGCGGCTGCCACCAGGTTCAGGTCCAGCACCGAGCGCCAGCGGGCCGGGGTGAGCCTCTCGACCGCTCCCGGTGCCTCCACCCCGGCGCAGTGCACCAGCACGTCGAGGCTGTCGAGCTGGATCCGGTTGACCAGGTAGGCCAGGGCGGTGTCGTCGGCCAGGTCGACCGGGCACACCAGGACCGCGGCCCCGGACTCCTCCTCCAGCGCACCCGCGAGCTCCTCCAGGTCGGTGGCGGTACGGGCGACCAGGACCAGGTTGTGGTCCCGCGCCAGGTCCCTGGCCACAGCCAGGCCGATGCCCGAGGTCGCCCCGGTCACCAGGGCTATCGGGCGCCGCTGGTGGCGTCCGGAGCTGCTCGTCGTGGAGAACCCGAAGGCCGGGGTGGCGGCCTCGCCCTGACGGCGGCGTCCCCCGGGTCGGGTCGGCTCGGTAGAACCGGGCGGTAGCGTCACTGAGCCTCCTTCAGGAAGGGCGCGGCACCCGGCTGCCCAGGCACGGAGTAGGTAGCGGTCAGCGTGGCCCGGGCGAGGCAGTGGGTGGCCAGCGTGAAGGCGGCGGCGGTGGGGGAGGCCCCGTCGTCAAGCCCGAGGGTGTCTACGTCCAGGGCGGAGACGGCAAAGACGTAGCGGTGGTCTCCGTCCCCGGCCGGGGGGTAGGGGCCGAACCAGGCGTGGTCCCCGCTGTCCCCGGCCAGGTGGAAGGCGGCTCCGTCCAGGTGGAGGTCGCTGGTGCCCGCCCCCTGCTCCAGCGAGGTCACCGACACGTCCAGGTCCACCACGGTCCAGTGCCACCACCCGGCCGGGGTGGGCGCGTCAGGGTCGAAGCAGGACACGACGAAGGAGCGGGTCTGCTCGGGAAAGCCCGACCAGCTCAGCGCGGGGGAGATGTTGTCGTGGAGGCCCGTGAATCTGTCGGGGACGCGTTCACCCTCAGTCACGTCCGGGGAGACCAGGGTGAAGGCGGGGACACGGGGCAGGAAGTCGTAGGGCGCGGGCGGTCGTGGCGGGTGAGGTTGGTTGCCACGGTGTGCCTCCAGAGGGTGCGGTGCGCGGATGTCTGGCTTGCGGTCCGGTTCCTGAGATCCGGGTGAGGTCGGTTGGTGTCCGGGTGAGACAACGACAGCCGTGTGGTTCCCACTGTAGAGCAGCTGGGGGAGCCACGTCACCGCAGTGGCCGGCGGGGCTGGCCGACTGGCCGAGCGTGACCAGGCTGAGCGTGTCGGTGCCCGGAGGTACCCTGGGCCTCACGGTCGAACATCTGTTCGAGCCGTGTCTGGTCCGTCTAGGGAGGAGTACATGACTGGAGTCTGCGGTAGTGGTGAGCCCCTCGGGGACAGGGCGCGCGGCTGGCTGCGGCGCGTCTGGCCCTCAGGCGGGCGGAGGAGACCACCGGGCTGCGCCACCACGACCACCACGACGGTGCGCACGGGTTCCAACGGGCCATCGGCACCCGGTGGTCCTCGGGACGCTCCGGGCTCTGGACTACCTGGGGTCCTGCCCTGCCGGGGCCCTGCACCTGGAGGGTCCGCCGCGGTCCTCCTGGCCGCTGCGGCGCTGCGCCAGGGCGTCTACGGCTGGTGCGGGGTTCTGGGAGGGGAGGGGTGGGCTGGTGCGCCGCTGCCGAGCTCGGCCTTGACCTGTCCCGGGTCCTCAGCGTCCCTGCCGACGGCCTGGGGCACGATGGCGTCCTGGCTGCCGCGGGAGTCCTGGTCGACGGGGTCGATGTCCTCCTCCTGACCTCCCAGGCGGCAGGGTGCCTGGCTACCAGCAGCCGCAGGCGCCTGCTCGTACGGGCACGGGAGCGTGGCACCCTGATCCTCACTCCTCTGCCCTGGCAGGGTGCCCGGACCCTGGTCTGCGAGCGGTCCCGCCTTGACGAGGCCGCTCCCGGGCGGCCGGCCTGGGCTTACCTGACGAGGTGCGCAGTGACGTGCGTGAGGTGGACGGTAGCGCGGGTCATGACCCGTGTGAGGAGGCGCACGGCAGGGGCGTCGTCGTCCCCCTGCACCCTCAGGCGGTGCCGACCGCGCCTCCCGCCGCGCCCTCCACCCGCCGGGGGGCGGTAGAGATGCCGGGCGGATACCTGCGAGCCCTGGGCTGGAGCCTGAGCGACCCGGACCGAGGCCTGGGCGGCACGGTGCTCACCCACGGTCCGCACGGGCTGGGCGTGGGTGAGCCCGACCCGGTGGCCACCGCCTCTGCCTCTCCCGCGCCTCCCGCGCCCTTGCGGGGCGCAGGATGAGCGCCTCGGGAGCCGTGCCGGAAAGACGCCTCCTGGCCCTGTGGGTGCCTGACTGGCCCGTGGTGGCCCTGACCCTGGAGGCCCGTGAGCAGCGTCGTGCAAGCGGCTCGTCCCCTCGGGGCGCCCGACTCCGGGAGAGCCGCGCTGATGTGGACCCGGCCCTGTCGCCTGTGGCCGTCGCCGCTGCCCGGGTCCTGGCCGCCTCGGCACCAGCCCGTGCTGCCGGGGTCACCGTCGGCATGAGGACGCGCCTGGCCCGGGCCACCTGTCCTGGGCTCCTCATCCTGCCGCCCCAGGCAGAGCGTGAGGCCCGCGGCTTCGAGCTCGTCATGGACGCGGTCAGCGCGATCCTGGCGGACCCGATCGTCGCCCGCCCGGGCCTGGCACTGTGCCCCGCCCGCGGCCCAGCACGGTGGGCCGGGGGAGAGGATCCGCTGGCCTCGGCTCTGGTCGAGGCCGTGGCACAGGAGGCTGACGTCGAATGCCAGGTCGGCGTTGCCGGCTCCCTGGCCGGAGCGGTCCTCGCCGCCCGCCAGGGGGTCCTGGTCGAGCCCGGGGATACTCCTGACTTCCTCGCGCCCTGGCCGCTGGAGTCGCTCCTGGCCTGCCTGACCACCCCCCGTCTGAGGGCCGAGGGCCGCGAGCTGGTGGAGGTCCTCGGACGCCTGGGCCTGTACACCCTGGGCGACCTGGCGCGCCTGCCCCACGCCGATCTCGCGGCCCGGTTCGGGCCGACGGGCGCTAGGCTCCACCGGCTGGCCTGCGGCACCGAGCACGAGGTGCCGCGCGTCACCCGGCCCGCCAGGGACGTGAGCGTGGAGGCCGTCCTGGACCCACCTGCGCAGCGTGCCGACACCGCTGCCTTTGCAGCCCGGAACCTGGCTGAGGAGCTGGTCTCCAGGCTCGTCTCCCTAGGCCTGGCTGCCGACCGTCTCCTGGTGGAGGCGTCATGCCAGGACGGGACCGGTCTGTGCCGCTGCTGGATGCTGGAGACCACTCCCACGGCCGCCGAGGTCACCGACCGTGTGCGCTGGCAGCTGGAGGGCTGGCTGGCAGGCCGATCTGGGCGCCCGCCCGCCTCGGCCCTGGAGCGTCTGCGTCTGGTCGCCCTCGGGCTCTTTCCCGCCGGGGCAGCCCAGACAGGCCTGTGGCGGGGCGCCGGTGACCAGTCAGCCAGGCGGGCGCACCGCGCAGCGAGCCGTCTGGAGTCCCTCCTGGGTGCAGGTAGCGTCCAGGTGCCTCAGGTCGTCCCCGGGTGGGACCCGCGCTCGCGGGCGCGCTGCGTCACCTGGGGGGAGCAGGAGGGGCAGGAGCGTGGGCGTACCGGCCCTGCCCAGGGCCTTCCTCGGTCGCAGGAGGGACGGACAAGCGTCCCGTGGGCTGGGATGCTCCCAGAGCCCTCTCCCTCCGTGGTCCTGCCCCGGCCCTGTCCCGTACGACTTGGCAGCGCCTTAGGCGAGGACCTGGACGTTGACGTCCAGGGGCAGCTGCTTGGTACCCCCGCCCACCTGGAGGTCTCCTGCCCGGAGGCGGTCTGCCTGCGGGACCGGCGGGCCTGCCTCGGGTGTGTTCCCGGGGCGTGCTCGCCCCACCGGCTGCGTGTCCGCTCCTGGGCCGGACCCTGGCCCGTCAGCGAGGCGTGGTGGAGGCCTGGGGGCGCCTCACGGCGCGCCTACCTCCAGGTGGTCCCCGAGCTGGGACCGCCCCTGCTGCTCGTGCGCGCAGGGCAGTGGTGGCTTGACGCCGTCTACTCCTGACCTGCTGCTCCTGCAACACCTCAGGCGGTCTTGCCCTGACCCCCTGCTCCTGCCCACCGGCTTCTGCCGCTTGCGATCTCCCAGTCCCCGGACGCTGACAGCAGCGTGCGTGGCAGCGTGTACCGTAGTCACGCCGCACCGGGACGTCCCGGGCAAGAACGTCCCGGGCAAGAACGTCCCGGGCAGGCGACAGCCGTGGCTGCCGTACCTGGAGGGTGCCAGCACGCCGACAGGTCCACGGGCCGGTACGCCGACCAGGAGGAGGAACCGCGTGGCCAAGCTCTACTTCCGCTACGGCGCCATGAACTCCGGCAAGACCACCAGCCTGCTCCAGACCGCCCATAACTACGAGGAGCGCGGGCAGACCGTCCTGGTCGTCAAGGCCGTCGTGGACACCAGGGGAAGGAGTGCCGTGGTCTCCCGCCTGGGTGTGTCCCGCGAGGTGGATCTTCTGGTGCAGGACGAGGACGACCTGCGCGCCCTGGTGCTGCGCCGTGCCCTGGCTGACCACGAGGCCGGGACCCCGCTGCGCCACGTCCTGGACTGCGTCCTGGTGGACGAGGCCCAGTTCCTCACGCCCTCCCAGGTGGACCAGCTCATGGAGCTCGTCCTCCTCGACGACGTCCCCGTCCTGGCCTACGGCATCCGCTCCGACTTCCGGACCCGCAGCTTTCCTGGGTCACGTCGCCTGCTTGAGATCGCCCATTCCCTGGAGGAGCTCAAGACGATCTGCCGCTGCGGCCGCAAGGCGGTCTTCAACGCCCGCAGGGCTGGAGGTGGGCCCGGCGGCGAGGGGGGAGGGTTCGTCTTCGACGGGGACCAGGTCGTCATTGACTCCGGGGAGGCTGGCGACGTCACCTACGAGTCCCTGTGCGGCAAGTGCTACCTCGCGGCCGGAGGTACTCTGTCGGAGCAGTGAGGGGCTGCCAGGGCCGAGCCTGTCGTTGGTGCCGCTAGCGTCGTCAGCGCCACTAGTATGGACACATGTTCGATTGCCTGGAGCGCTGTGAGGGGCGCGTTCCCCGCGCTGCCGACCGTACCGATCCTGTGGCTTCCTACGTCACCGTCCCCGCTACCGGCCTTCCGGGACCTGGCTCGTGACTCACCGCTACGCAGAGCTGCACGCCCACTCCGCCTACTCCTTCCTTGACGGCGCCAACGAGCCCGAGGACCTGGTCCAGGCAGCCATGGACCTGGGGCTGGAGGCGCTGGCCCTGACCGACCACGACGGCGTCCCCGGCATCGTCAGGCACGCCCAGGCTGGTCGGTCCCTGGGGCTGCCGACGGCCCACGGCGCCGAGCTCACTGTGGCCGACGGCTCCCACCTTCCCGTTCTAGCCCGTGGCCCTGAGGGGTATCGGCGCCTCGTGTCCGCCATATCCCGGCACAACCTGGGTACCGGGCACCGCGCTGAGCCCGCCCACGACCTGCTCGTCCTGGCCCAGGCCCTGCACGGCTGCAGTACCGGCGGCGGTAGCCTCGGCACCGGGACCCCGACGTCCGCTCCTGCCTGCCTGGTCCTCACCGGCACCGCCAACGGCCCTCTGCGACGGGCGCTAGGCGATCCCCGTCGCCCGCAGGACTGGGACCTAGCGGCGGCGGATTCCTGCCTGGGACGCCTCGTCGAGCTCTTTGCCGACCCCGACCGTCCTCGCTACCAGGACCGGGACATGGTGGGAACGGCAGCGGGCACCCCCCAGGCCAGCGCCTGTGCCGGCCTGGCTGTCGAGATCGCCCTGGACGGTGGCCCCTGCGACGCGGCCCTCACCGAGGTGCTCTCCCGACTGGCCCGTGCCCACCACCTGCCGCTCGTGGCCACGGGGGCGGTACGCTGCGCCCGCCCCGGCGACGCCCCCGTGGCTGACGTCCTGACGGCGACCCGCTTGGCGACCGACCTGGAAGGCGCTCGCGGGTACCTGCCCGCCACTGGACGCTGGCTGCGTGGGGCGCAGGACATGGTCCGCCTCCACCGCCGCCTTCCGGCGGCGGTGGAGGCTGCGGCGCAGATCGGAGCCGAGATCGCCTTCGACCTGTCCCTGATCGCCCCGGACCTGCCCTCTCCCGAGGTCCCCCACGGCCACACGCCCGCCACCTGGCTGCGTGAGCTCACCCGCCGCGGTGCGACCAGCCGCTACGGCACCCCCGAGGAGGACCCGCGAGCCTGGCAGGTCCTGGAGCACGAGCTCGCTGTCATCGAGCAGCGCGGCTTCCCTGGGTACTTCCTCATCGTGCGCTCGGTCGTCGACTTCTGTGAGCGGCAGGGGATCCTGTGCCAGGGGCGGGGCTCGGCGGCGAACTCCGCGGTCTGCTACGCGCTGGGGATCACGGCTGTCGACGCCGTGCGTCACCGCATGCTCTTCGAGCGCTTCCTGTCCCCGGGGCGCAGCGGGTACCCAGACATTGACCTGGATATCGAGGCCTGTCGCCGGGAGGAGGTCATCCAGCACGTCTACACCCGCTACGGGCGCGACTACGCTGCCCAGGTCGCCAACGTCATCTCCTACCGGCCCCGCTCGGCGGTGCGTGACGCGGCCCGGGCACTGGGCTACCCGCCCGGGGTGCAGGACGCCTGGGCCAGCCAGGCGGGTACCTGGCTGGGGGCGGCTGCCCCCGGCGCTGCCTCGCGGTGGTCAGCGGCTCTACGGAAGGAGCCCGGCCCGACGTCGGTGCAGTCGTCTGGTGAGACGGTCCCCGCCCAGGTCCTGGAGGTGGCGGGGCGGCTGCTGCGCCTGCCCCGGCACCTGGGCGTCCATCCCGGGGGGATGGTCCTGTGCGACCGCCCGGTTACGCAGGTCTGCCCGGTGCGCTGGGCGGCCAAGGAGAACCGCAGTGTCCTGCAGTGGGACAAGGACGACTGTGCCGCAGCCGGCCTGGTCAAGCTCGACCTCCTGGGGCTGGGGGAGCTGACCGCCCTGCGGCTGTCCTTCACCTCGCTGTCCCAGCGGGGTGAGACCGTCCCCGAGACCCCTGCCGACCAGGGGGCCGTGGCTGGTGCGGTGCCCGCAGTCACGGCTGGCGCCAGGGGCTCCGCCGACTGCGCCCCCTCAGCCAGCGGTGGTGTCAGTACCGGGGGCAGGACACGCCCGTCACAGGCCGGGCAGGCGTGGAGTCTGCACACTCTGCCGGAGGACGACCCTGCCGTCTATCGGCTGCTCAGCGCGGCAGACACCGTCGGGGTCTTCCAGGTGGAGTCGCGTGCCCAGATGGCCACTCTGCCGCGTCTGCGACCCTCGACCTTCTACGACATCGTCGTGGAGGTGGCCCTCATACGCCCCGGCCCTATCCAGGGTGACGCCGTCAGCCCCTACATCCGCCGCAGGCTCGGCCACGAGCCGGTCACCTACCTCCACGAGGTGCTCAGACCCGCCCTGGCCAGGACCCTGGGCGTCCCCCTCTTCCAGGAGCAGCTGATGCAGATTGCCGTTGACGCCGCCGGCTTTACCCCTGCCGAGGCGGACACCCTGCGTCAGGCCATGGGCTCCAAGAGGTCGACAGAGCGGATGGAGGCCCTGCACGACCGCTTCGTCGCGGGTATGGAGGCCCACGGTATCGACACCCCCACGGCTGAGACCGTCTTCGACCAGCTGCGCGCCTTCGCCGACTTCGGGTTCCCTGAGTCCCACGCCTTCTCCTTCGCCTACCTGGTCTACGCCTCAGCCTGGCTCAAGGTCCGCAGGCCCGAGGACTTCTACGCCGGGGTCCTGGCAGCCCAGCCCATGGGGTTCTGGTCACCGCAGTCACTCGTGGCCGACGCGCGTCGCCACGGGGTGCGGGTCCTGCCGACCGACGTCAATGCCTCGGCTGTCCTGGCCACCGTGGAGCAGCGTCCTGCGCCGGGTGCCCCTGGCTCCTGCGGCGGGGGTCCTGCTGGTGAGGACGGAGCCGATCCCTGGGGGCCTGTCAGCCCCTCGCCGCACGCCCTGACCTTCCTGGACGTCCACGGGGACCTGGGCGTGCGCCTTGGGCTGGCCTCCCTCAGGGGGCTGGGAGGCGGTGTCGCGCAGGAGATCGTCTCCCAGCGCCTGGAGGCGGGTCCCTACAGGGACGTGGAGGACCTGGCTCAGCGTGTGCGCCTAGGACGTCGGCACCTGGAGACTCTGGCGGCCTGCGGCGCCTTGTCCGGTCTCGGTACACACCGTCGCGAGGCCCTGTGGGCGGCAGGCCCCCTGGCGTCGGGGCGCCTGCACCGGGCTGCGAAGGAGGGGGACAGGTGGTTTCAGCCGCCCCTGCCCGGCACCGCTGTCGCTGTCAAGGCACCTGCGCTGCCGGTCATGGGTGAGCCTGAGCGCCAGGCGGCGGACATCAGGCTGAGCGGGGTGTCACCCCGGGGCTACCCGACCGTGCTCGTACGGTCCCGGCTGGGCCAGGCCGGTGTCCTGACCCTCGCGGAGGCCGCTAGCCAGGAGCCGGGGAAGCGGGTGAGGGCGGCGGGGGTGGTCACCCACCGGCAGCACCCGCGTACCGCTACCGGTGTGGTCTTCCTCAGCCTGGAGGACGAGACCGGGCTGCTCAACGTCGTGTGCCCTGCAGGCGTGTGGCGACGCTACCAGGACGTAGGACGACGGGCTGCCGCGCTGGTTGTCCGGGGGCTGGTGGAGCGAGCTGACGGCGCGGTGTCCCTGGTTGCCGAGCGCCTGGACGCCCTGCCCGGTGTCGTCTCCACAGGCAGCCGGGACTGGCGCTAGGTGTGCTTGGCCAGGTTGGTTGGGTCAGTGTGGCCGGTGTGACGGCACACGGTGAGGTGACGTGTCGGGTCGCGCGCGTTGGGCAACGGAAACGTCATAGCACAACGCGGCACCATGTTGTCCTATGACGTTTCTGCTGCCGAGGCTGTTACTCCCGCCGGGTGGCCGTGTAGGCAGGCAGCTCCCCGAGCACCGGGGCGTCGCGCACGTGCAGCTCGGAGTACACCGACCAGGCCACGCTGATGACCGGGACGGCGACGATCGCCCCCAGCAGTCCTGCCGAGTACGTCCCGACGGCTACCGCGATGATGACGACCACCGGGTGCAGCGAGACCTGTCGGCCCATGATGAGCGGCTGGAGGATGTGACCCTCGATCTGGCCGATGCCGGCCACGCCCAGGCCTACCACCACCATGGTGAGAGGCCCCTGGGAGGCCAGGGCCACCACCATGGCGATCACCATGGCCACCGGGGCGCCGATCAGAGGGATGAAAGCACCGATAAAGACCAGCACCGCCAGCGGGGCGGCCAGGGGGATTCCCACCAGCTGCAGGAAGATCCCTGCCATGATCGCGTCGGTGAGGGCGACAATGACTGTGCCGCGAGCGTACCCGGCGAAGGTGTACCACCCTGCTCCGGCGGCCCGGTGCACGGACTCACGCAGGTGGGCGGGCAGCTCGTTGAGGAACCAGCGCCACATCTTCTCCCCGGAGGCCAGGAAGAAGATCGTGGAGAAGACAGCCAGGGCCATGACGGCGAAGAAGTCGACGAGGCCGCTGGCGTTGGACAGGACCTCGCTGGCCAGCGACGGGGCGTTGTTCTGCAGGTAGTCCTGGCCCTGGGAGACCCACTCCTGGAACTGCTCCGTCAGCTGCTGCTGGGTTACGTGCAGGGGGAGCGGACCCGTCTCCACGAAGTCGACGATGGTGTCCAGGCCGTCACTGAACTGGGCCGCCAGGGAGTCCCACTGGCCGGTAACTGAGGTGACGACGTAGGCAACCAGGCCCACCAGGGAGGCTAGTGCCGTCAGCAGAGCCAGGAAGGTCGCCGGGTAGCGGGGCATCACTCGGACGAAGAGGCTGACCAGGGGCTGGAGGATCGAGGTGAGAACCAGGGCGATGAACAGCCCGACGAACACCGGGACGACTCTGGCAGTGACGAACACCATCAGGGAGACGATGATGATGACGCCCAGCAGCAGCCAGGCTCCTAGGCCCCCACGGACCAGCCAGCGGGGTAGGGAAGCCAGGACAGTGCGGGTCGTGACGTCGTCAGTAGCCGGTACCGCGATGGCCTGCGGGTACGCGGGCTTCCGTGGTGCCGTGGCAGGCGGGTGGGCGGCCAGCGCCTGGTCGGAGTCGGTGGTGCTAGCTGGGCCGACCTGGTTGGGCTGCTCGGCCCCGATGTCCTGCCCGATGTCCTGTGCGCCCTGGCTAGCCCCGCCCTCCTGATGGTAGGCCAGGTGGGCGGCGCGGTCCGCCTGGCGTCGTTCCTCGGCCCGGTCGATGGTGCGTCCCAGGATCTCACGGACGCGACGCAGGTGTGCGAGCACCCCGGTGCGGTGGGTGCCGCCGCGGGGGCTCGCGCCGTCCGGTGCCTGGTCAGCTGCTGCGGGAGTTCGGGCCTGCGGCACGAGCACCTCCTGCTGGGCCTCGTCGGCGGTGCCGGAGGGCGGCTGCGTAAGCGGCTCCGGAGGCAGGTCTGTGTCCACGGACTCGTCCTTTAAGTTACCTGTGGGGGGTGCTGTGACTGTGGTCGGGCTGACGGAAGGGGGCTAGCCTACTAGCGTGGAAGCATGGCACATGCAGCACATCGCCACACCCCCGACGACACCAGCGGAGCCTCCGGTGCCCCGGGCAGCACCGCCCTCAGCGCTGGCGCGGACCCTGTCCCTGGTACTGGCCAGGCCGGCCCGTCCCTGTCTCTTCCCCCCACTGCGGCCCTCACCGCCGGACGGGGCGGTCAGCCCCGTCTCCTGGTCGATGCTCCGGCCGGGTACGGGGAGGTCTACCTCCACGGCGCCACCGTGACCTCCTGGAGACCCCGAGGCAGCAAGGAGGTCATCTTCACCTCCCGCCAGGCTGTCTTTGACGGACGGACCGCGATCCGCGGCGGCGTACCCTTGTGCCTGCCGGTCTTCAGCGACGGGATCCACGGTGACGCCCGCCCCAGGCACGGGTGGGCGCGTACCAGCCCCTGGCGGCTGCTGTCAGTGTCGCCCACCAGGGAGGCCGGGGTGCGGGCGCTGTTCCTGCTCTCCCGGGACCACCTGACAGCCCTGTACGAGGTGGAGGTAGGCCACGAGTTGGTCCTGAGCCTGTCGCTGCGCAACGACGCCGCCTCCCCACGGACCGTGGAGGCGGCGCTGCACACCTACCTGGCGGTCCATGACGTGACCGGGACCGAGGTCAGCGGCCTGGACGGCGCCCCTTTCACCGACAACCTCTCCGGCAGTGTCCTCAGCGGTCTTCCCGAGAACCCCCCTCCCGGGGCGGGAGGGCGCCACCTGCTGCAACGCGGACCCGTCACGGTCAGCGGGCCGGTCGACCGCATCTACCGCAGCGAGAGTGACCTGCGGGTGTCGGACCCGGGTCACCACAGGGTCATCACGGTGCGCAAGCGCAACGCCGCCTCCACCATCGTGTGGAACCCGTGGTCCACTGGCAGCGCCGCCATGCCGGACATGGCCGATGACGAGTTCGCCTCCATGCTCTGCGTGGAGGCGGGCGCGGTCCGCCAGGACGCCCCCACCATCATGCCGGGGGAGAGCTGGTCGATGCGGGCTGTCGTGGGTACAGAGCCTGCCTGAGCCCTAAGAAGGCTGTCCCAGATCAGTGTGACGGGAAGTTGTGACGGGAAGCACTGTGGGCTGGTTTTGTCGGCTTCGCCGCGGTCGTGCTAAGTTTCTCTGCGTTGCCTGGTGCTACTGAGGCAGCAGGAGTCATCCTGTCCGAGTGGCGGAATAGGTAGACGCGCTAGCTTGAGGTGCTAGTGCCTTATTAAACGGGCGTGGGGGTTCAAGTCCCCCTCGGACACCCGGGCAGAGGGGTCCCGGAAGCCAGTACCTGGCTTCCGGGGCCCCTCGTTCTCTGTCTGTCTCTGCTTCTCTATCCGTCTCTTTCTCTATCTGTCTCTGTCTGTCGCGTTCCGGGCGCCGGGCCTGATCAGCACCGGGACGGTGCGGGTCAGCCCCACTCGGGGCGGTAGCGTTCGGGGCGGGAGGGCAGGCACCACAGCACAATGAGCGCGATGCTCCCGCCGGGTACCAGGACGAGGAGGAAGAACAGCCCGGAGAACCCGCCGTCGTGGAGACGACGTACCCCCGACGCTATGTACGGGACAATGGTGCCTAGACCGATGACCATGTACAGGAACCAGCCCACGGCTATGACTGCCGCGTTCGGCGTTCCGTCGGAGGAGGCCGCAGCGCTGCCGGCCGTCAGGCCCAGCACCACCAGCGTGACGACAAGCTGGGCCGCGAGCAGGGCAGCGAGGGCCCACCAGAACTCTGAGCGTGAGGCGTAGCCGCGGAACTGGGCGTAGCGCTGGAAGAAGCGCCTGACCGCCTGGATGGGGTCGGCTCCCGGCAGCGGCGCGACCTCAGGAGACAGGGTGGGGGAGAAGCCGGGCTGGCCGTAGCCAGCCCCGTAGCCGTAGCCGGCCCCGTAGGCACTGCCTGTTGCGTAGGCATTCTGCTGGCCGGGGTAGGCTCCGGCCTGCTGGGCATAGGCCTGCTGCGGCTGGGGCGCGCCCTGGCCAGGGCTGCTTGCGTAGGACATGGTGAGTGCTCCACTTCGTAGGGTGCAGATTTGTCAACACCGTACCCAGCCCGGAGTCAGGCTAGGGCGGCACCAGCAGACGACAGTACGCGGTAGCCGCGACGCCGCGTGAGCTAGGGGCGTGCCTGTCTCATCACGAGAGAGATGGCGGTCTTGGCGGGACGCTAGTATGACGACCATGCAGCCCTGCGATATTACGGTCCCTGCCGACGGCGACTGTCCTGAGCTCCTGCTGTCCGCGCCCACGCTGGCTGATATCGAGCGTATCGCCGAGATCTGCGACGACCCTGACATCCAGGAGTGGCTCACTGTGCCGCACGGCTACACGGTGGAGGACGCCCGTGACTTCGTCAACGACGTCGCCGCCCCCGGGTGGAAGACCGGCAAGGAGCTGACCTGGGGGATACGCGAGTCTGACGGCCGGGGGGGCTGGTACCTGGTTGGGCTGGTCAGCCTGGGCGCACAGCCCGGCGACGTCCGCACGCTCGGGTTCAGCCTGGCCGCCCAGGCGCGGGGCCGCGGTGTCATGACCCGGGCTGTGCGCGCCGTCGTCGACCTCGCCTTTGACGCGTCCGGACCGGTACGTGCCGCCGCGCTGCGCTGGGTCTGCGAGGTCCACGACGGCGTGCCCAACTGGGCCTCCTGGCGCGTGGCCTGGAGGCTCGGCTTTACTCGGGAGGCTCATCTGCGGGCCGCGCTGCCCAACAAGGGGGACCTGCACGACGCCTGGTACGCCACCCTCCTGCCTGGTGACCCGCGTGAGCCTCGAGCCCCCTGGGACGGTCCCGCTCCCAGGAGTGTCCGGGCGGGAGCCTCCGGACCAGAGGTGGCAGCACCAGGGCGGGGGAGCGGCTCCGGTGGCGCTGGTCGTGCCGGGGCAGCCTGGACGCCCCTGGTGCCCCACGACGGCGTGGGCAGGCGGGAGGGGGACGACCCTGAGGCCCTGGTGCGCCGCTTCCACCACGTCTACGAGCTGCCGGTCCGCACCGACGGCCCCTGCCTAGACCGTCCGAGCCTGGGCATGCGCATGAGCCTGGTCGCCGAGGAGTTCGCCGAGCTCACCGGTGCCGTCTACGGTGCCGACGCCCGGGCCGAGGTCGAGGCCGCCTACGCCCGGGCGGTCCGCTGCGACGACGGTACCCGCGACACAGTGGGCGCAGCCGACGCCCTAGCGGACCTGGTCTACGTCATCTACGGCATGGCCCTGGAGACGGGGATCGACCTGGCCGCCGTCCTGGCCGAGGTCCAGCGCTCCAACATGTCCAAGCTGGGTGAGGACGGCAGGCCTGTCTACCGTGAGGACGGCAAGGTGCTCAAGGGGCCGGGCTACTTCCCGCCCGACGTCGCGGGAGTCCTGGGCCTCCAGGCGGGAGACGAGGAGGGCAGGTCTCCACGGTCCTGACCTGCTGGGTACCTCCTGTGCCCGGGGCGGTCCGAGCGAGGCTGCTCCTGCCCTGCCTGTGCGTAGCAGCACAACGGACCCGCACCAATCTATACTGTACGTATAGTAAAGTTTCAGGCGTGACCCACACGCCTTGCACCCTCGCGTCCCCAGGGCGCACCGTCCCCAGAAGGCGGGACTGGTGTGCCCTGGCCGTCCTTGCCCTGGCGGTGACCCTGCTGTCCATCGACTCCACGGTCCTGTCCCTGGCGGTTCCCCTGATGAGCGCAGACCTGGGCCCCACGGCCAGCCAACTGCTGTGGATCGGTGACATCTACTCCTTCGTCCTGGCCGGACTGCTCGTCACCATGGGTAACCTGGCGGACCGTGTCGGCAGGCGCCGCCTTCTCCTCATCGGGACCGTGGGCTTTGGGGTCTCCAGCGCCCTGGCGGCGCTGGCGCCCAGCGCCGGGACACTCATTGCCGCCAGGGCGCTGCTGGGCCTCAGCGGTGCCACTATCATGCCCTCCACACTCTCCCTGGTGCGGACCATATTCCCTGACCCTCGCACCCGGGCCACGGCCATCGCGATATGGTCCGCGGGCGCGTCGGGTGGTCTGGCTCTGGGCCTGTGGTGGGCGGGCTCCTCCTGGAGCACTTCTGGTGGGCAGCGTCTTCCTCATCAACGTGCCCGTCATGGTGCTGGTCGTGGTCACTGGCCTGTTCCTGCTCCCAGAGTCGCGCAACGTACAGGGGGGCCCGGTCGACCTGCCCTCTGCTGTCCTGTCTGTCGTGGCGATCGTCTCGGTGGTCTACGCAGTGAAGTCCCTGGCCCACGACGGGCTGACGCTCCTGGCGGTCCTGGCCCTGGCGGCAGGTGCGGGCGCGAGCTGGGTTTTCCTGCGGCGGCAGCGCGTCCTGGACACCCCGCTCATCGACGTTACCCTGTTCCGCAGGCCCGCCTTCACCTGGGCCGTCCTGGCTACCGTCATGACCAACTTTGCCCTGGCGGGACTACTGTACTTCTTCTCCCAGTACCTCCAGTTGGTGCGAGGCATGTCCACCCTCTACGCCGGCCTGACCGAGATGCCGGCCTCTCTCGCCGCAGTCGTCGTCGTGGCCGTGGTCGCCTGGGCGCTACGGCACCTGGGCTACGGCAGGGCGCTGGGAGGAGGTCTTCTGACGGCCGCAGCCGGGCTGGCCCTGGTCGCCGTGGCGGAGTCCTACGGTGGTGTCGTCGGCATCGTCCTTATCTGCGCGGGCATGCTGGTGGTGGGGGCCGGGGTCGGCCTCGGCTTCACTATCTCTACCGGGGCCGTGTTGGCAACGGTGCCTGCCCAGCGTGCCGGGGCAGCCTCTGCCGTCTCTGAGACGGGTATGGAGCTCGGTGCTGCTCTGGGGATCGCGGTGCTGGGGACGGTCCAGGACGTCGGATACCGTCTCTACCTGGGTACCGTGGCGCACGGTGTCCCGGCGGAGGTAGCGCAGGCGGCCCGGCAGTCTCTGCCGACGCTGTCAGGCATTGTGGACGCTTCCAGCCCTGACCAGGCTGCTCTGCTGGACCAGGCCCGGACGGCCTTCACCCACGCCATGCAGACCACCGCCGTGATCGCGGCTGCCATCCTGGTCCTCGCCGGGATTATGGCCGCCCGCCGTGTTCCCGCCCAGGGTGCGCAGGACGGCGGCGAGGTCTCCTGACGGGGTGGGGTGGGACAGGGGCGTGACATCATAAGGTCATGAAGCAGTCCAGACGTGCCCTCATCATGGAACGTGCCCTGGAGATCACCCACGAGGAGGGCTTCGACGCCCTGACGTTCGAGGCGCTGGCCGAGCGTGTGGGGGTTACCCGCGGGGGGGTTGTCTACCACTTTCCCACCAAGGACGACCTCGCGGCCGGGATCGCCTCGATGCTGCTGGAGCACTGGCAGGCTGCTGCCCGCCTCGCCCTGGGGAAACCTCTAGGGCAGGCGAGCCAGGCTGAGCGCCTCCAGGCGCTGGCTCGCAGCATTCTGGAGGGCGAGATCCAGCGTGGAGAGCTGTCCTTCGTGATGTCGCCGGTCTCGAGGGCGGCCCAGCTGGCTGCGGCCTGGGACACCCTGTACAGCGAGTGGGTGGGTGACGTCAGCACCCTCACGCCGATCCAGCGCGTGGGACTCCTCGCTGTCGACGGATGGTGGCTCAGCCGTGCTGACGACTCGCCGGGCGTAGACCTGCAGGACGAGGAGACCATGAGCCTCATCATCCGCATGGTGGCAGGTGAGGGCTTGTAGGGCCGGGACCAGGGGGAGCGGTCCTGTCGTGCGCCCGGACGTCTGGTCGGGGTTCCGGGCCATGCCTGTCCCTCCGGCGTCCTCCTCTCCCCAACGACTTCACCGGGTGACCAGCTCGTGGCAGGATGTGTCCATGGCGACGGCGGGCGGACCGTGGTGACGGGGACGAGCCCGCCGTACGGCCGTCAGCAACCACCTGCCTGACCGGAAGGAGCACACATGGCTCGCGTCACTGTTGTCGGAGGGGGATACGGTGGCATCACGGTCGCCAAGGCGCTTGATGACGTCGCTGAGGTCACTCTCGTGGAGCAGAAGGACACCTTCGTCAACCACGCCGCGGCTCTGAGGGCCGCCGTGGACCGGGAGTGGGCCGACAAGATCTTCATCCCCTACGACAACCTCCTGGTACATGGGCGGGTCGTCCACGGTACGGCCCTGGCGGTGCGGGGACCACGGTGGAGGTCTCCGGCGAGGGGCCGCTGGAGGCCGACCACCTCGTCCTGGCTACGGGGACGGCCTACCCGTTCCCCGCCAAGCACATGGAGTCCTCCTCGGTCATCGCCAAGGCCCGCATCGAGCGGGTACGGACCAACCTGGAGCAGGCAGCGCGGGTGCTTATCCTTGGGGCCGGAGGGGTCGGTATCGAGCTGGCGGGGGAGATCACCTCCGCCTTTCCCGACATCAAGGTCACTCTGGTGGAGGCGGCCGACCAGATCCTCCCCTCCGACGACTGCAGGCCCGAGCTGCGGCAGTCCATCTCCGCCCAGCTGGCCCAGCGCGGTGTCGAGGTCGTCACCGGTGACACCCTCGGCTACCTGCCACCGGTTGACGTGGGGGTCCTCTCCCCGTTCCGGGTGGACACCAGGGCCGGGCGTCGTATCGAGGCCGACATGTGGTTCCGCGCCTACGGCTCCGCGGCTGCCACGGGCTTCCTCGGCGAGGACTACGACGACATCCGCCGCTACGACGGGACCATTCGCGTCGACAGCCACCTACGGGTGCTTGACCACCCCGGGGTGTGGGCTATCGGAGACATCACTGACGTGCGTGAGTCCAAGCGCGCCCAGGCGGCGCGTGACCACGCCCAGGTGGTCGCTCGCAACATCTCTGACGTCATCGCGGGCAGGCAGCCGTCAGCCACCTATGCCCCAGGCACCCAGATGACCGTCCTGCCGCTGGGTCCTGACGGAGGTGCCTCTCAGGTCCTGCGCGACGGTGTGCGTGTCGTGGTGGGACCCGAGGAGACTAGCCGCATGAAGGGGGAGGATCTTTTCCTGGGGTTTGTCCGTGAGGAGCTCGGGGCTAACGGCTGAGCGACGCGGGGGGCCGGTTCCCAGTGCGCCAGGCCGCCTAGAGCAGGTAGTCTATGCCACATGACGAACGACCCGCGGTCCGCACTCAACCGACTCATTGCCGCTTTCGAGGCGCACCTGGATGCTGCCGCTACCGGTGACGAGTTCTCGCCGGCCGTGGTCGCTGCCGAGAGCACGCTCCAGGAGGCTTTCTTCACCTACGACGACGCCCTTTTCACCGCCTTCGGGATCGAGCTGCCCTTCGACGCCTACGACGGTGATGACGACGAGCAGGATGACGACGACTACGACGACCTTGATTCCGAGGACTCCGAGGACGAGGACTATGAGGAGGACGACTCGGAGAACGGTACGTATGACGACGATCTTGACGACTACGGCGAGGAGGACCTGGAGACGCAGAGCGAGGTCTGAGCCCTTGTGCCGCCGTCTCTTACCTCAGCCAGCCTCGCAGTAGCCCCAGGCAGCCCCGGCCCGGTCTCAGAACCGCTCGGGATAGCCCAGGACCGGTGCGGTTACCTCGTCCAGGGCGTGGCGGATCTGTACAGGCAGGTGCAGGTCCTCTGCCGCGAGCGCGCCCTGCAGCTGGGAAGGGGTACGTGCCCCCAGGATGGTGCAGGCGACTCCGGGGCGTCGCGGGCCCAGGCCAGAGCCACCTCGACCGGCTTGCGGTCCAGGCCTGCTGCTGCGGTGGCAACCGCCTCACCGACTCCGCGGTGGTGCTCTGCCAGGTAGGGTGCCACGTAGGAGCGCAGGTGGGGGATGCGGCCCGGGAGTCTGGGGGAGTGGAGGAGCGGTACTTGCCGGTGAGGACTCCCCGTCCCAGCGGGGCGTACCCGATCACGCCAAAGCCTAGTGCGCCCGCAGCAGGAATGAGCTCGCGCTCCACACCTCGGGCGAACAGGGAGTGCTCCACCTCTACGGCAGCCAGCCCTGGCCCCTGGATGCCCTCGCTGAGGAGGTCACTGACGCGTACGGTAGCCCAGGCGGGGTGGTTGGACAGACCCACGTAGCGTGAGCGTCCCGAGGCCACTGCGGTACGCAGGGCGTGGGCGGTCTCCTCCAGCGGGGTAGTGGGGTCTGGGACCTGGACCAGCCACAGGTCCAGGTGGTCGGTTCCCAGACGCTCCAGAGACGCGTCCAGGGTGTCCAGGAGGGTCCCGCGGGAGGCGTCGGCCGCGCTAGGACGCTCTCCGGTGCGCCACGTGCGCACTCCGGCCTTGGAGACCAGGACCACGTCCTGGCGGAGCACGTGCTCACGCAGAAGGGTTCCGACCACCTCCTCAGAGGCTCCCTCGCAGTAGGAGGCCGCAGTGTCGAGCACGGTGCCCCCGGCGTCGAGGAACACGTCCAGCTGCTCCCTGGCCTCCAGCTCGTCGGTGTCACGGCCCCAGGTCAGGGTGCCCAGACCCACTGACGAGACCCGCAGTCCGGTCCGGCCAAGCTTCCTGTGCTCCATGGGACAACCGTAGTAGTTCCTGCGAGCCCCTGGTTGCCGGCACCCAGGTTGCGGGCGCCTGTACCAGCGTTGGCCGAGGATCCCGGCCCGAAAGCGCTGCACCCGTCGCCAGCCCCGGTGGCCACGTGGGCGGCGAGGCTGGCGACGGGGCACGACTCGGGTGGGAACTACCGGCGCACGGTGATGGACCAGGCAGCGTCACCGGTCTTGAGGAACTCGGTGACCTCGTAGCCGTTGTCAGAGGCCCAGGCAGGCAGCGACTGGGTTCCCTGGGTGCAGTCAAAGTTGATGACCAGCTCGTCCCCCGGGTCGAGCTCAGCCATGGCCTCCTCTGCCTCCAGGACGGGGAACGGGCACACCTGGCCGGTGGTCTCCAGGACGGTACGCATGAGGATGTCCTCTCTGTGCTTTGTGCTTTTCTGTACTGTGTGGGTACGTGCTTGTGGCAGGTGTCTTCCTGGCAGGTGCCGACCTCATGGTGAGGGTGCTACGGCTGCCGTCCGGCGGCGGGGACCGCTCCTTGCTCCTTTCGTCGCATCTTCTCCTCGCCCCTTCGCCGCCTGCCCGGCTGCCACCTCACCTGACCGTGGCGGCAGCGGGCTGCGTGGTTGCGCTAGATCCAGCTGCCCTGGCTGCGCGGCGACGCTGGCGGGGACGGATGATGGTGGCCCAGGCGGCGGCGCCGACCCCGAGCACCTGGAAGGTCAGTGCCATCCAGCCCTGCCACGACAGCAGGGAGGTCTGGACCAGGGCGTTACCGATGGAGCACCCGCCTGCCCAGGCTGCTCCCACGCCCATGAGGACGCCGCCCCGATGGAGCGCTGGATGACGCTGGCGGAGGGTACACGCACGCGGAACTCGCCGGAGGCCTTGGCCGCTAGGTAAGAGCCCAGGAGGATGCCCAGGACCAGCAGCACACCCCAGTCCAGGTACTCGGTGTCCCCGGTGACGACAAGCCCCACCAGGTTCGACGAGGGTGTGGTGATACCCAGCCCGTCCTCACGCCCGGACGCCCAGGACAGGGGCCAGGCGAGGATTGCCACGGCACCGACCAGGGCCCCGGTCACCAGCGGGTTCCAGGACCTCTCCAGGAGGAGGTGGGCCAGGCCCCGGCGCTGGGCGGGCAGCCCGACCTGTGGTCCCAGGCCCCGAGAGGCGACGACCCTGCGGTGCACCAGGACGGCAGTGAGGCCAACCAGGATGACTACTCCTGCCCAGTCGGGGACGCCGATGGTGGCGGGCAGCGTCGTCAGCTCGGTGACCCACAGGCCCTTGACCCACTCTGTGGTTCCGGCCAGGATGCCGTTCTTGGAGGCGGCTGCGGTCACCGCGTAGGCGACCAGCGCGAACCAGGAGCCGACCAGTCCCTCCCCGGCCCGGTAGTAGGTCCCGGTGGCGCAGCCCCCGGCCAGGACGATCCCGGTGCCGAAGATAAAGGACCCGGCCACGGTGGCCACGACGGAGAGCCGGGGGACCTCCGGGTTGATAGCTCCCAGGCCGGTCAGAGCGGCCACGCCGACGGACTGGACGGCTACGGCCAGGAGGAAGGCAGTGAACCAGCGCCAGGAGCGGGAGACCCACAGGTCCCTGAACGCGCCGGTGATGCAGAACCGGCCGCGCTGGAGGATGAAGCCGAGGGCAGCGCCCACGGCAAGTCCGGTGATAATCATGGAGTGTCCTTAAGCGTATGTCTTGGTATGTCTATCGATGTGTCTGTGTGCGGCTGCGGGCTGTGGGGCGATCCGCAGGTGGGCCGTACTCGTGCAGCAGCCGTGGGCAGGGGAGGCGAGACCGGCCCGCACCACCGTGATGGCGCTCAAAGGTGCGCGGGTCGGGGTTGGTGAGGGGCGAGTCCTATTCAGTGGCGCCCCAAGGCGATGGAGGCACGCCACTGCCAGGCCCGCAGATGGAGGCGGGAAGGAGTGGGAACGGGCGACGAGGCCCTGTACGTGTCCTGGCCGGGACGTGGGGCACCTGTACCGCTACGGGACGGGTGGCCCTCAAGGGAAAGGCTGCTGAGATGAGGGAACGTTGCCGCGAGCAGCCTGCCTCAGCGCGTCCAGGCCAGGGACATACACAGCCGGGTCCCGCGCGGTGCGGTACGGCAGGTGGGGGCCTGGCTGGCGTTCATGGGCTGCTCCGGTCCTGCTAGTCCTACTGGCTAGCTTTACGAGACGGGGACGCGGCCGGAAGAGGCCGCTTGCCAGGAACACTAGCGGTCACGGCGAGACTCTGGCAAGGTCTGGGTCGGGGACGTGTAGATTGTCCGGATTGTGGGACGGCCGTAGGGGGCTGACGGGGCTGCTGCGACTGGCAGGCGGGGGTCCGCCCTCAGCTGGCAGGTCGGCGCGCGGTAAGGAGGCGGGCCAGGCCGTCGTCCGGGATTGAGGGAGTGGTGCCCCCGAAAAGGGGGCACTGGGGCTGAAAGGAGCACCAGTCGCACAGACGCGAGCGGCGCGGCCTGAACTCTCCTGCCCGGGCGCAGTCCTCGATCTCATGCCACATCTGTGTGAGCCTGATCTCTGCAGACTCTAGCTCGCCTGGGCGGGGGTCGTGGGTAAGGGTGCGCCCGTCCCTGAGGTAGACGAGCTGAAGGCGGGCCGGGACCCGGCCCCGCAGCCGCCACAGCACCAGCCCGTAGAAGCGCATCTGGAACAGGGCGTCCTCTATGTAGCGGGGGTGCGGGCTGCGGCCGGTCTTGTAGTCCACCACCCGCATGGCGCCGTCGGGGGCGACGTCGAGACGGTCCACGAAGCCACGCAGGAGCAGGCCGTCGGAGGTCTCGACCTGGACCAGGAGCTCGCGCTCGGCAGGCTCTAGACGGGTGGGGTCCTCCAGGGAGAAGTAGGCGCGGACCAGGTCCTGGACCTCCTCCAGCCACTTCTCCACCTGTGTGGCATCAGTGAACAGCTCCATGACGGCCGGGTTCTTCTCCCGGTGGGCCTCCCACTGGCCGGGAAGCATCGCCACCGCCGCCTGCGCGGTGCGCTCGGTGGCAGGAAGGTCATAGAGACGCTCCAGCACGCTGTGCACCACGGTTCCCTTGTGGGTCGCCAGCGACCCGGGCTCAGGCAAGCGGTCTACCGTACGAAGCCGGAACAGGAGCGGGCACTGGAGGAAGTCCTTGGCCCGGGACGGAGACAGAGCGGCCCGTCTGCGATCCCAGCCGTGGGCCTGCCCTGCCCGCTGCGTCTGCGAAGGGGCGCGGACGGTCTCTCCCGGTGACGTGGCGGGATGTGGCGGGCGCGACCTACCCTCCGGCTGGTTGCGTGGCTGTTGCGGCTGGGCCGGCTGGGGCAGCTGGGTCATGGGGTGACGCTACCGCTGTCAGCGGGTGATAGCCGCTTGGGTGCACGGGCCTGTGGACAGTGTCCCTGACGGCCGGCTGCAGTGGGCGGCCCCTGCGGGTGGTGCCACGCAGAGCCGACACAGGCTGACGTAGGCTCTGGCGCATGCCTTTCTCCTCCACCTTGCCCCCGGCACGGTCGGGACGGTCCGGCGAGTGGGTCCTGGGGCGCGTCGGCGGGGCGCCGGTGGTTGTGTCTGCCAGCTCCCTGCTGCTGGGGCTCCTGGCCGCCGTCGGCTGGTACCCCTCAGTCTCCCGTGCCCTGGGAGCCCTGGGCACGTCGGTCGTGGTCGGTGTGGTTGCCGCCACCGTCGTAGGCGTGGCCCTCAGCGTCCTCCTCCATGAGCTCGCCCACGGCCTGACCGGGACGCTGCTGGGCTGCAGACCCGTGCGCTACGAGCTCTACCTGTGGGGAGGACGTACCAGCTTCGGGCGGGCCGCCAGTGCCTGGGCGCCGTGGAAGGACGCGTTAACCTCTCTGTCCGGTCCTGCTGCCAACCTGCTCCTGTGGGCAGGAGGGACCCAGGTCCAGCGGCTTGTCTGGGAGGCGGATGGGCAGTGGGCGCTCCCGGTCTATGCGACCGCCTGGGCCCTGACGTGGGTCAACCTCGCCCTGGCGGTCTTCAACGCGCTCCCGGGCCTGCCCCTGGACGGCGGCCACGCCCTGGCGGCCCTCCTCGCCCAGCTGACCGGCAACCAGGACCTGGGGCGCAGGACCGCCGCCTGGGGAGGTCTGCTCGTCGTCGCGGCAGCGGCGTGGTGGTGGGTCCTGCGGCCACTAGTTGTCTACGGCCTGCGTCCCGGTGCTACCACCCTGGTCCTGGTGGCGCTGGTGGGCTGGTCCGTCGGCGCCACCAGCTGGCGGGTTCTGGGGCTCGGCCGTGGCTCGCGTGCGGCGGCCTCCCTCGACCTGCGGACCCTGGCCCGCCCGGTGGCCGTCACGGGCCGTGACACCCCGGTACCGCAGGTCAGGTCCCTGCTGGAGCGGGTGGACCTGGTAATCGTCGCCGACGGGCCGCGGCTGGTGGGCGGCATCGACACCGCTACGCTGGCCCAGGTCGGCCTGCAGGCCGAGGGGAGTGGGGCGGAGGCCGTCGCCGACCAGGTGTGTACGGTCCTGCCGCCTGCCTGCCTCACCACCGCCGTGACGGGTCAGCAGGCTGCCGAGGCGATGCAGGCGGCCCGATCCGTGTCCCGGTGGCTCGTGCTGGTGGAGTCGGACGCCATCAGCGGCGCGGTCCCGACCGGGGCTCGGTGACAGCCCGGCACACCTGGTGAAGGCCCGGTGACATCGACGTGGAAGGATCAGGTGTGACCTCGCTGTCCTCCAGACCCGCTGCCGCCTCAACGGGTCTCCTCCTGGCCCTGGCGGTCCAGAACGCTGTGCCCCCCTTCGCGACGGACATGTACAGTCCCGCCTTCCCGGAGGTCACAGCAGACCTGCACACGTCGGCGACCAGCGTGGGCCTGACGCTGACCGCCTTCTTTGTCGGTATGGCCCTGGGTCAGCTTATCGGCGGGCCGGTGTCCGACCAGCGGGGACGTCGCCTGCCCATGGTGGCTGGCGGGCTTGTGTGCACCGTCGGCGCCGTCGTGTGCGCCCTGGCGCCGAACATCACTGTGCTCGTCCTGGGGCGCCTGCTCCAGGGGCTTGGTGGCGGTGCCGCCGCAGTGGTGGGACGGTCGGTCCTCGTCGACGTCGCCCACGGGGACATGCTCGCCCGCTTCATGTCGATCCTCATGGCTGTCAGCGCCCTGGCACCCATGGTGGCTCCCGTGGCCGGGGGCGCGGTACTGACCGTGGGCACGTGGCGTGCCGTCTTCTGGTGCCTGATGGGCTTCGGCCTGCTCATGACCGCGACGGCAGCGCTCCTGGTGCCTGAGACCCTGCCCCCGCACAGGCGCCAGTCCGGAGGAACCAGGCGCCTGGTCTCCGGGGTGCGTGTGCTGGTGGCCCGGCGACGGTTCGTCGGGTACATGCTCACCTCTGCCTTCTCCGGCTTTGCCATGTTCGCCTACATCTCCTCCTCGTCCTTCATCCTCCAGGGGATCACAGGGCTCAGCCCCATGGCCTTCTCCCTCTTCTTCGCCAGCACCGCGGGCAGCCAGATGCTCCTGTCGGTGGTCAACGCCAACCTTGTCACCCGGGTCAGGCCCCACCGGCTCGTCGCCCTGGGGCTGTCCGTCTCGGCGGTGGGAGTCATAGTCGTGGCGGTCAGCGTCGTCCTTCTTGACGTGGCACTGGTCCCGTTGTGCGCAGGGTTTCTGATGGTGATGTCCGCCCAGGCCTTCGTCTTCGGCAACTCCAGCGCCCTGGCGCTGGGGGAGGTGCGCCATGTCGCGGGGGCTGCCAACGCCCTGCTGGGCCTGGCGCAGGCCGTGGCCAACGCGACCGCCGCCCCGCTTGCCAGCTCAGGCGGCAGCGACACGGCTGTGCCGATGGTGGTAGTCATGGTTGTGGGTGTCACAGGAGCCTGGGCTGCCTACACGGTCGTAGGGCGTACCACCCAGAAGAGACATCTGCCGGAGGCCTGAGCGGTGTAGGCGCGAGCACGGTGACGCGTTGTCCCCCACGTGCCACCACCCGTCCCGTCGTCGTCGGGTGCACCGGGGCGGAGGTCATAGACTTCCTGGTGATGA
Organism: Actinomyces lilanjuaniae; assembly: GCF_003606385.1. Taxonomy (NCBI): domain Bacteria; kingdom Bacillati; phylum Actinomycetota; class Actinomycetes; order Actinomycetales; family Actinomycetaceae; genus Actinomyces; species Actinomyces lilanjuaniae. The sequence goes on along the minus strand of NZ_CP032514.1, from coordinate 1,666,280 downwards.
CAGACAGCAGCCCCAGCCTCCGTGGTCCCGGGTCCCCGGGCGACCCTGCTCCGGGTGCCCCGGCAAGCCGCTGTGCCCCCTCACCACGGCTCCGAAAGGATCGGTCCCGCGAGCGTCGTCCCGGGACCGACCAGGCTGAGGGAGGCCCGCAGGCCCCCTCTTCGCAGCCCCTGACGCCCCCGGCAGCCGCCGCCAGCGCCTCCCTGCCACGTCACCCGACCCAGGAGGTGCTGGACCAGGCCGGACGGCGAGGACCCTTCCACTACGGTGACCGGGTGCAGGTCACCGACTCCAAGGGTCGTCAGCACACCTTCGTCCTGGACCCCCGCGGCTACTTCCAGTCCGTGCGCGGGTCCTTTCACCACCGGGAGGTGGTCGGTCTGGAGGAGGGCTCTGTCATCGTCACCGCTACCGGGCACGAGCTGCTCCTGCTGCGGCCCCTGCTAGCCGACTACGTCCTGTCCATGCCGCGGGGGGCGCAGGTGGTCTACGCCAAGGACGCCGCCCAGGTCGTCGCTCTGGGCGACATCTTCCCCGGGGCCCGCGTGCTGGAGGCCGGAGTGGGCTCGGGCGCGCTGACCATGAGCCTGCTACGTGCCGTCGGCCCCCAGGGGCACGTGCTGTCCGTCGAGCGCCGGGAGGACTTTGCGGCTATCGCCGCCTCCAACGTCGACTCCTGGTTTGGTGGGCACCACCCTGCCTGGGAGCTGCGCACCGGCGACTTCGCCGACGTCGTCGCCGCCCACGTGACCCCGGCCACCGCCGACCGGGTGGTCCTCGACATGCTCGCTCCCTGGGAGAACACCGAGGCGGTAGCCACGGCCCTGGTCCCAGGGGGGGTCCTTGTGACCTACGTCGCCACTGTCACCCAGCTCTCCCGCACCGTCGAGGCCCTGCGCCACAGCGGGCTTTTCACCGAGCCGGTCTCCTGGGAGTCGATGGTGCGTACCTGGAACGTGGACGGCCTGGCGGTACGGCCCGACCACCGTATGGTGGCCCACACCGGCTTCCTGGTGTCAGCGAGGCGTCTGGCTGCGGGCAGCCGTCCCCTCACCCGCAAGCGGCCGCCAGCGCGTGGCGCCTATGACGAGGGCGGGTACTGGGTGGCCCAGGACATAGGGGAGCGTACGAGTACGGACAAGAAGGTCCGCCGCGTCCTGCGTGACGCCCGAGCCAGGCAGCCCCTAGACGCCACCCCGGTCCAGCCCGGCGCTGCCGGGGACGACGACGTGCACGGTGCTGAGCCACCCTCGCGGCACTGCCTGTCCTCGCGGCCGGTGCCGGACCCGCACGGAGCAGGCGCATGAGCAGGAGCGGCCCCGCTGCTGAGCGCCCGGGTTCCCAGCAGGCGGAGGGAGGGTCCGTGGTCAGTTCCAACAGTCCCCAGGCCCAGGACCAGCCTGGCGTCCCCGACTTCACCAGCCACCAGCTGCGCGAGGCGCGGGCCGAGGCCGTGAGCCTGGCAGCCAAGAACGACAGGCTCGTCGCGGCGCTGGCCGCAGCCCGTGAGCGCATCACCGAGCTGGGCGCCCAGCTGGACGCGGTCACACGCCCTGCGGTGACACTGGGGCTTGTCGTCGAGGTCTTCCCACCAGCGGCCCCCGTGCCCTGGGCGGCGCACGAGCAGGCACCGGCGGGGGCGTCAGCGGATGAGGGCACCCAGACCCCCTCCCGGCAGGTCCTGGTCTACCTGGGGGGCAGACCCATGGGGCTGGCCGCCCACCCCGGGCTCGCCCCTGAGGAGCTCCAGGTAGGCCGCCTGGCGGCTGTCAACGACCAGATGCTCGTGGTGGGTACCCTCCCAGCACCCACCACCGGCGAGGCCGTCACCCTCGACGAGGTGCTTGACGCCACCCGGGTCCTGGTGACGACTGGCAGCGGGGCCAGCCGCGTCCTGGCCCTGGCTGACCACCTGGATACTGAGCGCCTGCGCACCGGGGACACCCTGGCAGCCGACCCTCGTGCCGAGGTGGCCACCGCCGTAGTGGAGCGCACCGGCGTCGCGCAGCTCGTCGTGTCCGAGGTCCCGGACGTCTCGTGGGAGGATATCGGCGGTCTAGGTCCCCAGATCGAGCAGGTCCGCGATGCTCTGGAGCTTCCTTTCACCAGTCCCGGCCTCTACCGCGCCTACGGACTGCGCGCCCCCGGGGGGTGCTCCTGTACGGGCCGCCCGGGTGCGGCAAGACCCTCCTCGCCAAGGCGGTCGCCACCTCCTTGGTCGGCTCCCGTTCCGGTAGGGGCGGGCAGGCCGGGGCCGCCTTCCTCAGTGTCAAGGGGCCGGAGCTGCTCACCAAGTTCGTGGGGAGACCGAGCGCCAGGTCCGGGCTATCTTTGAGCAGGCCCGTCGTGTGGCCGCCGAGGACCGGCCCGTGGTGGTCTTCTTTGACGAGGTGGAGGCGCTTCTGCGCACTCGGGGCACGGGCGTGTCCAGCGACGTGGAGTCTACTGTCGTCCCCCAGGTTCTGGCGGAGATCGACGGCGTGGAGCCGCTGGGCAACGTGGTGGTTATCGGTGCCACCAACCGGGAGGACCTGATCGACCCTGCGGTGCTGCGGCCCGGTCGTCTTGACGTGCGGGTCCGTATCGACCGTCCTGACGCCGCAGGTGCTCAGGACATCCTGGCCCGGCACCTGACCAGTGACCTGCCCCTGGCCCCGGCAGAGGTGGCTGCGCACGGCGGTGACAGGGAGGCGGCGGCTGCCGCGATGCGCCGTGCCACCGTCGCCGCCCTCTACGCGCGCACCCCGGCAACTGCGGTCCTGGAAGTCACCTACGCTGACGCCACCACCCGCACCCTCCACCTGGCAGACCTTGCCAGCGGGGCCATGCTGGCTGCCGTCGTGGCTGGCGCCAAGACGGCAGCCGTCAAGGACGAGCTTGCTGGCGGCCAAGGGGGGTTGAGCACGCAACGCCTGTTGGAGGCTGTCTCGCTGCAGGCACGTCACAGTGAGGAGACGACCGGTGCGGCGACCAGCCCGCAGGAGTGGGAGCGCCTCGTGGACCGTGACGGACGGGGAGTCCGTCACGTGCGTAGGCTGATACCCTCTGCCCCCGCCCCCGGTGGTCTCGGGGCGGGGGTCAGGACCCGTGCACAGGCCTGGCCAGGGGCTCACTGGCAGCGGCCGTGACGTCGGGGGGCCGTCTGGACGGCCAGAGACTCCAGGACTACCAGGACCGGGTGCCGGGGACCAGGACGGAGGCTGGTTGTGAGACCAGCGTCAGCGACTGACCCTGCGCCTGGGGCGCCGCAGCCGCAGGACCGGGAGGACCAGGACGGGGCGCCGGAGCCGGTGGAGCGTCCGGTCGGCCTGGAGACGGAGTACGGTGCTCTGTGCCCCGGCGCTCCACGGACCCACCCTGTCGCGGTGGCAACTAGGGTGGTCCAGGCCTACGCCGCCTCGTCCCGTCGCGGCCTGGTCGGTGCTGACGGGGCCGCCGCCCCGCCTGTGCGCTGGGACTACGAGGGGGAGGACCCTCTGGCCGACCTGCGGGGAGGGCGCCTGGACCGGGCTTGGGCGTACCCCAGCCAGCTGACTGACGACCCGTCTCATCCCGCGCCGTCGGGAGAGCGTGGCCCGGCCCCTGTAGGAGAGCCCGGAGGTGCTCGGACCAGGGGAGAGGAGGGCCAGGGGCAGCCTGTGCGTGGAACCTGGAGCAGCCGACCCCGGCCCAGCGCCCAGATGGCCACGCTGCCAGCGGCGACGAACCTGGTCCTGTCCAACGGCGCCCGCTTCTACGTCGACCACGCCCACCCCGAGTACTCTTCCCCGGAGGTCCTGACCCCCCGCCAGGCTGTGGTATGGGATCGTGCCGGGGAGGTCGTCGCCCAGCGTGCCATGGAGACGCTGGTCCGGACAGGTCCGGAGCCGCCCGGACCCTCCGGGGCACCTGGGCAGGCTACGGTGCTGTCGGCAAAGACCAGGCAGGCAGGCGGGGAGGTCGTCCTGTACAAGAACAACGTGGACGGGAAAGGCGCCTCCTACGGCTCGCATGAGAGCTACCTGGTCTCCCGTGAGGTTCCGTTCGCAGACCTGGCGGCAGCCCTCGTCCCCTTTCTCGTCACCCGCCCTGTCTACGCAGGCGCCGGGCGCGTGGGAATCGGCCAGCGCAGCGAGGTGCCGGGGTTCCAGGTCAGCCAGCGTGCCGACTACGTGGAGTCTGTCCACGGCCTGCAGACTACCTTCAGCCGCCCCATCGTCAACACCCGCGACGAGCCCCACGCCGACGCGCAGCGCTTCCGCCGTCTGCACGTCATCAACGGGGACGCCAACCGCTTTGACGTACCCGTCTACCTCAAGGTGGCGACCACCAGCCTGGTGCTGTGGCTGCTGGAGCGACAGACCCGGCTCGGCCAGGGCCTGGGCCGCCTGGCCGACCTCCAGCTGGTCGGAGACCCTGTGGAGGAGCACTGGGCCTTCTCCCACGACACCTCGCTGACCCACAGGCTGCGCACGCGAGGTGGACTCATGACCGCGCTGGACATCCAGGGAAACTACCTGGATGCTGTCAGGCAGGCCCTGACTGAGGATCTCGGGGGCTGTGACGCCGGGTCCGTCGGCCGACAGACCGTGGAGGCGCTCGACATGTGGGCGGAGGTCCTGGCGGCCCTGCGCCGGTGGGCACGCGACCGCAGCGGTAGTGCGGCGTCCCTGGTGGAGTGGGTCGCCAAGCTGGAGCTGTGTCAGGCGCTGCGTCGGCGCCACGGCTGCGGCTGGGAGGACCCGCGGCTGGCTGCACTGGACATCCAGTGGGCGGACCTGCGCCAGGGCCGCTCCGTGGTGGACCGGCTGGACGCTGCCGGCCGCGTGCACAGGCTGGCCTCCGCCGAGGAGGTGGCGGCGGCGGCGGACGCTCCGCCCCGAGGGACCAGGGCACAGGCCCGTGGGCTGGCTGTCGCCCGCTACCCGCAGGTGGTGGCAGCGTCCTGGACGTGCCTGGTCCTGGACCTGCCGGGACGCGAGGACCTTCTTCGGCTGGACCTTCCCGGCGGCGTGCGCGCCGACGACGGTGAGACCCTTGCCATTCTCCAGGCCGTTGGAGAGGAGGTGGCTCCTGGGGGAGACTGGGAGCAGGCAGGCGCCCGCTGCCTGGAGGAGGAGCCTCCTCCAGGCAGGGGCCGCATCCGTCACGGGGAGGAGACAGGCACATGACACCGTCGCACACCGTCCACCAGCAGGTCGGGACAGCCGAGGTCCTAGGGGACCCGCAGGCGCAGGCAGGTCCGCGTACCGTCGGTACCCAGGCCCAGGTCATCGGTGTCGATGAGATCCTGGACGAGATCGACTCCGTCATCGAGACCAACGCGGCCGCCTTTGTCCAGGGCTTTGTGCAGAAAGGGGCCAGTAGGGATGAGGGGCGCCCGCCCCCGGCCCGTCGCGTCTTCGGGATCGAGACCGAGTTCGGCGTCACCTGCGCCTCCACCCGCGGGGGCCCGCCTCCCCTGGACGCCGACCAGGCTGCCCGCGAGCTCTTTGAGCCGGTGGTCCAGCGCGGGCGCTCCTCCAACGTGTTTACCCGCTCCGGGGGGCGTCTCTACCTTGACGTGGGCTCCCATCCCGAGTACGCCACCGCGGAGTGCGATCGGCTGGAGGACCTGCTGGCCCAGGACCGTGCCGGCGAGCTGGTCATGGCCGACCTGGCGGACCAGGCCACCTCGCGCCTGAGCCGGGCCGGCGTTGACGGGCGTGTCCACCTGCTGAAGACCAACAGTGACACCCAGGGCAACGGGTTCGGCTGCCACGAGAACTACCTGGTGCACCGTCGGTCCAGCTTTCTTGACGAGGTTCGCGCCCTGGTCCCGCACCTGGTGACCCGGCAGCTGCTGGTGGGCTCCGGGCACATCCTGCCTGCTGCTGGCGGTGCCCCAGCACGCTACGTCCTCTCCCAGCGGGCTGACCAGGTGTGGGAGACGGTGTCGTCTGCCACCACCCGCGCCCGCCCCATGGTGAACACCCGGGACGAGCCCCTGGCGCGCGCCGAGGACTACCGTCGCGTGCACGTGATCGTGGGGGACTCCAACATCGCGCAGGGCTCCACGCTGCTCAAGGTCGCCTCCGTGGACCTCCTTCTGGACTACCTGGAATCCGGGGGGGACCTGTCCGACCTGGCCCTGGCAGACCCGGTGAGGGCCGTGCGCGACACCTGCCGGGACCTGACTGGGGGAGCACTGCTGGAGCGGGACATGGGAGGCACCATCACGGCGCGCGAGGTGCAGGAGGAGCACCTTCGCCGTGTGCGCTCCCACGTGCAGTACCACCGTGACCTCACCGGACTGCAGGCAGCCGCCCTGGACCTGTGGGAACGGGGGCTGCAGGCTGTCGCCGCCGGGGACCCTGACCTTGTGGCTGATGAGCTGGACTGGGCTGCCAAGCTCAGGCTGCTCACGCGTCTCACCGAGCGCCTGGGCACCGACCTGAGTGACCCGCGTGCGGCTCGCCTGGCCCTGGCCTACCACGACGTCTCTGCCACCGCGGGGCTTCGTGACCGGCTGGAGGCCTCCGGGGCACTCCGGTGCTACGTGGACCGGGAGGCCTGCCAGGCGGCAGTGGACACGCCTCCGGCGACTACGCGGGCGCACCTAAGGGGCCGGGCGGTGGCGCTGGCTGAGGACACACGACAGGATCTCACCGTAGACTGGGTCAGTCTCAGACTTGACGACGGTAGCCTGCCGGTGATCTCGTTACGTGATCCCTTTGCCTCGGCTGACGAGCGGGTGGATGCCCTTATGGCGGAGATGGAGTCTCGTTCCGGCAGGCTCTCCGCCGGAGTCTGAGCCGTCATAACCAGGAGAACCTATGAGCACACCGAGCACGCCGCGCCCTGGGGGCGGCACGACGCTGACCCGCCGTCAGCGTCGTGAGCGTGAGCGCGCCCAGGAGGCGGAGCGTGCGCGGCAGTCGGGGCAGGCACCCGGGACCGGCTCCCTCCCCGACCGAGCTGACTCAGCTCCCAACCGACCTGCTTCTGTGACGGCTCCCGCAGCGCCTGTGTCGCCGCCCCGGGCCTCCACGGATCGGTGGGCTGCTCAGACCACCTCCTTTGACCAGGTCGTCACCGGGTCGGTCCCTGCTGCTCCTCGATCGGCCCCTCCGGAGCGGTCTGCTTCTCCCAGCCAGGGGGGTTCCCCCGCTCAGGGGGCCAGGCGCTCCCTGGACGCTCGTCGGAGGGCGGGGACACCTCGACGGGGAGGAACCTCGGTCGCGCTGTCCACACCTGCCCCTGCGGCCGCCACTCCTCCCGGCGCCGACTCTGCTCCTCTGGCTCCGGCAGCCGCTGTTCACCCTGCGGAGCCGGGCGTGCGCGATCGCGGCGCCGAGCCCGGAAGCGCTGCTGACCTAGAGGACTCTGAGAACTCTGAGAACGCGGTAGCGGCCGAGCCTGCCCCGGCCACCGGCCCCCAGCGGGTGCTGGGTGCGGCACTGGGGCGGCGTCCCCGGGGGCTGGCTGCCCTGGCCCTGGGAGGTCTGGTGGTGGCCGCCATGGTTCTGATCCCGCTGGCGGTGACCCACCTGGGCCTGGGCGGGCAGGGGGCCTCCAGCTCCGCCGGTGCCGTGGAGACGGTCCTGCCTGGCGACGCCGAGCTGAGCACGGTGGCGGAGATCGCGGGAAGGCAGGGGACCGTGCCGGTGGTGTCGGTCAAGGGGGTCCTGGCCGCTCCCTCCTCCCTGGTGACTGACGTCCTGGTGGAGGGGACGGGCCGCGCTGTCGCTGAGGACGAGCCGGTCATGCTCTCGGTGTCCACCTTCTCCGGGATCGACGGCTCCAACACCACCGGGACGGACTCAGGGACCTACCTGTACACGGGCAGGCTCACCGAGGAGGTGGGCCAGGACATGGACGCCGCCCTCCGCGGCAGGACAGAGGGCTCGCGCGTCGTCCTGCGCGCGCCCGCGCAGGAGGAGGACGGCACCAGGACCACGGAGATCACCGTCGTGGACATCCTGCCCACCACTGCCACGGGGGAGGAGCAGACGGCAGCCGATAACATGCCCGCTGTCACGGTGGAGGACAACGGTACCGTGTCCGTCTCGGTCGATGACCTCCCCGCCCCTACGAGCGCGGCAGCCTCCACCCTGGTCCGGGGCGGGGGACGGCAGGTGGGGCCGACGGACCGCGTCGTGGCCAGGTACTCCATCGTGAGCTGGTCCACCGGTAAGGACGTCACGGAGTCGACCTACGGTGACGCCGTCCTCCCCCGCGTGATCGATATGACGGACACCATGGCGGGGATCTCCCAGCTGCTGGCCGACGTCACGGTCGGCTCGCGCGTGGTCATGGCACTGCCCCCCGAGCTGGCCCGGGGGGAGGACGCCGTCGTCGCCGTTATTGACGTCCTGGCGATCAAGGACAGCGCAGCCTCCGGCCAGGAGGCCCCTGGCGGGGCGGGAGCCAGTGCCGTGCCAACGCCGTCACCGGCCGCCACACCAGCCGCCGCACCGACGGCGGCGTCAGGCGCAGCACCAGCTGCCACAGCAGGTTCCCCGTCCTCCGCCTCGGCCCGACAGGGCTAGGCGGGACGGGCTACGGAGGAGAGAGCCATGTGTGTTGCCGTTCGAGTCATTCCCTGTCTCGACGTCAAGGACGGACGCGTGGTCAAGGGGGTCAACTTCCAGGGCCTGCGCGATGCGGGTGACCCCGTGGAGCTGGCCTCGCGCTACGACCTCCAGGGCGCTGACGAGATCACCTTCCTGGACGTCTCGGCCTCTGCGGAGGGGCGAGCCACGATGGTGGAGGTAGTCTCGCGCACGGCTGAGCAGGTGTTTGTCCCGCTCACCGTCGGGGGCGGGGTGCGTAGTGTCGAGGACGTGGACCGGCTGCTGCGGGCAGGAGCGGACAAGATCAGCGTCAGTACGGCGGCCGTGGCGCGCAGCGAGCTGCTGGCCGAGGTGGCTCAGCGCTTCGGCAGCCAGGTCCTGGTGCTCTCTCTCGACGCGCGCCGCTGCCCGCAGGGCGCGTCTACCGACTCCGGCTACGAGGTGACCACTCACGGAGGGACCCGCTCCACCGGTATCGACGCCGTGGCCTGGGCGGTGCGCGCAGTCGGGCTAGGTGTGGGGGAGGTCCTCCTGAACTCGATGGATGCTGATGGTGTCGCTGACGGATTCGACACGGAGATGATCGACGCCGTGCGCCGTGAGATCACGGTTCCGCTGATCGCCTCGGGAGGCGCGGGCAAGCCCGAGGACTTCGCCGAGGCGGCCGACCACGGCGCGGATGCCGTCCTGGCCGCTTCTGTCTTCCATTACGGGGCCATGACTGTGGCTCAGGCCAAGGAGGCGCTGCGCGAGGCAGGGCACCCGGTGCGCTGACGGGGCACAGTCGCACAGTCGGCTGCGGGGCGGTGGGACGATCCGAGGAGAGCGCTGCGACGAAGAGGCCTGACAGAGCCGGGTGAGGCCTGATGAAGTGCCCGAGGAAACTAGCCTGACGAGGTGGTCCGAGGAAGCAGCTCAAACTGAGCTTCGGTTACCGAAGCGCTGCGAGGCAGTTACGGGTCGTGTAGCCTCGCACCGCCCTGCCACGTGGCGGGCGCTGGCTGGGAGTGCCTGGTGGCTCTATCCGGCAGCAGTGACGAGTGACCTGAGGAGTCTGTCATCGTGAGCACCTATGACCCGAACCAGCCCGGCGGCTACCCTGCTGGTCAGCAGCCGGGGGGCTACCCTGCCCAGCCCGGCGGCTACCCCGGCCAGCAGCCCGGGGCGTACCCAGCAGGCTACGGAGCGTACGGGGCGCGGCCGAACCCGACGGAGAGCAACTGGATGGGGGCTGGTCGCTCGGCCTGGGGCTCGCCTCGTTCTGCTGCGGGATCACGGCCATAGTGTCTATCGTCTTTGGTATCCTCGGTATCGTTGCGGCCAACCAGGGCCGGGCGACTAACAGGGGATGTCCATCGCCGGCCTCGTCATCTCGGTGATCTACCTTATCGGCAGCACTATTTACGTCCTGTCAGGAGGGTATGCGGAGATGCTCGACAGCCTGCAGTGACGTGAGTCCTCTGCCGGTCCTTGTGCGCCGCCGCGCCCGTAGCGGCGCTCCAGACGCCTGGGGGCGGTCCGCTCTGGCTGAGACGGCCGCCTCCGGCGCCGCTGCCCCGGCTCGTGGGGCCGGGCCGTGGCGCGGACCCGGTCTGGTTGTCCTGGGCGTGCTGGCGGCAGTGCCCGCGCTGCCCTCCGTCATTGTCCTCATGACCTCGTTGGGCAGGCCTGCCGAGGAGATGGACGGGCCGGACCTGTGTATGCTCCACCGCACCACCGGCCTGTGGTGCCCCCTGTGCGGGGGGACCCGGGCCACGCGCGAGCTGCTGTCCGCAGACCTCTCCGGAGCCCTGTCCTACAACCCCTTCGCCGTGGCCACCGAGGTCCTCGTCGTCCTGGCCCTCGTGCGTTGGCTCGTGGCCAGGTGCTCGGGCAGGAGCCGCCTCCTGGCCTCCTCGGGCGAGATGCTGGCCTACAGCCTCGCTGCGGTCCTGTTCGCGGTGGTGCGTAACCTGCCCGGGCTGTGGGCCTACCTGGGACCGAGCCTGGGGCCGGGGGTGCTGGGCTGAGGTGAGAGGATACGACAGTGACTCTGCGTCCTGACATTGCCTCCCGGCTCAGGCGAGACCCTGCCGGGCTCGTGTGCGCCGTAGTCCAGCAGCACGACACCGGGGAGGTTCTCATGGTCGGCTGGATGGACGACGAGGCCCTGGACCGCACCCTGAGGCAGGGGCGCGTCACCTTCTGGTCACGATCCCGCCAGGAGTACTGGCGCAAGGGGGACACCTCCGGCCACGTCCAGTACGTGAGGTCGGTGGCCCTGGACTGCGACGGGGACGCGCTGCTGGTCACGGTGGACCAGGTGGGCGCCGCCTGCCACACCGGGCGTCGTAGCTGCTTCATGGCTGGCGGCGACCTGGGTGCGGTCGTCGGCGCCGCCCTGCACCCTGGCGTCCATGAGGAGCCCGGATCGCCGGGGGAGGGCCGGTCTGGGGCTGACCAGGGCTGAGGTGCTGGCCCCACGACGACCCTGCGACATGGTCGTGGCGGCGTCGTGACAGGCAGCAGGTCCTGACGTGTCCACACCTCAGCAGGACGCAGCCCCAGGTGTCTGCTGCTACCCGGATGCTGCCCCTGGTACTCGTGCCGACGCCGCCTCCCACCGGCCAGCGGTGTCCAGGCCCTGGGAAGATTCGATGAGGATTTGCTCTCGGGCGCGCTCCCGGGGACGATGATGCAGGCGACCTAGGAGTCCTGTGAGGTCCTGCCCTGGATCGTGAGTGCTGTAAAGGAGGTGTACGGAGGCAGTGTTCGGTCACTTCGAGCAGCGTGCGGTCGAGGCGCGCCGGGCCGTGGAGGAGCGGGAGCGCCAGGTCCCGCTGGAGGCCGTCAAGGAGCTCTCCCGCACCGTTCCCGGGGCGATTGACGCCCGCACCGCGATGCGGGTGGCTGGCCGCGCCGTGACGGTCATTGCCGAGGTCAGGCGCTCCACGGCCACCTTTGCCGACCTCTCCGGTACCGGGGACCCGGGTGTCCTGGCCCGGTTCTATGCCGCTGGTGGCGCCGCCTGCATCTGCGTGGTCACCGGGCCCACCGCCTCCTACGGGTCCCTGCGCGACCTTGACGACGTCCGTGCCGCAGTCGATCTGCCTGTCCTGGTCAACGACATCATCGTCACTCCCTACCAGGTACACGAGGCCCGTGCCCACGGGGCGGACCTGGTGGCGCTTGACGCCCGTCTCAGCCCCCTGGTCCTGGAGGCCCTGGTGGAGCGTACCCATTCGCTGGGGATGACCGCCGTCATCAAGGTCCGTACCCGGCGCGAGGCACTGACCGCCATGGAGCTGGGGAGCCTGGTGGTCGCCGTGGACGCCCTCGACCTGCAGACCCTGGCTACTGACCGCACCCGCTTCGAGCAGGTCGCCGAGGTCCTGTCTCCCGAGGTCATCCGGATCGCCTGCGGGGGCGTGCGTACGCCCCACGACGTCATGGACTGTGCTCGCAGCGGGGCGGACGTGGTTGTGCTCGGCGAGGCGGTCATGCAGGCGACTGATCCTCAGCAGCTGGTGGCCGAGCTGGTGGCCGCTGGCGCTCATCCCTCCCTCCTTCACGCCGTCCACCGAGAGGCTCCCTGAGTGCACCTTCTGATCCCCGGCCTGGCCCACGTCCCTGTGCCCCGCGACCCTGTCGTAGCGGCCCCGGCCTCCATCCCCAGCCCTTCTTCCAGCGTGTGGCACCTGGGACCGCTGCCCCTGCGCGCCTACGCTCTGTGCATCCTGGTCGGCGTCGTCATCGCTGTGTGGTGGGGGGACCGGCGCTACCGGGCACGGGGCGGCCCCGGGGAGGTCGTGCTGGACGTCGCTGTCCTCGCTGTCCCGGCAGGCGTGCTGGGCGCCCGCCTGTACCACGTTGTGTCCTCCCCGCAGGCCTACTTTGGCCCTGGCGGGGACCTCCGGCTCATCCCGCAGGTCTGGCAGGGTGGCCTGGGCATCTGGGGCGGTGTCGCGGCGGGTGCGGCGGCGGCTGCCTGGATGGTGCGCCGACGGGGCCTGCGCCTGGCTCCCTTCGCTGACGCGCTCGCCCCGGCCCTGCTGGTGGCCCAGGCTGTCGGACGGCTGGGCAACTGGTTCAACCAGGAGCTCTTCGGCTCTCCCACCACCCTGCCGTGGGGCCTGGAGATCGACGACGCCCACCTTCCCCCCGGCTACCCCTCCGGTACCCTTTTTCACCCGACCTTCCTCTACGAGGCCCTGTGGAACCTTGCCGGGGCGGTGCTCCTGGTGTGGCTGGGCCACCGGCTGGCGGCTCGTGGGACTGCTGCTGGGGGGCGGCTCATGTGGGCCTACCTCATGGTCTACACCTCGGGCCGGGTGTGGATCGAGATGCTGCGTATCGACGAGGCCCAGACGGTCCTGGGCCTGCGGCTCAACGTGTGGACCTGCCTGGTGGTCTTCGTCCTGGGCGCAGCGGGACTCGTCCTGACCTCGCGCAGGACGCCGAGTGACGCGGTCTACGCCGTGCCTCAGGCCGTGCCCCGGGAGGACTCCGGGCGGGCCGCGGGTGAGGGAGAACCGGCACCAGGGGACAGCGACGTCAGCAGCGCGTCCTAAGACGGTGCCGTCCCGGTGGCGTCCCGGTAGGATTGGCCCATGCGCAGAGCCAAGACCGTATGTACCCTCGGCCCCGCCACGGACTCTCCCGAACAGGTGCAGGCGCTCGTGGACGCCGGCATGAACGTGGCACGTATCAACCGCTCCCACGGTCGGGCGGAGGACCAGGAGGAGGTCATTGACCGTGTGCGTGACGCCGCGCGGGCCTCGGGGCGGGCCGTGGCGATCCTGGTGGACCTCCAGGGGCCCAAGATTCGTCTGGGCAAGTTCGTCAACGACCAGAAGGTCATGCTCAACAAGGGGGACGAGTTCACCATCACCACCGAGGAGGTACTCGGTACGGTCAAGCGGTGCTCCACCACCTTCAAGGGTCTGCCCGGGGACTGCCGCCCCGGCGACCGACTCCTCATAGACGACGGGAACGTCGCCGTGCGCGTCGTGTCCGTGACGGACACCGACGTGGTCACCAAGGTCGAGGTCCCCGGCTACGTGTCCAACAACAAGGGCATTAACCTGCCTGGCGTGGCGGTATCCGTGCCCGCACTGAGCGAGAAGGACCGCGACGACCTGCGCTGGGCGCTGGGGATCGGTGCCGATCTCATCGCCCTGTCCTTCGTGCGCAACGCGGCCGACATCGAGGACGTCCACGAGATCATGGACGAGGTTGGCGTGCGCATCCCCGTCATCGCCAAGATCGAGAAGCCTCAGGCGGTGGAGAACCTCTTCGAGATCGTCTCCGCTTTTGACGGCATCATGGTGGCCCGCGGCGACCTGGGTGTGGAGATGCCCCTGGAGGCGGTGCCGTTGGTCCAGAAGCGCGCCATCGAGCTCGCGAGGCGCCAGGCCAAGCCGGTGATCGTAGCGACGCAGGTGCTGGAGTCCATGATCCAGAACCCGCGTCCCACCCGGGCCGAGGCCTCTGACTGCGCCAACGCGATCCTCGACGGTGCCGATGCGGTCATGCTCTCCGGAGAGACCTCTGTGGGCGCCTACCCCATTGAGGCGGTGCGCACGATGGCCAGCATCATCGAGAACGTCGAGGAGAACGGCGGGGAGCGTATCGCTGAGCTCGGCTCCTACCCGCAGACACGTGGCGGTGCTCTCACCCGTGCCGCCGCCGAGATGAGCGAGCAGCTCGACGTGTCCTGCATGGTGACCTTCACCCACTCCGGTGACACGGCACGGCGCCTGTCCCGGCTGCGCTCCCCGATCCCGTTGCTGGCCTTTACCCCCCTGGACTCCACCCGCAACCAGCTGTCGGTCACGTGGGGCGTGACCACCTACCGTGTCCCTGAGGTGCGCCACACTGACGAGATGGTCGCCCAGGTAGACGAGATCCTTCAGGAGAAGCACCTGGCCAACCCGGGCGACGTCGTCGTCATCGTGGCTGGCATGCCTCCGGGCACGCCTGGCTCCACCAACTCCATCCGCGTCCACACGGTGGGAGAGAAGGCGGACTACACGGTCTGACGGTGGCAGGAGGCCTGGTACCGGAGTCGGCCCCGATGTTGGTTGCGCCGCACAGTGTCATCCAGGTGTTCATGTAACCCTTGGTTGAGCCCATGCCCGCGTTGTAGCCCTCGTCTCCCGCCGAGCGCAGGACGAGCACCGTGGGGAGCGTCCTGCTCGGTGGCAAAGACCTCCAGGGACGAGATCGTCTGGTACATCCGATCCAGAGTCTGCTCGCCACGCTCCTCCTGCCTCAGCAGGGTGGCAAACATCTGGATCCACTATCCACTCCTCCAGCATCTCCTAGGTTCCGTGCGTCAGGCCGATGACGGGGTACCCCGCGGCCTCGATAGGCTCGATGTAGGTGGCGGCGTCACCCTGGTCAGCCCACCGGATGACCACGTCGGGATTGATGCTGGTGATCTGCTCGACATCGGGGATGACGTCGGAGTGGGCCACGGTCCTGCTGGATACTGCCAGGGACCACTCCTACAGGGCCAGCACCCGGCCCGCGACCACGGTGGACAGCGGTCGCACGGCGGCCAGCGCGTCGGCACCCAGCCTCAGCGGATCCTTCTCCAGGACGACCAGGTCCGCGCGGGAGCCAGGGCGCACCGGCCCCTGCCCGTCCACGGAGGCCGCCAGGGCCTCCTCGGTGGTAAGCCGCTGGTCGGGCGACCACACCTGGTGGTCTGGGGTGCTTCTACCGACCGCGACCGACATGGCCAGCCACGGGTCCAGCGGGGCCACTGGGGCGTCCGAGCCCAGGTGGAGCAGGGCGCCAGCCCCCACCATGTCGGCAAAGGCGTAGACTCGCTGCCTGCGTCCGGGCCAGACCCGTTCCACGGCCTGCCAGTCGTCCAGGAGGTGAGCGGGCTGAACGGAGAGCTCGACCCCGCACGCGACCAGGCTGGCCAGTGCCCCGGTCCCAGCCTGGGCAGCGTCGCGCGGCAGCAGCTGGGCGTGTTCCAGCCGACCCCGTGCACCGGAGGCGGCAAAGGCGGCGGCGACCTCGTCCACGGCGGCGTCCCCGATGGCGTGCACCGCCATGTCGAACCCTGCCCGTGCGGCACGGGTCATCAGGGCGCTCAGCTCCTCGCGGTCAATGTTGACCACGCCGTGGGTGTGGCTCAGCCCCAGGGACTCGGGGTAGGGGTCGTGCACGTGGGCGCTGGCGGTGCCCATCGAGCCGTCGGCGATGACCTTGAGCGGTCCCTGGGTAAGTAGCGGCGCTCCGTCCTCACCCACGGGAGAGCCCTCCAGCCCCTGCCCGGTACGCAGGCCTGCGGCGATCCACTGGTCCAGCCTGTCGCGGTAGACGGCGGTGCGGATACGCGGTACAAGCGCAGACGTCCCGTCCCCAAGCGTCGTGGTGGCGCCGACCTCAGCCATGGCAGCCAGGCGCAGCGGCCAGTCCTGCGGACTGGGTGCCCAGCTCATGTCCACCACCCCGGTGACGCCCTGGCGCAGCAGGTTGTCCAGCACCTGACGGTATCCGGACTCGCGCAGCTGTCGGGTTGCGGGGATGAGGTCCAGGCGGTCCATGACGGAGAACCAGGCGTCCTCAGTCAGCGGGGAGCCCGGGTCGCTGGTGGTGGCTCCGGGCAGTCCGAGGTGGCGCAGGGCCGCCGAGCTCAGCCACCCGGAGTGGGCGTCGCCGGAGACCAGAACGACTGGGACGTCGCCGCACACGGCGTCGAGCTCGGCGACGGTAGGTACCCGAGGCCACAGGGAGAGTCGGTGGCCGAAGCCCTGCACGCTGGCAGGCGGGTGCTCACGGGGGTGCTTCCGAAGCGCCTGGGCCACCAGGGCGAGCGCGTCCTGGGCGCAGGTGGTGGCGGAGGTGTCGATGCGTGCTCTCCTGGCCGCCTCCAGGTCCAGGTGGACGTGGGCGTCCCACAGTCCCGGGATGACGTATGCCCCCTGCACGTCCAGGACCTGCTCGCCGTGATAGGGCAGGCCGGGGCCTACCTGGGTGACGCGCCCCGCAGTGACACGGATGTCGGTGACCGGTGTGCCCTTGTCCGGGCGGGTCTGTGCGCTGGCCGCACCAGTGGCGCCTGGGGGCTGCGGAGGGCCGGGTCGGGGTTCCGCAGCCGGGGAGTGGAAGGGGCGCGGAGCCCGTGCACGCAGGGCGGCGAGCACGGGACGGGAGCGGAAGGCGACGATGCGCGCATTGCGGATCAGCAGGTCGGGCATGCATCACTGTAACTCGCCTGCCACGAAGGGCCGTAGCGGACCGGTGGGTAGCACAGTTGGGCGCCTTCACTGCCCTGGTGCACTGCCGTGACCTGTTTTGCTGGGCGGGCACCGCAACAACCGGGCGGTGGCCTCCTCGCCCCGACCGACTGGCCCGCACCGAGGTAGTGGCTATGGAGGTTGCCGAGCCTGCAGGGTGCTCGCTGTGTGGACCGGAACGGCTGCGGGAGCGAGGCTGCACTGATAGTACTAGTGACGCAAGTGCCTGCTGAAGGAGCCGACGTGTCCGCACCCTCCTACGACACCCCCTACGGCTCAGACCAGCCTGCCGGCCATCTGAGGGTCTTCGGCGGTGGCGACCCGGCTGGGCCGACCGACGTCGGCGTGGTCCCGCCTGTCCCGGGTGGCGCGTCTGCCGACCTGCCCGCCTCCCTGGTGCGTCGCTCCAGCCCGCTCTCCCTCCTTGGCGCCAGCCTGCTCCTCCTCGTGGGGGTGGCGCTTGAGGGTCGTGGTTTTACCTTGATCACCTACCGAGACCTGGTCGGAGGGGCCATCCTCGTCTCTCTAGGCCTTCCTTTCCTGGCCCTCGGCGTGGTGCCCTGGGGGCGACGCACCGTCTTCGACGCTGACGGGATCCACTCCTCCACCTTCTTCAGCCACGCTGATACCGCCTGGCCTGACTCGCGAGCCGCTTTCACGGTCAACGTGTCGCGCAGCGGACGCAGCTCGTGGGTGGCCACCATGGAGGTGCCCGGTAGGAGGGGGAGTATCCGGCTGGTGGCCCCGCGGGTGAGTGCTGACAGCGTGCAGGAGGCCCTGGTGCGGGGTGAGGCTGAGGTTGACGACCTCTGGGCGTGGGCGCTGGCGCGCGGGTACGCCCGAGAGACCGTCTTACAGCTTCAGGGCGAGCCCGACCGGGAGGGCCGCCAGAGCGACTCCGTGCCTGTCGACTACGACCTGCTGAGACAGGACTCGTTGGTCTTCAGGGCATGGCCCAGGGAGTGCGCGGATGTCACAGGGCG
Source organism: Actinomyces lilanjuaniae (assembly GCF_003606385.1). NCBI lineage: Bacteria > Bacillati > Actinomycetota > Actinomycetes > Actinomycetales > Actinomycetaceae > Actinomyces > Actinomyces lilanjuaniae. The sequence goes on along the minus strand of NZ_CP032514.1, from coordinate 1,648,526 downwards.
CCTCCTTCTCAGCCTCCTGTTCGGGGGCTACGGAGCCTACCTGGTCACTCACCCCTACGAACAGTCCTTTGGCCGCGGCAGGATCTTCATGGGACACGGCGCGCTGACGCAGGCCTTCGGGGCCGCCTGCCTGCTTGCTGCCCTTGGGCTCCTGGTGGGGGCCTGGAGCAGGGCGCGCGCCCGTCTGGTGGCCTCTCGTGAGGGCCTCACCTACTTCAACGGCTTGTGGTCCAAGCGGCTGGAGTGGCCGAGGTATCGTTCCTCCATCTTTGTCACGGCGCTAAGGGCGCAGGCGCGGACGGTGGCGACCGTTCACGTCATTGGTGCGGACGGCGGCGGGTTGCGTGTCCCTGGCCTGAGGTGGCGTGCCAAGGACGAGCGGGCGGTGCTACGGGCGGCGCTGCAGGCGGCAGAGACCATCTGGGTATGGGGCACTTCCCGCGGGGTCACCGTTGAGGACGACGGCTACGACATCGACCCCAGGGAGGAGACCCAGTTTCGGCGGGTTGCCACCGCCAGGCGCCTGGAGTACCTCATGTCCCAGCCTGGAGGGCTGGGGTGGGGCTGACCGCCTGGGACGGGCAGTCACCTGTGTCTGCCAGGGGCGAGCGCGTAGTTCCAACGAAAAAGGTCACCGCCCTGTGGCCGGTGCCCAGTGCCTCCGGTGGGACTCGAACCCACACTGCTCCGATTTTGAGTCGGATGCCTCTGCCAATTGGGCTACGGAGGCGCGCCGTCCGCTCAGCTGCGAGGTGATCAGCAGGATCATACTAGGATTGCGGCTGTGAGCAACGAGCCAGAACCCACAGAACTCTCCAGGTCCCGCCGGGTCCTCGTCGCCGAGGACGAGGCCATTATCCGCCTTGACATTGTCGAGACGCTCACTGACGCAGGCTATGAGGTCGTGGCGGAGGCCTCTGACGGGGAGGAGGCTGTCCGCCTGGCGGAGGAGAACAGGCCGGACCTGTGCGTCATGGACGTCAAGATGCCCGTCATGGACGGCATCACCGCTGCTGAGCGCATTCTTGACAAGCACTCCTGCGCCGTTGTCATGCTGACCGCCTTCTCCCAGACCGACCTGGTCGAGCGCGCTGGTGCCGCAGGCGCCATGGCATACGTGGTCAAGCCTTTTACCCCGGCCGACCTCGTCCCAGCCATCGAGGTGGCCTTCTCTCGCCACGAGGAGATCGTGTCGCTGGAGAACGAGATCAGCGACCTCACCGAGCGCTTCGAGACGCGCAAGCGCGTGGATCGTGCCAAGGGCCTCCTCATGGAGCGTATGGGCCTGAGCGAGCCGGAGGCGTTCCGTTGGCTGCAGAAGACCTCGATGAACCGTCGTCTCACCATGCGTGAGGTGGCCGACGCCGTCGTGGAGCAGGTGGGTTCAGCCAAGGAGTCCTGATCCGCCCGGCTCCTGCTCAGGTGAACAGGCTGCGCAGGCTGCCGCGCGCCACCTGCCGCCCCTGGTCGTCGCTGATGCTCACCTCGTAGACCACGGTGTGCCGCCCTCGGTGGACAGGGACCGCCTGTGCCGTGACCCACCCCTCCTTGACTGGGCGCAGATGGCTAACCGTCAGTTCGGCTCCCACCGGGAGCCTGCCCTGGGGCGCCCCCGCCCGCGCAGCCACGGAGGCGGCGGTCTCAACCAGGGCGGCACTGGCACCTCCGTGGAGGAACCCGGCTACCTGGCGCGCCCCGTCCACGGGCATGCGGACCACCGTGTGCTCGGCACCGCGGACCAGGACCTCCATGGCCAGGGTGTCCATGAGCGTCCCGTCCTGCGACTCCTCCGGGAGCGGCTGCTGGGCACTGGCTGCGGAGACTGCCGAGCCCGCCGGGCGCGGGTCCGGGTAGGGGCGGGGAGAGGCTGTCGGGAAGGCGACCGGTGCCGCGCTCACCTCGGCCAGGCAGGCCCCGGTGTCCTGGCCTACCGGTCCGCTGGGGCCGACGACGGCGGGTGAGGCTGCCGCAGCGGTGCCCTGGGTGCCTCGCGGGGGCGTGCCGCGGGCCGGGGTGTCGTCATGATGCTCAGTCATAGGCCTAGGCTGGCACGGTGAGCACCACCGCCACCAGTCCTGACCATAGTCCTGACCATGTCGGCCGCCTCCTGCTCGTTGACGGCCACTCCATGGCCTTCCGGGCCTTTTACGCCCTTCCGGCTGACGGGTTTACTACCTCGACGGGCCAGGTCACCAACGCCGTCCACGGCTTCACCTCAATGTTCCTGTCTCTGCTTGACAGCGAGAGGCCCTCCCATGTCGCCGTCGCCTTTGACCTGCCCGGGGGAACCTTCCGCACCCGCGAGTACGCTGACTACAAGGGGACCCGGGAGGAGACCCCGCAGGCCCTGACCGGTCAGGTCGAGCTGATCCAGGAGCTGCTGGGCGCCATGAGGGTGCCCACCTTGACCGCGCCGGGTTACGAGGCCGACGACATCCTGGCCACCCTGGCGACCGCCGCCCAGCGGGAGGGTATGGAGGTCCTCATCTGCTCGGGCGACCGGGACTCCTTCCAGACGGTGACGCAGCACTGCACCGTGCTCTACCCGGTCAAGGGGGTCTCCACGCTGCGCCGGATGACGCCTGAGGAGGTCGAGGCCCGCTACGGTGTACCGCCCCAGCGCTACCCGCACCTGGCGGCCCTGGTGGGTGAGCCCAGCGACAACCTGCCGGGGGTTCCCGGCGTGGGGCCCAAGACCGCCGCCAAGTGGCTGACCGCATACGACGGCCTCGACGGTGTCATCGCCAGCGCCGACCAGATCAGGGGCAAGGCGGGGCAGTCGCTGCGCGACCACCTGGACGACGTGCTGCGCAACCGCCGCCTCAACCGGCTGCTGACCGACCTTGACCTGGGCGTGAGCCCGAGCAGGGACCTTCGCCTGTCCGGCAGTCGTCGTGGTGACCTCGCTCGGGTCTTCGAGGCGCTCGAGTTCCGCACGCTGCACCAGCGCGCCCTGCGTACGCTTCCGCTGGCTGACGACGACCACGACCGTGCTGACGGTGCTGAGGGTGTCGGCCCGGGAACCGGGAGGCAGGACCCGTTGGAGGCGCTCAGGGCGCTGGAGGTCTCGGTCCTGGGCCACGACCTGCCTGCGGGGTCGCTGGGGCAGTGGCTGCGTCAGCACCTGGGTGCGGGTGCTGATGATAGTGATAGCAGTGACGGCAGTAGCGACAGTGACGAGCAGCCCCGGGATGGTCTCGTGGGGGGCTCGGGGGTCGTGGGACTGGACGTCGTGGGCAGTCTGCAGCCGACGCTGGGGGAGACCACCCTGCTGTCGTTCAGCGACGGCCGCAGGGCCGTGGTGGTGGACCCGTCCCTGGTCACGCCGGAGGATGAGGCTGCCCTGGCCCGGCTGCTCGCCGATTCGTCACGACCCAAGGTCGTGGCTGACGCTAAGGGGTCCTGGCACGCGCTGGAGGCCCGCGGACTGCGTCTGGACGGTGTGGTGGCCGACCCGTCCCTGGCGGCCTACCTGTGCCGTCCTGAGCAGCGCTCCTACGCGGTCAAGGACCTGGCCCAGCGCTGGCTGGGCATCGACCTGGACTCCTCCCTGGACTCCCCGGATCCCCTGCCCCAGCCTGCGGGCTCGGGGCGCTCGCAGCAGCCTGACCAGACCGCCCTGGACCTAGGCTGCCTGGACAGCCCCTTTGATGACGGCCACCTCCCTGAGGAGGCTCTGGCCAGCGCCCGCCGGGCGGGGCTCCTGCCACGCCTCCAGGAGGTCCTGGAGGCCCAGATGGCCCAGCGTGAGAGCACGGGTCTCTTTACCGGGCTGGAGATGCCTGTGGCTGCAACTCTTACGATGATGGAGCACACCGGCATCGCCGTGGACGACGCCGTCTTGGCCCGCCGGGAGATCGAGCTGGAGGCCCGGGTCACCCATGCTGCCGAGGCCGCCTTCGCCGCGGCTGGCCACGAGCTCAACCTCTCCAGTCCCAAGCAGCTCCAGACGGTGCTGTTCGACGAGCTCAACATGCCCCGTACGAGGCGGACCAAGACCGGCTACACCACAGATGCCGAGGCCCTGGCCGCCCTGTACGCCCGGACGGGGCACCCCTTCCTGGAGCACCTCCTGGAGCACCGTGACGCCATCAAGCTCCGTCAGACCGTGGAGGGTCTGCGCAAGGCGGTCCAGCCTGACGGTCGTATCCATACCACCTTCCAGCAGACGATCGCCGCCACCGGACGCCTGTCGTCGAAGGACCCGAACCTGCAGAACATCCCGGCGCGCACCGAGGAGGGGCTGAGTATCCGGGAGGCCTTCACCGTGGGGGAGGGCTACGAGTGCCTGATGACCGCGGACTACTCCCAGATCGAGATGCGGATCATGGCGCACCTGTCGGGGGACGAGGCGCTGATCGAGGCCTTCCGCAGCGGCGAGGACCTGCACCGCTACGTGGCTGCCCTGGTGCACGGCACCACGGTCGCCGAGGTCTCCTCCCAGCAGCGCAGCCATATCAAGGCCATGAGCTACGGGCTGGCCTATGGGCTGTCTACCTTCGGCCTGGCCCGTCAGCTCGGGATCGGCAACGCCGAGGCCGCTGCCCTGAGGGACGCCTACTTCGCCCGCTTCGGACAGGTGCGCGACTACCTGGAGTCCGTGGTCGAGCAGGCCCGCAGGGACGGCTACACGCAGACCATGTTCGGCCGCCGCCGCTATCTGCCCGACCTCACCAGCGACAGCCGTCAGCGCCGTGAGATGGCGGAGCGGGCGGCCCTCAACGCCCCGATCCAGGGCAGCGCGGCCGACATCGTCAAGAAGGCCATGATCGACGTGGACCAGGCGCTGGCTGAGGGGGGGCTCGCAAGCCGCCTGCTGCTCCAGATCCACGACGAGCTGGTGGTGGAGGTGGCTGCCGGGGAGGCTGACACCGTCAAGGAGCTGCTCCAGGAGCGGATGAGCCAGGCCGCCGAGTTGTCGGTACCGCTGGACGTCGCCACCGGCAGCGGGCTCAGCTGGCGGGCTGCCAGCCACTGACACGTGCTTCTACCGATACATACTGGCGTGACTGGCGGGCTGCCAGCTACGTCTCCGTGTCGCTTCTGCTGTCTTCCTCGCGCTGTTCCTGGCCGAGCAGGCCAGTAGACGTGAATGTGAGCGATTGCACGTGTTCGGAGGAGCGTAGACGGGAACAGTCCAGTCACGGCTCCGTCACGTGCTGATAGGGTACTTTCGTGCGTTCCTGGGCATCTTCTTTACTCCGGTCCCAGCCGCGTCGTGAGCCGGTCCGGGCCGGCGCAGGGCGCGGGGGACGCACGGTCCCTGTCAACCCGAACCACCTATCCGTATTCGGAGCAACCACTCAATGACCACCACTCCGCCCAGCCCCACCCCGGTCGCAGTCAACGACATCGGTGCGACCGAGGAGATCCTCGCCGCCGTCGACGAGACCATCAAGTACTTCGACGACGGTGACATCGTCGAGGGCACTGTCGTCAAGGTCGACCGCGACGAGGTCCTCCTCGACATCGGCTACAAGACCGAGGGCGTCATCCTGGCCCGCGAGCTGTCCATCAAGCATGACGTCGATCCTGACGAGATCGTCGCCGTCGGCGACCAGATCGAGGCTCTGGTCCTGCAGAAGGAGGACAAGGAAGGGCGTCTGCTCCTGAGCAAGAAGCGGGCTCAGTACGAGCGCGCCTGGGGTACGATCGAGCGCATCAAGGAGGAGGACGGCGTTGTCACCGGTACCGTGATCGAGGTCGTCAAGGGCGGCCTGATCCTGGACATCGGCCTGCGCGGATTCCTGCCTGCCTCCCTGGTCGAGATGCGGCGCGTCCGTGACCTCCAGCCCTACGTGGGTCGTTCGCTCGAGGCCAAGATCATCGAGTTGGACAAGAACCGCAACAACGTGGTCCTCTCCCGCCGAGCCTGGCTGGAGCAGACCCAGTCGGAGGTCCGCACCAACTTCCTCCAGACCCTTCAGAAGGGCCAGGTCCGCTCCGGCGTGGTGTCCTCCATCGTCAACTTCGGCGCCTTCGTGGACCTGGGGGGCGTGGACGGCCTGGTCCACGTCTCCGAGCTGTCCTGGAAGCACATCGACCACCCCTCCGAGGTCGTCGAGGTGGGCACCGAGGTCACCGTGGAGGTTCTGGACGTGGACTTCGACCGGGAGCGCGTCTCCTTGTCCCTCAAGGCCACCCAGGAGGACCCGTGGCAGGCCTTCGCCCGTACCCACGCTATCGGCCAGGTCGTGCCCGGGAAGGTCACCAAGCTGGTTCCCTTTGGCGCCTTCGTCCGTGTCGAGGACGGTATCGAGGGCCTGGTCCACATCTCTGAGCTGGCACAGCGCCACGTTGAGGTGCCGGAGCAGGTCGCCAAGGTCGGTGACGAGGTCTTCGTCAAGGTCATCGACATCGACCTGGAGCGTCGCCGCATCTCGCTGTCGCTCAAGCAGGCGAACGAGGGCGTGGACCCTGTCTCGGAGGACTTCGACCCGTCCCTGTACGGCATGGCGGCCGAGTACGACGAGGACGGCAACTACAAGTACCCAGAGGGCTTTGACCCGGAGACCAACGAGTGGCTTGAGGGCTACGAGGCCCAGCGCGAGGCCTGGGAGGCGGAGTACGCCGCTGCCCTGGCTCGCTGGGAGGCTCACAAGGCACAGGTTGCCAGGGCGATGGAGGAGGAGCAGGACTCGGCCGCGACCGCAGCGGCCGCCAGCACCTCCTATTCTTCGACACCGTCCGAGGCCTCGGGCACTCTCGCCTCTGACGAGGCCCTTGCTGCCCTGAGGGAGAAGCTGACCGGTAACTGACACTAGCGCTGCGAGGTTCTCACCGACGTTCTCGGCCGCTGGTGAAAGGCGTGTGGGTCCCACCCGACCAGGTGGGACCCACACGTTTCGTACTGCCTGGTTGCGGCTTATCTTGGTCCGTAGCTGACCGGGAGCCTGGTGGAGGGCATCATGGGTCTATGGCTCGTGGTACCCGTCCTCCTCACCCGCCGGGAAGAGCGCTGCGTGTCGGCCTGACCGGGGGGATCGGCACCGGTAAGTCCACGGTGGCCGATCTCCTGGCCGGGCACGGTGCCACAGTGGTCAGGGCCGATGACATCGCCCGTGACGTAGTGGAGCCGGGAACACACGGCCTGGAGGAGGTGGTTGCGGAGTTCGGCCCAGATGTACTGACCGCGGACGGGACGCTAGACCGTTCGGCGCTGGGTGAGGTGGTCTTTGCTGACGAGCTGCGACGTGCGAGGCTGGAGGAGATCCTGCTGCCGCTCATCGCTGCCGAGGCCTGGGCACGTCTGGAGGGGGTACCTGCGGGACAGGTGGCCGTCTATGATGTGCCCCTGCTTGTCGAGGGTCAGATGCAGGACATGTTTGACCTCGTCGTCGTGGTGGAGGCTGACCTGGACACGCGCCTGGAGCGGCTGGCCGAGCGTGGACTGGGGGCCGAGCAGGCGATGGCCCGCATCGCTTCCCAGGCGACCGATGCTGAGCGGCGGGCCGTGGCCGACGTGGTCCTGCTCAACTCCGCCACGCTGGAGGACCTGGTCGTTGAGGTTGACTCCCTGTGGGAGGAGCAGCTGGCCCCCTGACCTGCTGTCGCGGCACTCGCGTAGCCTTGGGAGCATGCGTCCTGTCACTGACCTGCACCGTGCCGTCAAGCCCTTCGAGGTCGTCAGCCCCTACACACCCAGCGGCGACCAGCCCACCGCCATCGCTGAGCTGGCTCGGCGCCTGGAGGCCGGCGAGAAGGACATCGTGCTGCTGGGGGCCACCGGTACTGGCAAGTCCGCGACGGCGGCCTGGCTGGTGGAGAAGGTCCAGCGCCCCACGCTCGTGCTGGAGCCCAACAAGACCCTGGCCGCCCAGATGGCCGCAGAGTTCCGTGAGCTGCTGCCGGGCAACGCGGTGGAGTACTTCGTCTCCTACTACGACTACTACCAGCCGGAAGCCTATGTCCCCCAGACGGACACCTTCATCGAAAAGGACTCCTCCATCAACGACGAGGTGGAGCGCCTGCGCCACTCCGCCACCAACTCCCTGCTCACCCGCCGTGATGTCGTCGTGGTCTCCTCGGTGTCGTGCATCTACGGCCTGGGTACGCCCCAGGAGTACGTGGACCGCATGACCCCCCTGGCCGTGGGGGACCGGGTGGACCGTGACGACCTGCTGCGCCGCTTCGTGTCCATGCAGTACACCCGCAACGACACGGACTTCACCCGTGGCACCTTCAGGGTCCGGGGCGACACGGTGGAGATCATCCCCATGTACGAGGAACTGGCTATCCGTATCGAGCTCTTTGGTGACGAGATCGAGGCCCTGGCCACCCTGCACCCGGTCACCGGTGATGTCATCGACACCGCCGACCAGGTCTTCGTCTTCCCCGCCTCTCACTACGTCGCCGGGCCGGAGCGCATGGAGCAGGCGATCCAGGGTATTGAGGCCGAGCTGGCCCAGCGTCTGGCCGAGCTGGAGCGTGACGGGCGCCTCCTGGAGGCCCAGCGCCTGCGGATGCGCACTACCTACGACCTGGAGATGCTTCAGCAGATCGGGACCTGCTCGGGGGTGGAGAACTACTCCCTGCACATCGACGGGCGCGAGGTGGGTACCCCGCCCAACACGCTGCTGGACTACTTTCCTGAGGACTTCCTGCTCGTCATCGACGAGTCCCACGTGACCGTCCCCCAGATCGGCGGCATGTTCGAGGGCGATGCCTCCCGCAAGCGCACGCTGGTTGACCACGGCTTCCGCCTACCCTCCGCACTGGACAACAGGCCTCTCACCTTTGACGAGTTCAGTGAGCGCATCGGTCAGACCGTCTACCTGTCGGCAACTCCTGGAGACTATGAGATGGACCTGTCCGACGGTGTCGTCGAGCAGATCATCCGACCGACTGGCCTGGTGGACCCCAAGGTGGTGGTCAGGCCCACCCAGGGCCAGATCGACGACCTGCTGGAGCAGGTGCGTCAGCGTACCGAGCAGGACCAGCGGGTCCTGGTCACCACCCTGACCAAGCGGATGGCAGAAGACCTGACCACCTACCTGGCGGAGCGGGGTGTGCGGGTGGAGTACCTCCACTCTGACGTGGACACCCTGCGCCGTGTCGAGCTGCTGCGCGAGCTGCGGCTGGGCAGTTTTGACGTCCTAGTAGGCATCAACCTGCTGCGTGAGGGTCTGGACCTGCCGGAGGTCTCCCTGGTCTCCATCCTGGACGCTGACAAGGAAGGATTCCTGCGCTCGACCCGCTCCCTCATCCAGACTATCGGGCGCGCTGCCCGCAACGTCTCCGGTGAGGTCCACATGTACGCCGACCACATCACCCCCTCTATGGCTGAGGCTATCGAGGAGACGGAGAGGCGGCGGGCCAAGCAGCTGGCCTACAACACCGAGCACGGGATTGACCCCCAGCCCCTGCGCAAGCGGATTGCCGACGTGACCGACATGCTGGCGCGTGAGGACGTCGACACCGCCGAGCTCCTCGCCGGGGGGTACCGCGGTCACGAGGAGGCTCAGGTGCGTACCCGTCGTAAGAAGGCGGCGGAGGCGACTGTGCGCGAGCGGCTGGCTGGCAGCGCCCAGCAGGACCTGGAGGCCCTGATCGCTGAGCTGACCGAGCAGATGCACGCTGCTGCCCAGGACCTCCACTTTGAGCTGGCGGCACGGTTGCGCGACGAGGTGCAAGACCTCAAGAAGGAGCTGCGATCCATGCGCGCGGCGCAGTAGCGCGTACCAGAAGGCGTCGGGCGATTGCGGCGCGGTCCGGCAGCACTAGAAATAAATGTAGTATCCCGGAACTATTCATCATAGTATTCGTTGTCGTGGTTCTATATTCATGATTGTGTTGCGTTGCTTTTCCGTGGTTCTCTCCCTACAATGATTTCTGCCACACGGTTGCCGGGTCGAGGTCGAGACTGGTAGAGGAGCGGAAGCGCGCATGAGCCCACACAGTACGCAGGAGTCTTCTGCCGCGGAGAGCCGTTCCCCCGCCCAGAAGGTTCCTTTGACGGCGCTGACGGCGCTGGTCGTCGGGTCGATGATCGGGGGCGGGATCTTTGGCCTGCCCCAGCAGATGGCCAGTGCGGCCGCCCCGGGACCCCTTGTCATGGGCTGGGTCGTCACCGGGGTCGGCATGCTCATGCTGGCCTTCGTCTTCCAGCGCCTGGCGCTGAGCAGGCCGGACATTGACGCCGGGATCTACGGGTACGCCAGGGCCGGATTCGGCAACCTGGTGGGGTTCTCCTCGGCGTGGGGGTACTGGGTCTCGGCGTGGATCGGAAACGTCGGCTATCTGGTCCTGCTCATGGCGTCCCTCGGTGTCTTTTTTCCAGGTTTCGGGGACGGAAACACGGCGCAGGCCATTATTATTGCCTCTGTCGTTATGTGGTTGTTCCACGTGCTCATTCTGCGGGGAATACGTGAGGCATCGATCGTGAACGCGGTCGTGACGGTCGGCAAGGTCTTGCCCCTGGTCGTCTTTGTCGTCATCGGTGTGTTTGCCTTCCGGCTTGACGTCTTCACCCAGGACTTCTGGGGTGCCGCCGACCCCTCTCTGGGCTCAGTGCTGAGCCAGGTCCGGGGCATGATGCTGGTCACCGTGTGGGTGTTCATCGGCGTGGAGGGGGCCTCTGTCTTTTCTGAGCGCGCCCGCTCCCGCACCGACGTGGGGCGGGCTACCATCCTCGGCTTCGTCTCCGTGCTGGCGCTTCTGCTGGCCATCAACATCCTGTCCTACGGGATCATGCCACGTACTGAGCTGGCCGCCCTGGGCGATCCCTCCCTGGCCGGGGTGCTGGAGGCGGCTGTCGGTCCCTGGGGCGCACGGCTCATCGCCCTGGGCCTGGTCGTCTCCCTGGTCGGGGCGCTGCTGTCCTGGTTCCTCATGTGCGCCGAGATCGTCCGAGTCCCGGCCCAGGAGGGCCTCATGCCCAGGATCTTCGGCCGGGAGAGCAGCAAGGGCGTGCCTGCTGCAGCCCTGTGGCTGACCATGGGGCTGGTCCAGCTCTTCCTGGTGTGGACCTACTTCAACGCCTCCACCTACACCACCCTTATTCTTCTGGCCTCCTCGCTCATCCTGCTGCCCTACCTGCTCTCCGCCTTGTACCAGGTCATGGTGGCGTTGCGGGCGAGGCGGGCCGGGAACGGGGCCTGGAGGGACCTGCTCGTCGGGCTGGGCGGAACCCTGTACGGGGTGTGGCTCCTCTACGCCGCCGGCCCGGTCTACCTGTTGTACACCGCGATCTTCTACGTTGTCGGCCTGCCCTTCTTCGTCGTGGCGCGTCGTGAGCGCGGGGCACCTGTCCTGACCCGGGCGGAACAGGTCCTGGTGGCCGTCCTGGTGGCGGCGTCGGCCTACGCGGTCTACGGCCTGGCTCGCGGGACCCTGTCCTTGTGAGGTGCCTGTGAGTTGTGCGGGGGAGCCGACCCTGGTGCCGGGGTACCGGGAGAGGACGCGCAGGTGCGGGGGCCGCTGAGCCACGGTTGCCGAGTCACGGTCCCGGGAGTGCACGAAGACGCCACAGACAGACACAGACAGACACAGACAGACACAGACGCTGACCGCTGCTAGCCAACAGACAAGAACCGAGAGGGAGAATCATGGCGACTGCTGCAACTACCGTCAGCCACGGAGTCTGGTCCGAAGTCGGCACGCTCAGACGCGTCATGGTGTGTCGGCCGGGCCGTGCCCATGAGCACCTGACCCCGACCAACTGCCACGACCTGCTCTTCGACGACGTCCTGGACGTGCCCAGGGCCCAGCGCGACCACGACCTGTTCGTCAGCCTCATGCGTGAGCGGGGCGTGGAGGTCCTGGAGCTGCACGACCTGCTTTCCGACGTCCTGGACATCCCCGAGGGACGGGCCTTCGTACTGGACCGTAGGGTCAACCACGCTGCTATGGGGGTCGGGGTGGCCGAGGACCTGCGGGCCTGGATGGAGGAGATGCCCTCCGACCAGCTCGCCGACCTGCTCATCGGCGGGCTGGTGTCCGACCAGGTTCCCTCCGACGTGTTCGGTACGTGCATCGACCCCTACCACGTCAACAGCGACGACCCTGAGCTGCTGATCGCTCCCTTGCCCAACACCCTGTTCACGCGGGACAACTCGGCGTGGATCTATGACGGCGTGGAGCTGTCTTCCATGTTCTGGGAGGCCCGCCAGCGCGAGGTGCTCCTGCTGGCCGCGGTCTACAGGTTCCACCCGCTGTTCGACTACACCTACCGCACCTGGCTGAACACGCTGGACGAGGACACGGGCTACACCTTTATCGAGGGCGGAGACATCATGCCGGTCGGCAAGGGGGTTGTCCTGGTCGGAATGGGAGAGCGCTCCACCTTCCAGGCGGTCAGTCGGATCGCCAGCTCGCTGTTCCAGGCCGGCTCGGCGCAGCGCGTCATCGCCGCCCGCATGCCCAAGGAGCGCGCCGCCATGCACCTGGACACCGTGTTCACGCTGTGCTCGGAGGAGGTGGTCAACATCTACGAGCCCGTGGTCAGGGAGATGGAGGTCTTCTCCCTGCGTCCCGACGACTCCCAGCGCGGCGGCATCCGGGTCACCCACGACGGCGGGGACTTCGTGGGTACAGTCTCCCAGGCGCTGGGCGTCCACCTGCAGCCGGTCACCTCTACTGCAGGCCGCTACGGCGCAGAGTGCGAGCAGTGGAACGACGGCAACAATGTCGTGGCCCTCTCCCCGGGCGTGGTGGTGGCCTATGACCGCAACTACTCTGTCAACGCCAACTTGCGAGCCGCCGGTATCGAGGTCCTGGAGGTCCCTTCCTCCGAGCTCGGTCGTGGACGTGGTGGCAGCCACTGCATGACCTGCCCTATCGACCGCGACCCGGTCTACTGAGCGGCATGCGTGGGGCTGGCTGCGGTCTCCCGGCTTCATCCCGGCCTCATCCCGGCCTCACTGCCTGTGGGCCTCGCGTGAGGTGCCCGCGCGTGCGGCACAGGACACCTCGGCGTCGTTCACCCCACACTCCCTGTCCCCACGGTGGCGGGTACATCGAGGAGACGGCGGCTAGACTACGGCAAAACCATGCGGAGGGGAGTACTCCCACTAACGGCGACGTCGTCACCACGGGCGATCGGATCAGGTCCCGGCCCCGGCGTCGCAGGCCTCCCCGGGGGCACGCTGTCCCTAGTGAGGCGGGAGGAGACCTCTGGTACCCGATCCGTACCGGAGGTGCATTCTGTGGATGTCCACGCTCTTGGGTGGCTGGCTCTGGGAGCCGTCATTCTCGTCATGATCGCGATCGACATCGTCGGTCACGTGCGTACCCCTCACGAGCCCACGATAGGGGAGGCTGCCCGGTGGTCAGTGGCCTACATCGCCATGGCCCTGGTCTTCGGCCTGGTGGTGTGGGCCGTATGGGGAGGTGACTACGGCACGGAGTACTTCGCGGGCTACATCACCGAGAAGGCGCTCAGTATCGACAACCTCTTCGTCTTTGTCATCATGATCTCCTCCTTCCGGGTCCCCCGCAGGTACCAGCAGGAGGTACTCCTGGCAGGTATCGTCATCGCCCTGGTACTGCGACTGGTGTTCATCCTGGCCGGGGCCGCGCTCATCGAGAACTTCTCCTGGGTCTTCTACTTCTTCGGCGCCTGGCTCCTGTGGACGGCTGTCTCCCAGGCCCGCGAGGGCGTGGAGGACCCGGAGGACTCCTCGGCCACTGAGGAGTACCGGCCCAGCGGGTTCGTGCGGGCCGTGGCCCGGGTGGTACCCATGACCGACGGCTTTGTGGGCGGTAAGGTAGTCCACCGTCACGCCGGACGCACCATGATCACCCCCATGATGCTGTGCATCATCGCTATCGGGACCGCTGACGTCATGTTCGCGGTGGACTCGATCCCCGCTATCTACTCCCTGACCAGGCAGCCCTACCTGGTCTTCGCCGCCAACGCCTTCTCGCTCCTGGGTCTGCGCCAGCTCTACTTCCTCATCGACGGCCTCCTGGACCGCCTGGCCTACCTCCACTACGGCCTGGCCGCCATCCTGGGCTTCATCGGCCTCAAGCTGATCGTGCACGCGCTGCACACAAACGAGGTGCCCTTCATCAACGGCGGACGGGAGGTGGACGTCGTGCCCGAGCCCAGCATCCAGGTGTCCCTGGGGGTCATCGTCGTCGCCGTCCTGGTCACCGTGGTCGCCTCCGCCGTCCGGTCTCGTACCGACTCCAGGCAGGTCCAGGCCACGACTTCCCCGACCCAGCAGGACAACCTGGACCACCGGCAGGCCTCGCGCACCGCCGACCCAGCCGCCCCAGCGGAGGCGACCAGTCGCGCCCAGAGCGCCAGGAGCGCGCAGTGACTTCCAGGGCGGCCGGGCCAGGACCCTCCGCCACCACGGCGCGCGACAATGCGGCTGCGGGCCCCGGTGTGGGTGCCGGCGCCTCCACCATGACGGGCGCACAGGGACTGAGCGCCGCTGAGGTCTCCGACAGGGTCCGTCGCGGCCTGACCAACGCCTACGAGGAGAAGACCTCCCGCAGCGTGGCCCAGATCCTGCGCGCCAACCTCTTCACCGTCTTCAACGCGATCCTGGGGGTGGCACTGGTCCTGGTCCTCGTCTTCGGCCACTGGGCAGACGCCCTGTTCGGGATCGTGCTCCTGCTCAACACGAGCACCGGGACCGTCGCGGAGATCCGGGCCAAGCGCGCGCTGGACCGGCTTGCCGTGCTGGAGACTCCCCACACCACGGTGGTGCGCGATGGCGAGCAGCAGGAGGTGCCCGTCGCGCAGGTCGTCCTCGACGACGTCGTGCGGCTGCGGTCGGGAGAGCAGGTCCCTGCCGACGGCACCGTGCTGTCCTGCGAGGGTCTGGAGATCGACGAGTCCATCCTTACCGGTGAGTCCGCTGCGGTGCGCCCGGCCACCGGGGACCGGGTCATGTCGGGAACCACGGTGACTGCCGGGACCGGCCTGTTCCGGGCCACGGCGGTGGGGGCCGACGCCTACGCCCACCGTCTGGCCCGTGAGGCACGCCGGTACTCCGTGGCTGTCAGCGAGCTCCAGGCGGGCACCAACCGGGTACTGGGATGGATCTCCTGGGTGATCGTGCCTGTGGCCCTGCTGCTGGCGTGGTCCCAGCTGCGCGGGGAGGAGGGAGGTCTCGCCCATGCCCTTTCCTCCGGATCCTGGAGCGCGGCAGTGGTTCCTGCGGTCGCGGGAGTAGTCGGTATGGTGCCTCAGGGCCTGGTGCTGCTGACCTCGGTGAACTTTGCCACCGCTGCCCTGGCCCTGGCCCGCCGCAGCGTCCTGGTTCAAGAGCTGCCAGCGGTGGAGGTCCTGGCCCGGGTCGACACCCTGTGCCTGGACAAGACTGGCACCATCACGACCGGGCGGATCCGCCTGGAGCAGGTCTGCGACCTCCACGACCTTGGCGCCCCCAGGTCTGAGGTGCACGAGCCCGCTGCCGAGGTTCTGGCGGTCCTGGCCCGGCTCAGCGGGGGAGAGGACCCCAACGCCAGCGCCACCGCCATCAGCGAAGGCCTCAGCAGGCCCGAGCTGCTGGGACCCCGGGGTCTGGAGGTCGCACGGGCTGCCCGTCCCCAGGCCCAGGTGCCCTTCTCCTCACGACGGAAGTGGTCGGCTCTGCGGGAGGAGGGGACGACCTGGGTCCTGGGTGCTCCGGAGATCCTCCTGGACGCAGCCCAGGTGGACTCCCCGGGACCACTGGTGGAGCAGGTGCGTCAGCAGGTCCGCCAGGCAGCGACGACCGGGGCCCGTGTGCTGGCCCTGGCCTCCAGCCCTCACCTGTGGGGTGATCAGCCCGGCGTGCCCGGTCAGGAGCCGGCGCTGCCTGCGGGCCTGTGCCCGCGCGCGCTGGTCGTCCTGTCGGAGGAGGTCCGCCCTGATGCCGCCCAGACCTTGGAGTACTTCCGGGATCAGGGCGTGGAGGTCAAGGTCATCTCTGGTGACAGCCCGGCCACGGTGGCTGCGGTGGCCCGTAGAGCCGGGGTGAGGGGACCAGGCGGAGAAGAGCTGGTCGCCGTGGACGCCCGGGACCTGCCGGAGGTAACGGGTGCCGGCCAGGACCCGGGTGCCCAGGACGGCCAGGACTCTGCGGAGGACCTGGGTCACCTGGCGCAGCTGGTGGAGCCGGTCACCGTCTTGGGACGGGTGACTCCGGAGCAGAAGCGCTCCCTGGTGCGGGCGCTGAGGTCGCGCGGGCACGTCGTGGCCATGACCGGTGACGGTGTCAACGACGCCCTGGCGCTGAAGGAGGCCGACCTGGGCATCGCCATGGGCAACGGGGCACCAGCGACCAGGGCGGTGGCCCGCCTGGTGCTGCTGTCCGGGGAGTTCTCCGCGCTTCCGGGAGTCGTGGCCCAGGGGCGGCGCGTCATGGCCAACACTGAGCGCATCGCCTCCTTGTTCCTGGCCAAGACCGTCTACGCCTCGCTCATAGCGGTGGTGGTCTCAGCGCTGGCGATCTCCTACCCCTTTGCCCCGCGCCAGCTGACGATCGTCTCCTCACTGACGATCGGGGTCCCTGCCTTTGTCCTGGCCCTGGCACCCAGCCACCAGCGTTACCGGCCGGGCTTCCTGGGGCGGGTCCTCACTCTGGCGGTTCCGGCGGGGCTGGTGGCGGGCACCGTGACGCTGCTGACCTGGACCTGGTTGACGCTGACCGGTGCTCCTGAGGCGCAGGTGACCACCGGGGTCACGCTGGTGCTGGTTGCCTCCGGGCTGTGGCTGCTGACGCTGACGGCCCGCCCGCTGCTGGGGTGGCGGCTGGGTCTGGTGCTCCTCATGGGCGTGGCGGCGGTCCTGGGGGTGGTCCTGCCTGCGGTACGTGCCTTCTTCCTCCTGAGCTGGCCCCAGCCGGGCGTGTGGTGGGTGACCGCAGCCATGGCGGCGCTTGCCGTGGGCGGTATCGAGGCGGTGTACCTGGTGCGTCAGCGGGTGGCTCGCGCGGTGTGAGCGGCTGGTGCGCTCAGCCTGGCCCCAGGATGAAGCCTGCTCCGGGAGCCACGTCTGTCCCGGCAACTGGGTCCAGGCGCTAGCTGGTGGGGGAGAGCACCCCGATGACCGGGTTCCACTGGCGCGCGACGCGCTCGGCGATAAAGCCCGCCTGGTAGAAGGGGTCGTCCTCCAGGAGGGCCAGCGCGTCCGCCTCGTCCTGGGCGCGCACAATGATGAGGGCCTCGTGGGTACCCACGTAGGGGCCTGCGGCAAGGAGCCGGTCCTGGCTCGCCAGCTCGGCGTTGAAGGCGCGGTGGGAGGGGCGCAGCTCGCCCATGGCCTCGTCCTGGTCGGTGACGTAGTGGTACTCAACGGTGAAGATCCTGCTCATGGCACCAGGCTAGACCAGCGGTACCGCCGGCACGTGGCCAAGACCTCCCACGCCGTGCTCGAACGCGTGTTTGAAGACCGTGTCTGCCCTCCTAGACTGCCGTCCCGTGAACGACTCTCTCATCATCCGTGGAGCCCGGGCGCACAATCTCAGGGGCGTGGACCTCGACCTGCCTCGGGACCAGATGATCGTCTTCACCGGGCTGTCCGGGTCGGGTAAGTCGTCCCTGGCCTTCGACACGATCTTCGCCGAGGGGCAGCGTCGCTACGTGGAGTCCCTGTCCTCCTACGCCCGCCAGTTCCTGGGTCAGATGGACAAGCCTGACGTCGAGCTCATTGAGGGCCTGAGCCCGGCGGTGTCCATCGACCAGAAGTCCACCTCCCGCAATCCCCGCTCCACGGTGGGCACGGTCACCGAGGTCTACGACTACCTGCGTCTGCTCTACGCCCGGGCAGGCACCCAGCACTGCCCCGTCTGTGACGCCGTCATCTCCTCCCAGACCCCTCAGCAGATCGTCGACCAGGTCCGCTCCCTGCCGGAGGGCACCCGCTTCCAGGTACTGGCCCCAGTGGTGCGCGGGCGCAAGGGGGAGTACACCGAGCTGTTCGAGGAGCTGCGCGGGCGCGGCTTCAACCGGGTCCGGGTGGATGGGGCCACGCAGCGCCTGGACTCCCCGCCAGCTCTCAACAAGCGCCTCAAGCACGACATTGAGGTCATCGTGGACCGCCTGGTGGTGCGTGAGGGCATCCGCCAGCGCCTGACCGACTCGGTGGAGACCGCCCTGGCTCTGGCCGAGGGCCTGGTGATTATCGAGCGGGTAGACGCCGAGGCGGAGGACCCCGCCCGCGAGCAGCGCTACTCTGAGAAACGGGCCTGCCCCAACGAGCACCCTCTCCAGCTCGACGAGATGGAGCCGCGGACCTTCTCCTTCAACGCCCCCTACGGGGCCTGCCCGGAGTGCACGGGTATCGGCACCCACCTGGAGGTCGACCCCGAGCTCGTCGTGCCCGACGAGGAGCTGACCCTGGCGCAGGGAGCCGTCGCCCCCTGGTCCAGCCACCAGAAGTACTTCACCCGCCAGCTGGCCGCCCTGGGGGAGGACCTGGGCTTCGACGTCGACACTCCGTGGCGGGCGCTGCCGCAGCGGGCCAGGGAGGCGATCCTGCGGGGCAAGGACTACGAGGTCAAGGTGCGCTACCGCAACCGTTGGGGCCGGGAGCGGGTCTACGCCACCGGCTTCGAGGGCGTCATGGACTACGTCATGCGCAAGCACCAGGAGACCGAGTCCGACTGGTCCCGGGAGCGCTACCAGGGCTACATGCGGGAGGTCCCCTGTCCGGCCTGCCACGGCACCCGACTCAAGGCCGAGGTGCTGGCGGTGCGCGTGGGCGGGCTGTCCATCGCCGAGCTGTGCGACCTGCCTATCAGCGAGACCCGGGACTTCCTGGCCCACCTGGACCTGTCCGGCCAGGCCCGTCAGATCGCGGGCAGCGTGCTGAGCGAGATCGCCGCGCGCCTGGGGTTCCTGGTTGACGTCGGCCTGGACTACCTCAGCCTGTCCCGGGGTGCAGCCACCCTGTCCGGGGGCGAGGCACAGAGGATCCGCCTGGCCACCCAGATCGGCTCGGGCCTGGTGGGTGTCCTCTACGTGCTGGACGAGCCCAGCATCGGGCTGCACCAGAGGGACAACGCCCGGCTCATCACCACCCTCCAGAAGCTGCGGGACCTGGGCAACACGCTCATTGTCGTGGAGCATGACGAGGACACCATCCGTGCCGCGGACTGGATCGTGGACATTGGACCCGGGGCGGGGGAGAACGGTGGGCAGGTCGTCCACTCCGGGCCGCTGAGCGCCCTGGTGGAGGCGGAGGGCTCGGTGACCGGTGACTACCTGGCACGTCGCCGCCGCATTGAGGTCCCCCGGTCACGTCGCCCCCGTCGCAAAGGCCGGGAGGTTACTGTGGTCGGTGCCCGGGAGAACAACCTTAAGGATGTCACCGTCACCTTCCCCCTGGGGCTGCTTACTGCCGTTACCGGGGTGTCCGGGTCGGGCAAGTCTTCCCTGGTTAACTCTATTCTCTACCAGGTCCTGGCCAACCGTCTTAACCGGTCCCGGGGTGTGCCCGGGCGGCACCGGACCGTGCGGGGGGTGGACAACCTGGACAAGGTGGTCCACGTCGACCAGTCGCCCATCGGGCGCACGCCGCGCTCTAACCCCGCGACCTACACCGGTGTGTGGGACCACATCCGCAAGATCTTCGCCTCGGTACCGGAGTCCAAGGTGCGTGGTTACGGCCCTGGCCGCTTCTCCTTCAACGTCAAGGGCGGGCGCTGCGAGTCCTGCAAGGGGGACGGCACCCTGAAGATCGAGATGAACTTCCTGCCGGACGTCTACGTGCCCTGCGAGGTCTGCCACGGTGCCCGCTACAATCGCGAGACCCTGGAGATCCGGTACAAGGACAAGACGGTGGCCGACGTGCTGGATATGACCATCCACCAGGCGGCGGACTTCTTCTCAGCCTCCGGCGTCATCTCCCGCCACCTGGGCACTCTGGTGGAGGTGGGCCTGGGCTACGTGCGCCTGGGCCAGGCGGCCACGACCCTGTCCGGTGGCGAGGCACAGCGCGTCAAGCTGGCTACCGAGCTCCAGCGTCGCTCTACCGGGCGGACCGTCTACGTCCTGGACGAGCCCACCACCGGTCTGCACCTGGAGGACATCCGTAAGCTTCTGGGTGTGCTCCAGGGCCTGGTGGACAAGGGCAACACCGTGGTCGTCATCGAGCACAACCTGGACGTCATCGCTCATGCCGACTGGATCATCGACATGGGACCCGAGGGCGGCAAGGGCGGTGGCACGGTGGTGGCCACCGGCACCCCGGAGCAGGTGGCCGCGAACACCTCATCCCACACGGGACAGTTCCTCAGCGAGGTCCTCCAGGGGCAGCGGGCCTAGGCGAGACGCCGACGGGACCGTGGCAGTGGGTGGAACGGCGGGTAGCAGCGGGCACGCCGTGGCTGCCGCGTGACTCCGCCGAGGGCGGGATACCCTCCTGCCATGAGCGAGAACGGACTCACCCTGGCCCAGGCCAAGATGCGCGACGCCGGCGTCGCCCAGCAGGCCATCGACGTCTTCAGCTACTACTACAGGACTCTTGAGGAGGGAGCGACCGGGCTGGTACCGGAGGAGAGCATTGAGCCTCTGACGGACATCAGCTCGATCAGCGACGTGGAGGTCAGCCCCGAGCAGGCCAGGGACGCCCTGAGCCGTACCGTCATGATCAAGCTTAACGGGGGTCTGGGGACCTCGATGGGGCTGGACCGGGCGAAGTCCTTGCTCCCCGTCCGGGGCGGAAAGACCTTCCTGGAGCTCATCGTGGACCAGGTCCTGGCCGCCCGCAGACGCTATGACGTGACCTTGCCGCTGGTCTTCATGAACTCCTTCCGCACCCGTGAGGACACCTTCGAGGCCTTGGAGTCCTGCCCGCCGATCGGGGTGGAGGGGATCCCCCTGGACTTCCTGCAGAACCGCGAGCCCAAGCTGCGCGCCGACGACCTGACCCCAGTGACCTGGGAGGCCGACCCGGAGCTGGAGTGGTGCCCGCCCGGGCACGGGGACATCTACACGGCCCTAACCGCCTCCGGAGTCCTGGACGCCCTGCTGGAGCGGGGCTACCGCTACGCCATGACCTCGAACTCGGACAACCTGGGGGCTGCCCCCTCGGCCCGCATCGCCGGGTGGTTCGCTGCCTCGGGAGCCGCCTACGCCCCGGAGATGTGCCGTCGCACGCCCGCCGACGTCAAGGGGGGCACCTGGCGGTGCGCCGCAGTGACGGGCGGATCATCCTGCGCGACACCGCCCAGACGCCTGCCGACCAGATGCACTACTTCACCGACCAGTTCCGCCATCCCTTCTTTCACACCAACAACCTCTGGTTCGACCTGGAGGTGCTGCGGGACACGCTGAGCCAGCGCCAGGGGATCCTCGGGCTGCCGCTGATCAGGAACACCAAGACGGTTGATCCTTCCGACCCCGCCTCCACCCCGGTCATCCAGATGGAGACGGCCATGGGTGCGGCCGTGGAGGCCTTCGAGAAGGCAACGGCTGTAGAGGTGTCTCGCAGCAGGTTCCTCCCAGTCAAGACTACCAACGACCTGTTCCTGCTGCGCTCTGACGTCTACGAGGTTGACGAGGACGGCCTGCTGGTGCAGGTGCCGCAGGAGGCCTGCACGGTGGTGCTGGACCCTCGTTACTACAAGACCATCCGGGACTTCGAGGCACGCTTCCCTGAGGGTGTCCCCTCTGTGCGCGGGGCGAGTTCGCTGACCGTGGAGGGCGACTGGACGTTCGGTGCTGACGTGGTAGCGACCGGGGACGCCGTGGTGAGGGAGGAGGGGTCGCCGGGGATTGTTCCTTCTGGCACCCGGATCTGAGCGAGGCATTTTTTACAGCGTTCTGTGTCGTGACCCGTGAGCTGCTGTTAAGGGTACTGCTTCGGAGAGTTATGCAGCGCATGGCCTATGTGGCCGCGCAGTCTGCCAATCGCCTGGTAGTGGGTGGATGCTCGTAGCCGACGGGTGCGCGTAGATGCTCGGAGGCCGTTGTTCCCACCCACCATATGGGCGCTTGGTTCATTTCCCCGCGTATGCGGGGAACACTGGCCCCGTGGAGAGTATCCCCCATGTGCCGCGGGCTCATCCCCGCGTATGCGGGGAACACGAGAGCATCAGACAGGGCGGCCATCACGATGGCCGGCTTATCCCCGCGTATGCGGGGAACACACACGCACATTTCTGAGCGGCTCACCGATACGGGCTCATCCCCGCGTATGCGGGGAACACGGCACCGGCTCCGACCACGACTCCGTCGGCATCGGCTCATCCCCGCGTATGCGGGGAACACCGTCCTGTGGACCCGTCGGAGGCGTTCAGGGAAGGCTCATCCCCGCGTATGCGGGGAACACCGTCCTGTGGACCCGTCGGAGGCGTTCAGGGACGGCTCATCCCCGCGTATGCGGGGAACACCGTCCTGTGGACCCGTCGGAGGCGTTCAGGGACGGCTCATCCCCGCGTATGCGGGGAACACTGGGTGATGACTTGGATAGGGCGGCTGAGGATAGGCTCATCCCCGCGTATGCGGGGAACACCTGCATCAGCTCACCACCACAGTCAACCGACCTGGCTCATCCCCGCGTATGCGGGGAACACATCTGGCAGGCGCACAGGCTGGCCAGGTACCTCGGCTCATCCCCGCGTATGCGGGGAACACGGTGACGCCGCCGGACCCGACTCACGAGACCTGGGCTCATCCCCGCGTATGCGGGGAACACGACAATCAGACCCCGAGGAAGACGAGGGGCCTGAGGCTCATCCCCGCGTATGCGGGGAACACAGAGTGGCAGCGGCCATCAGGGCGAACGTGATCGGCTCATCCCCGCGTATGCGGGGAACACCCGGAAATGCACCTGCCCGCGAGGATGGCAGGCGGCTCATCCCCGCGTATGCGGGGAACACGAGAATCCGGAGCCTCCCCGGCCTGAGTTCGACGGCTCATCCCCGCGTATGCGGGGAACACGTGGGGGTTAGTCTGGGAATTGCCACGGGGTGGGGCTCATCCCCGCGTATGCGGGGAACACGGGCCGTGGTGGGCGTTCAGCGCTGCGACGATCGGCTCATCCCCGCGTATGCGGGGAACACCGCAGCGCCGGGTCGATATAGACAGACAGGCGCGGCTCATCCCCGCGTATGCGGGGAACACGGATCTCGGCTGCGAGGGTGGCATTGATGCCGGGGCTCATCCCCGCGTATGCGGGGAACACTGGCTGACCTATGACTCCCCTCCCTGGGCGCGGGGCTCATCCCCGCGTATGCGGGGAACACGCCTAGCTCTGCTGCGACAGCGAGTAGGAGCAGGGCTCATCCCCGCGTATGCGGGGAACACTCCCAGACCATCTGCATGAGGTCGAGAACGTCGGGCTCATCCCCGCGTATGCGGGGAACACCCGGTCCACCAGGCGAGGCAGCACCTCCAGGAGGGCTCATCCCCGCGTATGCGGGGAACACCCCATCACCGGGACACCCTGGCACGCGCCCCGGGGCTCATCCCCGCGTATGCGGGGAACACCGACGGCACTGGTCAAGGGAGGATGGTCCGCCCGGCTCATCCCCGCGTATGCGGGGAACACTGGGTGAGCTGGTGCTGATGCTGTGTGCGGAGGGGCTCATCCCCGCGTATGCGGGGAACACGCCTGGCTTGTGCTGATTGTGACCGCCTGACACGGCTCATCCCCGCGTATGCGGGGAACACAGAGTGCCCACGTAGTCAACCCGACCGGCCTTGGGCTCATCCCCGCGTATGCGGGGAACACTGGCGACTATGACCGGTGGCCGGGTGAGAAGGCGGCTCATCCCCGCGTATGCGGGGAACACGAAATGTACACAGAGTCGGGAATCCTCATATTGGGCTCATCCCCGCGTATGCGGGGAACACGCATGGCTGCTCGCCACCGGGGAAACCACTGAGGGCTCATCCCCGCGTATGCGGGGAACACCCACAGTGCTCCACTCATGGGTAGAGCGACTGCGGCTCATCCCCGCGTATGCGGGGAACACTGTCGAGTCCGTTGCTGCGAGCGCGATGGATCAGGCTCATCCCCGCGTATGCGGGGAACACAGCAGGACGCCAGCCGGTGGGTGGCGGCGCTCCGGCTCATCCCCGCGTATGCGGGGAACACGCGAAAGCCTCCGCCTGCTTCTCCGCCTCCGACGGCTCATCCCCGCGTATGCGGGGAACACGGTGCGTGTTTTCGGCCGTCTCCTTTTCTCTGGGGCTCATCCCCGCGTATGCGGGGAACACTGTGCCGAGGCGAGCACCCGGATGTCTTCGACCGGCTCATCCCCGCGTATGCGGGGAACACCCCGAGGCGGAGGCCCGCACCCGGTACAATGCCGGCTCATCCCCGCGTATGCGGGGAACACCCCGAGGCGGAGGCCCGCACCCGGTACAATGCCGGCTCATCCCCGCGTATGCGGGGAACACGTGACGTTCTGCGCCTCCACCACCAGATCCTCCGGCTCATCCCCGCGTATGCGGGGAACACGCGGCCACGGGTGCCACTGTGGCCCTGCGTGGCGGCTCATCCCCGCGTATGCGGGGAACACTCCTCCTGGCTCTGGGCCTCATGGTTGGAGGTGGGCTCATCCCCGCGTATGCGGGGAACACCTGCGCATGAAGAGGCAGCTCGGTCCGGATTCGGGCTCATCCCCGCGTATGCGGGGAACACAAAAACGGCCACCAAGATGGCTAACCGGGAGCGGGGCTCATCCCCGCGTATGCGGGGAACACCGGCGGCAGGAGCGACGTTAGTGGTGTCCGTCAGGCTCATCCCCGCGTATGCGGGGAACACCAGGCCGCCGACCCGGACAGCCCCTACCCCAGCGGCTCATCCCCGCGTATGCGGGGAACACCCACGACTCACCCCCTGGTCTCGTCGGGACTCGGGCTCATCCCCGCGTATGCGGGGAACACACTTGTGGACTCCGCGCTCACCTACTCCTGTGCGGCTCATCCCGCGTATGCGGGGAACACGCACGTCGTCCCCACCATCGGCCACCGGCGGCTGGCTCATCCCCGCGTATGCGGGGAACACACTTGTGGACTCCGCGCTCACCTACTCGTGCGCGGCTCATCCCCGCGTATGCGGGGAACACCACGTAGACCGTGATATACGGTCCGTCACCTAAGGCTCATCCCCGCGTATGCGGGGAACACACTTGTGGACTCCGCGCTCACCTACTCGTGCGCGGCTCATCCCCGCGTATGCGGGGAACACTCAAGAAACACCTTGAACGTGTTAAGGCGCTGGGGCTCATCCCCGCGTATGCGGGGAACACTATCACGGGAATTTTCGGTCGGGCTGGCGGGACGGCTCATCCCCGCGTATGCGGGGAACACCTGCGGTGAACACGTCGCCGAACCCTCTGGTGAGGCTCATCCCCGCGTATGCGGGGAACACTGGGACAGCGCGACAGGTGGGCTCAGATAGTGGGGCTCATCCCCGCGTATGCGGGGAACACGACATTTTGATTAATCACGGACATTCCGGTTCCGGCTCATCCCCGCGTATGCGGGAACACCCCGGCGCGGGCGGCCATCTCCTCGGCGGCCGCGGGCTCATCCCCGCGTATGCGGGGAACACACTGGAACGTCGCTGCGGTGTGTCTGGGGACATGGCTCATCCCGCGTATGCGGGGAACACATGATTTTACCGGGGATAGCTTTCGCGATCTCCGGCTCATCCCCGCGTATGCGGGGAACACCACTGTCGTCATCAGCAGCGGTGATCATGAACCGGCTCATCCCGCGTATGCGGGGAACACGTGACGTTCTGAGCCTCCACCACGAGATCTTCCGGCTCATCCCCGCGTATGCGGGGAACACCGTGGCTCGCCTCCCGCCGCCGTCGACCCCGAGGGCTCATCCCCGCGTATGCGGGGAACACGTCCCGCGCGGCACGACAGTGGTCTGAAGGCGAGGCTCATCCCCGCGTATGCGGGGAACACGTGGGGTGACCGACTGCGTTCTGTGACCCGTGCGGCTCATCCCCGCGTATGCGGGGAACACCAGGGAGTCCACTGTCATCTGCTGGGCGGCACGGGCTCATCCCCGCGTATGCGGGGAACACCTCTGAACGTTCTTCACGTGTAGTGCTGTGTACGGCTCATCCCCGCGTATGCGGGGAACACTCCTGCGGATGAAAAGGCAGCTAGGTCCGGAGTCGGCTCATCCCCGCGTATGCGGGGAACACGCCTGCGGGGCTGCGGTGGTGCGCGGCGGTCCGGGCTCATCCCCGCGTATGCGGGGAACACGCGTTCTAGGCATTCTTTGTGCTCCTTTTATGCGGCTCATCCCCGCGTATGCGGGGAACACTCGGAGGGGAGATCAGCATAAAGCCCAGTAACCGGCTCATCCCCGCGTATGCGGGGAACACCCGGTCCACCAGGCGCGGCATCACTTCGAGGAGGGCTCATCCCCGCGTATGCGGGGAACACTGAGGTGCGTAACGCGTACCGTGGCGGGTGGACGGCTCATCCCCGCGTATGCGGGGAACACCGAGGTCAGGATCCGCGCCATAGTGCTTGCTGTGGCTCATCCCCGCGTATGCGGGGAACACAGTGTACCATCAGGCTGGAGCTCAGCATACTGCGGCTCATCCCCGCGTATGCGGGGAACACAACAGTGAGCACACAGGCTGGAACAGTCCGCGCGGCTCATCCCCGCGTATGCGGGGAACACCCCTCCGGTAGACCTCAAGGAACCTATCTCTAAGGCTCATCCCCGCGTATGCGGGGAACACGTGTGAGGTGGGATGCCGCATACCGTGACGTGGGGCTCATCCCCGCGTATGCGGGGAACACCGCTTCTTAAACCACTCCTCCAGCTTCTTCTCCGGCTCATCCCCGCGTATGCGGGGAACACTATGGGACGAAGGTTGGTGATTCACATCCGTTGGGCTCATCCCCGCGTATGCGGGGAACACCCGCCACGCCCTCTCCCACAGATTCGGACAGTGGGCTCATCCCCGCGTATGCGGGGAACACCCAGCAGTGGCCTTGTTGTGGCTGAGGCGCACGGGCTCATCCCCGCGTATGCGGGGAACACAGATTGACTGCAACGACCCCGCCAACGCATGGGGGCTCATCCCCGCGTATGCGGGGAACACCAAGAGCACCAGACGTTGAGGCCCCATCGGGCGGGCTCATCCCCGCGTATGCGGGGAACACTATCGCTAACGAGAACGAGGCCCGGCTTGAAAGGGCTCATCCCCGCGTATGCGGGGAACACTTCTCACAGTCCGCATGCTGCTGCTCAGCCGCCGGCTCATCCCCGCGTATGCGGGGAACACCTAGGACACCACATCCTGCGTACGGACTTTTCGGGCTCATCCCCGCGTATGCGGGGAACACTGATCGGGCGTATGAGAACAGAGGCGAGCCGTGGGCTCATCCCCGCGTATGCGGGGAACACAGCCTGTCCTCGATATCCAGGTCCGCAATATCAGGCTCATCCCCGCGTATGCGGGGAACACCAGGGAGTCCACTGTCATCTGCTGGGCGGCACGGGCTCATCCCCGCGTATGCGGGGAACACCGGCCGTTGGTATGCCCAGAAGTATGGTGCCTAGGCTCATCCCCGCGTATGCGGGGAACACCCGAACCTGCTCATCACAAAGCCACGAATTCAGGGCTCATCCCCGCGTATGCGGGGAACACACACGCTGAATATCACTGCCGACTATATCCTGCGGCTCATCCCCGCGTATGCGGGGAACACTGGAACCCCGCCTCTCTGTCCACCAACTACTTCGGCTCATCCCCGCGTATGCGGGGAACACTTCCTTATCGTTGTGATGGGCTACCCCTGTTGGGGCTCATCCCCGCGTATGCGGGGAACACATAAAAGTGTTGTGTCCGCAGTACACGCACTTCGGCTCATCCCCGCGTATGCGGGGAACACGGTGCCGAGGACTTCCGCGATGGCAAAAAGCTCGGCTCATCCCCGCGTATGCGGGGAACACCGGCTGTCCTGGTCCTCGCTGGGACCGGCCTGGGGCTCATCCCCGCGTATGCGGGGAACACAGGGTGTCGACCTCGGGCTCAGGGGTGTACACCGGCTCATCCCCGCGTATGCGGGGAACACCACCGCAGGAGCGCGGGAGCATCCAGCAGGATCGGCTCATCCCCGCGTATGCGGGGAACACTCATGCGCGCCCGCCTCGCCACGGTCTCCCACTGGCTCATCCCCGCGTATGCGGGGAACACTGGTTGGTCTCGGTACGGTTATTGCCGCGAATCGGCTCATCCCCGCGTATGCGGGGAACACTAGTCCACTGTGACGTGCACGACGATGCCGTTGGGCTCATCCCCGCGTATGCGGGGAACACCCCGCGTTCATGGAGATCCCGGGGAAGGGTCACGGCTCATCCCCGCGTATGCGGGGAACACGGTCTCCAGTGTCGTGAACACGATGGGGACGGCGGCTCATCCCCGCGTATGCGGGGAACACCCCCGAGGCTGAGGCCCGCACCCGGTACAATGCGGCTCATCCCCGCGTATGCGGGGAACACAGGGGGAGGGCGCGGCCGCGTGCAGCGGCACGGGGCTCATCCCCGCGTATGCGGGGAACACGTACGCAGGGCGAGAAGCGGGAGGAGCGCTGGTGGCTCATCCCCGCGTATGCGGGGAACACACTTCCTGACCTGCGAGTTTACCCTGGATCCGGCTCGTTCTGGTACGACTTGGTTGCGTCGGGACGTGGTGCTGCCCACCGCGGGCGCCGAGAGCGCTGCTGGGCTCGGGCAGTACTCCAGCCCGTGCGTCTTACCTGCCTCTTCGGCTGGAGCGGCCTGCGAAGCAACAGCACCCCATCGCAGTCCACCGGTTCCCACTCGTGGTTGTGGGTCCGGTAGGCAAACCCCTGTTCCGTGGCCGCGCTGAAGATCAGCAGAGCCCGACCGTCCTTGCACAGCGCCACAGTCCTTTCCCACAGCAGGTCACGCACGCGAGCACTCACCTGCCCGACGAACACACCCGGACTGATCTCCAGCAGCCACTTGGTCAAGTCGCCTCGAAGTCCTGCCGGGCAGGCACTAAGGACTAAGGTCATCATTCCTGCTCGGCCTCCGCGTAGTTGACGCCACTGCTTACCGTGCCCAGCTCGGACCACAGCACCAGGTCACCTATGTCCGGTGCCTCCAGGTCATCCACCTGCAGCAGGTCGCAGACGTCTCTCACCATCCGTGGCAGGAGTCGCTCGCTCACCACCGCGTCACGGACCCGACGACGGGCAGCCGTCTCCGGGTCGTCTCCACCGGCTGCACTGGCTGCAACGGATTCGAAGGCGGCAGGAATCGCGACCTCGGCCTTGTAGAGGTCGGCGACATCGTAGACGAAGGCTCTATCCGTACCCTGGTGGACGAAACCGAGGGAGGGGATGCAGCCCAAGGACACCACGACGGCATGTGTCACCCCGTACAGGCAGGCGTTAGCAGATGTCAACGCCTTATTGATCGGGTTGCTGGCCTCGAAGTCCTCTACCTGGTAACTACGACGGTCCCACTCCACGCCGGTGCGCCGGGACAGGTCCCGGTACACTTTTTTCATCCTCGCCCCTTCCCGGCCCCGCAGCTGGGACATGGTCAGCCTGCTGACGTCCTCGCCCTCGAACCTCATGCGGTACATGGCGCGCGCAACCTCTAGGCGGGAACGCTGGTTGGTTACCAGTCGTGCCTGAGTCATCGCCATCTGGGAAGACTTCGCTAAGGGCCTGCCGTGGGCGTAGTAGCGCACGCCCATCTCCCCGGTCCACACAGTTGTCACACCGGCGTCGCCGAGCAGGCGTATTGCGCCGTGGGTGACTCGGGTGCCCGGCCCCAGCAGCAGCGCACCGAGCGTCGCCGCTGGGGCGTGCACCACGCCCTGCTGATCCGTGAGAGTCAGCGCGTTGTCGTCGCGGTGTACCGTGCAGTGCTCCGCGTACAGGAAGGACAACCGATCCTCTACCCTGACCAGCTCTTTGCGCTCCGGGGGCGGAGCGCCCTTGGGTGCAGCCACGGGGTCACACCTTTGAATGTGCCAGGGTTAGTAGTCCGCAGCCGTAGGCCTTACCCCGCCCGATGCCGTTGACGAGTGCTGCGCGCAGTAGTCCCGCGTCCGTCACCCGCAGCACGCCGTCGAACTGTGCCTGGCGGAGCGTGACGTGGCCGTGCCTGCCATGCTTCGAGTCATAGCGACGGAAGCGCAGGTCCCTACGTTCCGTAACGGCTACTTGGTGCACGACTACTTCATCATCCCCCTCGGGGGAGAACTCGCTGTGAGACAGCACCTCGAAACCATGCTGGGCACTCTTGCCCACCAGCCACCGTGTCTGCTGGGCAACAGTGACATGAGGCAGCACCTTGCCTCGCGGGCCCTGAGTATGAGGCTCGCTGTGTACCGGGTTGGCGCGCAGCCGGAACTCCCACTCCTGACCCGTGCGCAGCCTGTCCAGCATCGGCTGGTAGTCCACTGACTGTGCTGGGCGCGTGACCCACCCCGCACGCTCTAC
The DNA here is from genome assembly GCF_003606385.1 of Actinomyces lilanjuaniae. Taxonomy (NCBI): domain Bacteria; kingdom Bacillati; phylum Actinomycetota; class Actinomycetes; order Actinomycetales; family Actinomycetaceae; genus Actinomyces; species Actinomyces lilanjuaniae. Next base: position 1,618,173 of record NZ_CP032514.1, on the reverse strand, counting down.
CAGGTCGGTGGCATCTGGTGCCTCTGGTGACACGATGTACAGCAGGTGCGTGTGCTCCGTGGACGAGTCGAGCCGCCACAGCACCCGGCCCTCATCAGTGCGGAGATCTGGCGGGAAGAGTGCTCTGACCGTTGCATGCATTGCCTGCGGGTCGAGCAGGAGCTCCCGTCCTCGCCTCTTACCAGGATTGAGCAGAACTCGCGTGAATATTGTCATGCGGACACCACCGCGGAGAAGAACGGGTCCGGCACTGCCGATCCCTCGGGGTTACTGACGTCAACGGGATCTGCGGCGATGACGTCGCGCCATCCGTAGTCCCTGCGTGCCGGGTCGAAGCTCAGGGGGACGTCGCGACGGCGCGCGTAGGCCGCCTCCTGCTCACCGGGCAACCTGTCCCGGAAGATTGACAGACTCATCCGCTGAGGCACGCTGCGGCGGTAGTTCTGTGAGGCATGCCAGGGCTCGGCCCGCAGCACGGTATCGACGTCGCCCTCACGCACGCCGATGGGCAGATCCGTGCCCGCCGGGCAGGAGCGCCGCCCCAGGAACAGAGGGAACCGAGGACGCTTCAGGGCGTCCTCCAGTGCCTTGAGGAGAGGCTTCTCCCCACCCACGGCGGCCACAAAAACCGCATCGGTGAGGTAGTAGCGACTCACCAGCGCCAGCGGAGTAGACTCGCCTTTCTGCCAGGCCGTTGAGGTCTGAAAGTCTTTGAGGACGCGCCCTGGCTGGTCCACGCGCACCCCGAAGGACAGGCGCGCCAGATCCTCTACCGGGTCGGTACGTCGGCGTCCCTGAGCGGCTGCCAGCAGACCCAGCACCCCCGACTTGCCCGGATAGGAGCGCGTCTGCCGTATCGTGTAGCGGCTGTCATCTCCCCAGGACTGCAGCGGTCCCCGCAGCAGTAGCAGCAGTGAGTGGGTCATGCCTGTGATCCCTCGCTGAGCCTCTGACGTACAACTGATGTCACCCGGTCCAAGAGCTCTGAAAGCCTCACCCTCTCACCCAGGCCATCCATCTCCTCTCCCAGGTCACTCAGGGACACGATGAACGAGGCCAGAGGTAGCATCTCATAGACCTCGCTGACGGAACGGGCCTCCTCGGCCAGTGCCCGGGCTGCTGCGCGCCGTCGGCTCGTGCCCTCGTCCCCGCGTACCGGATTCTCGAAGGCATTGACCAGGGACACGGGGCGGTCGTCACGTACGGTGACGTACACCAGCTCGGGAAGGGTATTGTTAGCGAAGGTGGTGATCTTGCCTGTGGGCAGGGAGCGGATAAAGCTGCGCAGGAAGCTGCTCGCGGCCGTCAGCGTCGCCTCCGAGTCACCCCCGAGGTTCTCCCGCAGGGACAGCACGTCAATGGTGGCGAAGCGGTAGAGCGTGGAGGACATCATCTGGATCGTCCCGATCATCCCCGCGCCGGTCTCCTCCCCACCCCGCTGTACCTCATCGTCCACTGCGGTGAAGTAGTCGAACTCGGGCTCGGACTCGTGCACGCCGATGGCGTGAGCGACCTGGACGGCGGCATCCACGTTGTAGTCCGGCGCGTCAGCCACCATCCGGCCGAACATGGCCACGTCGATGCTGTGACCCTGGTCGAGGATATCCTTGGCCTGCTTCTTGGACGGGGCCTTGCCCCCGTTGTCCAGGATGAAGCGGGCGGCCTGCTCCACCTGCCTGTCGGACAGGAACAGGAGGTAGCCGGTCTCTGGTGCGCGAGGCTCCTCATCCTCACGCACCTTGGGTTCCACCGTCTTGATCCCAGCGGCCTTGAAGACGGCCTCAGCGGCCTTTAAGGCCGTCTCGCGGCTGTAGCTCTCATCCAGCAGGCACACGCGCTTGGCTACCAGGTCCACCACACGCTTGGAGCGGGTTCCCAGGTCCGCCTTGCTGAGGTAGGAGTCGAAGTCCTTGCGGATGGCCCGCTTCCAGGCCTGGGAGGACACACGCTGCCGCACCGCCCCGCCAAAGACTGCGGACTTCGGAGCGCCGGTGTCATCACGGTTGATGTTGCTGGGCGGCAGGGACTGCAGAGCGTGGATATCGATGGTCAGGGCCATGGTAGAAGTATCCTTTCGTGGGGAGGGTGCTCAGCGGTTGTCGGCTGTGGTGGTGTCGGCAGTGCTGGTCTGCGACGGTGTCGTGTAGTGGCCGGAGGAAAAGTCCCGCCCCCAGCGCAGCAGCACCCGGTTGCGGTCGGGAAGCTCCAGCAGGCGCAGGTCCACGGCCAGGCGCCCGTAATCGGCTCCGATGTGCTCGGTGCGCAGCAAGGTGACCAGGTTCCGCAGGTGGTGCAGGCGCGTCACCGGGTTGCGGCAGAGCAGGACGGCGTCGAAACGGGGCTTGATGGAGCTCGACTCCCGACGGGTGTCAAGGTGCCCGACAGCCCGGGCCAGGCTCTGACCGGTCACATGCATGGGTGCGGTCTGGGACTGCATGTGCAGGGCGAACAGGCACAGTGCCGCAAAAGCGGCACTCTCATAAGGGCTGACCTCATCGCCTCCGAGAAGATCCTCATCCAGGTTGGGCAGGAGTTCCTCCAGCGCCGCCTGCCACGCTAAGGGGTCGTTGTCAGCCGTCATACCTGCCCGGCGACGGAGCGTGGCCAGAATCCGCCGGGCCTCGGCCTGCTTCTGCTGGGTGCGACGGCCCAGGTAGGCATCCTGGAGGCCTGAGGCTGCTGCCGCGACGGCCGACGCAAGCCGTTCTCCCTTTCCTCTGGTTCCTCTGGGTCGTTGAGGAGGTGCCTGTGGTGGGGTAGTGCTGTCAGCAAGGACGGGTGCCTCAGTCATGTGCCTTCTCCTTGTTCAGGACTGGTTGGGGAAGAAGCGCGTGCAGGTCGTGCTGGAGGCGCTGGAAAGCGGTACCTGCGGAGATGATGCGCGAGGAGCCACCCTGGTCCACCACCCGGCCTGCCAGTGCCTTGGGGCCCGCGCCACTTAGACGCGTGGCTGCCATGTCCAGGACCTGGTGCTCGACCAGCCGGAACCAGGTGGCGAGGGAGCCGTCGGGATCCCGGGTGTCAACAGTGACCAGCCATGAGCGGAAGGCAGGTTCCAGGGTATCAAGCACGCCTGCGGCGGCCTCGGCCTGGTAGACGTAGTCCCCGCCTGCGGCTGTCAGGAGGTTGCCGACGTAACGGCCGTAGCGCACAGACGCCTCCCGTGCCCCCCGGCCAGCGGAGAGGAGAACCTCCGTGAGCTGGGGACTGCGTGAGGTCAGGACGGAGCGGGGCAGTTCCAGGAGGGTGCTCACAACGTGGGACACTGAGGCTGCCTGGGGCCCGTAGTGCACGGAGACGAGCTCGACGGTCAGGGGCTCCTCGGTGAGGAGGCCCTCGTTCCTCAGCTCGGTCAGGGCGGTGATGGTAGCCGGGGCCTTGGGGGGCTGAGCCCCCTTGGCCCGTCCGCCGCCCGGCAGGTCGACGATGACACCCTCACGGACCAGCAGGGGCTCCAGGCTGCGCCACACGGTCTGCTCGGCGTCGTGGGGCCGGGGGTAGAAGACAGGGGAGCCTTTCTTGGACTTGTTGGCTGAGTACCGGTAGGGCGTCATGGGGTCAGCCAGGATGTTGGCTCCAGCCTCCGGGATCTTGTCCCCGTTGCTGACCAGGACGGAGGTGACGCGGCCATCCTCCACGAACAGCCGGAGCCGACGCGACTGCCAGGTCAGCAGGTCACAAGGGCCGGTGGGCGCCGTGCTGGGACGCTCGGTGGCGTCATCGGGCTGGCGCTCCCACGCGGGGAGATCAGCCGCTGTGTCAGTGGACATCACCAGCCGTGCTGGGGTGTTGAGGACGAGCGTCTCACGCAGGCTGCGTCCGTGGACGACCACCCCGCCGGTCAGTCCCGTCCAGCCCTGGCCAATGGGATAGCCCTTGCCTCCCTTGACCCTCGGGTCACCCAGCGCTCCGGACTTGATGCCCGAGTAGTCATAGGCCTGCAGGTGTACCGACCAGCGAGCCGCCTCAGCCAGTGTGAGGCTGTCCAGCTCGTGCCCGGCGCGCGTGGTGAAGTAGTCCTGCTCGGCCTCCGGGACGATCCTACGCACTGGAAGCCGAGTGCTCTTGGCCGTGTCCAGGTCTGGCACCTGGAGGAAAGGGGTCTGCGGGTGGAGCAGGTCGAAGCGCTCGGCGTGCTGCTCCAGGTACTCCAGCACCACCTCGTCCCTGGCTCCCGAGCGCGCCTGGGCGAAGGTCTCCTCCCACCAGTCGTCGAAGCGGTAGGGGTCGTGAACGTCGGCCAGGACCTCGTCCGTGCGGTGGGCGCGCCAGGTGATCGCCAAGACCAGGCGCAGGACCGCGTAGTCCTGGGTGGGGGAGTCCCCGCGCACGCGCAGGGCGGGGTGCTCGCCGTCGAACAGTTCTCGCAGGGACAGCTCCTGGGAAGAGCCGTCGGGCATGTCGCAGCGGATCCAGGGCTGGGACAGGAGTGAGAAGAAGGAAGAGGAGGACACAGCGTCTCCTGGATGTGAAAGATGTAGTCACTGAGTGTCGAGCGTAACATGCACCAGTGACATGTGTCCCTGCTCAAGTTCCTCTTTGCTCTTGGGTCTCCTGGAGGCCGAGCTCGCGCTCATAGCGCAGGCGGCGCTCCGAGACCTCACAGGTCAGCTCGCTGTCGAGCCGCAGCGCCACCAGCCCGCGCAGCAGACCGTTAGCAGCCCAGCCGATGGGTGTGGCTCGCTCCAGGGCGTCGATCGTGGTGTCAAAAGTTCGCCCCAGGCACAGTGACCTGGGCAGGCGAACCGTTGAGCGCGCCAGCACACGAGCCGTGGTCCACCCTGGATCCTGGTCGTCAACCAGGGTCCGCGTCGCACCACCGCGTACCAGCCACGGTAGGGGCGTGTAGCCTCCCGGGCGGTCAACGATGACGACGGCCTCGATCGTCGGGTCGGAGTCGCGCACCTGGGCCAGTCCCGAGGCCTCCGAGCGGGCTGAGTCCGCGATGTCCCGGTCCTGGGCGGTAAAGAGGTCACTGAGTCGCCTCGCGCTGCCTGCCGGGGGAAGACAAAGGTGGAGGCTCGGGACTCGGAACGGTCTCGGTCCCGCCCCGCGCCACCACGGCCTCCTGCCATACCTTCTCCCACGCGGCAGGGATCGGGGGAGCGGGGGAGTAGGTGGTCTGCACCAGGTGGGGGACGTCGTCAGGGCGGGTCAGGACACCGCCGCCCAGGGGCCCTCCAGCAGAGTGGCGTAGGTGGCCAGGAGAAGCGCCTCGTCGTAGACAGCTGTCGATGAGGGTCGAAGAGTTCCTCGGAGCCGCTAAGCGGCGTGGCAGCGTCGGTCTGCGGGTCGGCTCCCACCAGGCCCCGCAGGATCATCCGGGGTGGCGCAGCCCCTCTGGCCTGTCCCCTCAGGGCGTGCATGCCGGTGCAGGCGCCCCAGGCGCTGAAGGATGAGGTCCATCGGCGCGATATCGGTGATGAGCAGGTCGACGTCGATATCCAAGGACTGCTCGGCAACCTGGGTTGCTACCACCACCCGGCGGGCTGGTCGGCCTGAGCCATGGTGGGCGCGAGGTCCCATCTCAGCCACCAGCTCCTTCTCCAGGCTCACTCTGTCCCCGGCGACGAAGCGTGCGTGCAGCAGCCTGACGTCCTCGCCCATCTCCGTGCGCAGGGCTGTGTAGGCGTCCTGCGCACGGGCTACCGTGTTGCACAGCACCAGGACGCATCCGCCCTTCTCAGTGCTCTCCAGGACCCTGCTCACCAGGGTGGCTACGTCGTCGGCGATGGTGGACACGGCAGCGTCGATGTCCGCAGGCCGTGGCGGTACTTCCAGCTCCCGTGAGCCCTGCCGACTGAGCGCCGTCACCAGTGGGTAGGCGCTGGAGAGCTCCCCCAGCGGCCGCTGGGCGTGCAGGCCGCGCGCGTAGGCCTCCATCAGGGTCCGCTTGATCTGCACCGGCAGGGTCGCGGAGAGCAGGACCACCGAGGTGCCGTACTCTGCCAGCCACTCGATGGCCCGTGCCAGGTAGACGTTCATGTAGGCGTCGTAGGCGTGCACCTCGTCGATGACCACAACCTTTCCTGCCAGGCCCAGGTGGCGCAGCATCGCGTGCTTGGCCTGCAGGGCCATGAACAGGACCTGGTCCACGGTGGAGACCACCACTGTGGACAGGACTCCCTTCTTGCGTCCCGACATCCACTGTGATGCCACCACCTGGCCGCGGTCGGTATCCTCATGGTGGTCGGCGGTCTCGTCGTAGACCTGGGCGGCGCGCAGGCGCTGGTAGTCCTCGTTGAGCGCGTTCCTGGAGTGGCCCAGGAACATGGACAGCACCTCCCCCAGGTCCTCTGAGGAGCTGGCTGCCCACTCCCGGGTGCGGCGGAACAGGGAGTCCGAGGTGGACATGGTCGGGGCGGCCAGCAGCACGCCGCCAGTCGGGGCGCCTGAGGACCCCAGGACCTCTGCGGCCAGTAGCGCAGCCTCCGTCTTGCCCTCGCCGGTGGGCGCCTCCAGGATCAGCAGTGTCGGACCCTCGGCCTCCTGGCAGGCCTGAGCGACCACCCGCTGGCACGGACGGGCCGAGGCGTCCTCGGGCCAGGAGAATCGGTGCCGCAGGAAGGCGTCCAGGTCGCTCAGGTCTGGTGGCTCCGGCTCCCAGGGTGCGGTGAGGTCCACTGCCGCACAGCCTTGCTCCACACGCAACTCCTGGTCAGGGATGACCTCCATAGGGAAGTTCTCCGCGTCGGAGGCGATCCAGTCGCTCATGATGACCAGTCCGGTCGCCAGCATCTGTCCCGCAACCGGTACGGGCCGGTTCAGGCGCTCCAGGACCGGCCCCGCCTGCGTGTACTCGGTGATGAAGGCCAGCAGCTCGTCCCACACCTGGCGCCAGGACTCGCCGTAGGAGTCGAGCACCGCGCTGGCCGTCTTCTCCAGGTGGGAGCCCGGCGGTACCCCGTGGTGGCACCCCGCCACTGCGGACAGTGACCGTGCCACTCTCTTGTTCAGCCCCCGTGTAGCAAGCCACCCGTCAAGGATGACCTGGCTGGCCACGGAGTGGGGTAGCGGAGAGGACTCCTCCAGAGTAGAGGGCTGCGGATCCAGACCCGCCTCACGGACCCGCTGGGCGAAGGCAGCATATTCCGGGCTGCTGTCCAGCTGGTTCTGGAACTTTCTGCACGCCTTGCCGATGTCGTGGGCGCCAGCGAGCCAGGAGATCAGGGTGCCTGCGTCCCTGGTGCTCAGGCCACAGGCCCGGGCGCAGGAGTCTTGTAGGGCGGAGGAGACCCAGCGGTCCCACAGGCGGGTGGCCACGCCTGCCGAGTCGAGCATGTGCTGGGGCAGGCAGAGCCACCCGGTCTCGTCCCCGGACTTGGCCCACAGGGAGCGGGCGCTGGGGGACAACGTCCTCAGAGGGGACGTGGTAGCAGGGGAACCAGGGTGGCTGGCTGGGGAAGTAGACATGGAAGTCCTTCGGTTGATGGCACCGAGGAGTCTTCCACGACCCACTGACATGAATAGCCATTCCCTGACTGGCCGGGTCAGCGAGCCGTGGCCCCGACACATTAATAAGGCCTGTCAGTACCCAGGCTACTGACGGAAGGATCCTGCTCCGTTGGTGGGCGATACTGGATTCGAACCAGTGACCTCCTCGGTGTGAACGAGGCGCTCTAACCCCTGAGCCAATCGCCCTGCGCGGCGACAACCATAGCCAGCCGGGGGCGCCAGGGCAAGCTCGGTGCCCCCACAGTCTCGGTGAGGTGAATCACCGGCTGCTGGTTTGCTGCGGCCCACACCCCGGGTGCTATGGTTTCACCGCAGCCAGTGGTGTGGCGGGCATCGGATGTCCCACAGCAGATGTAGTGGGGAGGTCTGTCGCGCTGGTGGTGGAACTGCGGATGTGGCTCAGTTGGTAGAGCATCACCTTGCCAAGGTGAGGGTCGCGGGTTCGAGTCCCGTCATCCGCTCGGAGGAGCCGGGAGCGGCCAGCACCCTGCCTCTCACGGTGGGTTGGCCGAGAGGTTAGGCACCGGCCTGCAAAGCCGTTGACACCGGTTCGAATCCGGTACCCACCTCGGGCGATTGGCGCAGCGGTAGCGCGCTTCCCTGACACGGAAGAGGTCACTGGTTCGAACCCAGTATCGCCCACCAGACTCGGCGGGCCGGAAGGTACAACCAAGAACGGTCGGCCGATTCAACGGCGCGCCTACCGCTGGTGGGTGACCCGTGCGGACGGCATCCGGCTATCGCCCGTGCCTGCCGTCCTGGCACAAGCGCTCAGCCCAGCAGCCCCAACCGGTCAAAGGCCTTGGCGAGGCCGTCCTCCTCGACGTCGTCAGTAACCAGGTTGGCAGCCGCCTTGACCTCCCTGCTGGCGTTACCCATGGCCACCCCGGTCCCGCAGTGCTCGATCATGTCCAGGTCCACCGTAGCGTCACCGACGGCGATCGCGTCCTCCAGACTGGCGCTCAGGTGCTCCAGGAGCACGTCAGCGGCGTGTGCCTTGGAGACTCCGGCCACGCCGACGTCACCGAAGAGGGCGTCGTGCCCGCGCCCGCCCCAGCTACCGTGCCTGAGCCAGGGGAAGGCCTGGCGGGCAGCCTCCAGGTCCTCAGGACCGGACAGCAGGTAGCTGATCTTGTTGACGTCGTCACGCACTAGGTCAGCGTCGTAGATAAAGTTCGGGAAAACTTCCTCCACCGTCACTGAGTCCGCGCCCGCGTGGCCCCTGCCAGCGGCGTAGGCGCGCACGGCGGGCAGGGCGGCATCGCGAAAGCCGGGGGAGGGGAAGAGCCCCGAGTTCGCCTCCAGGTAGAGCTCCAGGCCCCGACCTGACAGCCAGGCCACCAGGGCCTGGCAGTCCTCGCGGCTGAGGTGCTGGTGCAGGAGCACCTCCCCCTGGTGCTCCACGTAGGAGCCGTTGCCCCCGATCATCCCGTCAAGGCCAATGTCCCAGAGATAGTCTGGCATCTCCGCCCGTGACCGTCCCGTCGTAGGGTAGACGCGATGACCCAGGCGGCGAGCGCGGCGTATAGCCTCTACCGCCGAGGAGGGCAGCTCGTTGGCGTAGGTGACCAGGGTGCCGTCGACGTCGACCAGGACGATGCGGAGGCGGGGAGCGCCAGTGCTCATGAGGCCTCCTGACGTAGAGGGTGCGCTGGGCAACACAGGTAGACAAGTAGCAAAGATGGCCGCAAATTACATTGCTGTGCAACAGAAGCAAAGCGTCAGGAGGGACGTGGCGCGCTCCTCTCCTGCCGGAAGAAGGCGTCGATGGCACCCAGGCCAGCGATGAATCGCTCCCTGGCGTACTGCATGTGGTTGCCGGGTCCCACCTCGAAGCGGGTCTCGCAGCCGGCCTGGTGCAGGATCCCCGCACAGGCCTCCATGTTGTCCTGCACGCGGTGCAGGATCTTCTCAGGGGCTTCACGCTCCTGGCTGCCGATGGACAGGAAGGCGAACTTTCCCGAGAGCTCCAGCGGCAGCGAGCGCAGGTGGTCGAGCCACCCCTCGTACCACACCGAGGCCGACAGGCAGCCTGCCGCCGCAAAAGTGTCCGAGTGCACGAAGGCGTACATCGCGAACAGCCCGGCCAGCGAGTAGCCACAGATGGCGCGCTGGGAAGGAACCAGCCCAAAGTGGTCGTCCACAACGGGAAGGGCCGTGTCAAGAAGTTCCTTGAGGGTCCTGTCCGCGTCCCCGGCAAAGTCGGGGTCTCCCGGGTACAGGCCCGGTGCAGGCCAGGGGGTGAGGCTGTCATCCCACTCCTCGACCGGGATCGCCACGACAGTGGCGGCGAGGCCCGCGCACAGGTCATCGATCTCGAACGGGCGCCCGCTCATGTCAATGACGTAGATGACCGGGCCGGTCCTGCCGACCGTGCCCTCGTAGCAGACTGCGAGATCCGGTCTCACATACTTCATGTCACGCTCCATGACAGTGTCCTCACAGTCCTCAGGCTCTGGTTGCAGGTTGACGTGATTACTCGCAGGGGCTGCCCTGCAGGTCGCCACCCTGCGTCAGGTGCATCATACTGGGCATATCGGTGAAGCCGACGTGCTCGTAGAGCCGTCTGCCTGCGTCGGAGGCCTCAAGGTACACCTTGCCTGCGTCCCGCGCACGTGCCTGACGGACTAGCCAGCTGACGACCGCGGCCCCTACTCCGTGGCCTTGGAACGCCGGACGCGTGTACACGTTCATCAGGTAGGCGCACAGGCCGCTCGGGTTATCAGGCGAGGGCATCTCCCTGTGCAGGCAGAGACCGCCGCACCCGACCGGCTCGCCGTCCAGTCTGGCCAGGCAGGCGACGTGCCTTCCGGCTGTCAGCTCCTGCTCGTAATAGGCCCGGTTGGCGCGCTCAAGGGCGGAGACGTCTGCGTCGGAGACGTTACCAAAGACCTCGCGAAGCACCTCGACACGCCATGCTATCAGCTCGTCAATGCGAGCGAGCCCGACCTGCTCCACCTCAATCCTCATACCTCATAGCGCCTGTTCGTAGTGGTGTCATGGTGCCTGTCTTACGGTATCTTCACGGCCTCCGCCCCGCCATCACCCTTCTTTCAGCACTACCGGCAGCGCGGCGTCGTCGGGCTTGCCGTTGCTGTTCAAGGGAATCTCGCTCATGACGACAAAGAACTCGGGAACCATGAACGAGGCGAGCCGACGCGCGAGGCGCTTGCGCAGCTGGGAGAGCACGATGCCCTGGTCCTGGTGCCTCGGCGTCAGGTAGGCGACCAGGTAGGAGAGCCTGTTCTCGTCGATGTGAGCACGTACTACCGCGCGGTTGACGGCCTCGTCGGCCGACAGCACGTTCTCCACCTCCTCGCACTCGACCCGCTGCCCCTTGATCATGACCTGCGAATCCTTGCGGTGCAGGAAGGCAATCTGGCCGTCCTCCAGCTCGACACCCAGGTCTCCGGTGCGGTATAGACGTGAGCCGTCTTCCTGCTCGACGAAGTTACCCGTCTCCGGGCGGTCCGTGAGGTATCCGCGAGCCACGCCTGCGCCCGTAATGCATATCTCGCCTGTCTGACCCGGGGGGACAGGTCGCAGGAGGTCGTCAAGGAGCTGCACACGGTAGCCCAGGACGGCCTTGCCGATCGGGTAGGTGTCGTCCTCACGTGGCTGCCCGGCGCTGGCGCAGTAGTACGTGGCGCAGCAGGTTGTCTCCGAGGGACCATAGGTGTTGTAGACCTCGGCGCTCCTGACAAGCTGGTCGCAGTAGCTCGCCCTGAGCACATCTCCGCCGCTGACGTAGAGCCGCACGCTCTTTGGCGTCCTCCCGGAGGCGTTGATGTCGGCGATAAGGTAGGGGAAACCGTCAACGATGGTCACGCCCATCTCGTCAACAAAGTCGAGCAACGCCTGGAGGTCGTCGTGCTCGGCGGAGGACGGGATGGCGAGCGTGGCACCGGTGAGCAGTGAGCAGAACACCTCCTCGACGAAGATGTCGAAGGAGCAGACCGAGTACTGCAGCATCACGTCACCCGGCCCGATCCTCATCTCGTTCTCAAACGCCTTGACGTAACCCAGTACGTTACGGTTCTCCACGCACACGCCCTTGGGGTCACCCGTGGTGCCCGAGGTGTACAGCACGTAGGCCAGGTCCTCCGCGGTGCCGCTGCTCGTGGTGTGCGCTGGAGCCGACGTGCCGGAGTAGGCCGGCTCGACGTAGACACGTTCTGCCTGGCGAAACAGGCTGTCGTACTCCTGCTGGGTCACCACGACATCCACGTCCGCCTCGGTGAGCATGAAGTGGATGCGCTCTACAGGGAAGGAGGGCTCTGCTGGGACGTAGGCTGCTCCCGTCTTCAGCGCCGCGAGCATAGCCGCGATCATGGCCGGGCCGTGGTCCATGACAATGCCAACAAAGCGCGGGTCCTTCGGCAGCATGGCTGCGATCGAGGTCGCCATGCGGTCGAGCTCGGCGTAGGTTACGTTCCTCTTCCGGGTGATGATAGCCGACGCGTCTGGCTGTGAGGCAACCTGCTTGGCAAAGTGGTCGTATATTGTCTCGTGTATTGTCTGGCTGTCCATGTTAGTTCCCGTGAGCCGACTGCAGAAAGGCCTATAAGCCTCGCTACGTAGCGTATCATAAGGTGTTGTCGGCATGTGATTGTTGGTGCCGGGTCCTGTCGGCCGACAGCGCCCCGCCGGGACCGGGGTGCCCCGCTCGGGTGGGTTTAGAGACACAGGGAACCGGTCCCGTCCGCTGGCTCAGCCAGCGGCCTCCAGGACTGCTCGGGAGCGCAGCTGCCCAGCCTTGAGCAGCTCCAGTGCCCGTGGCGCCTGGGACATGGCGAAGCGCTCGACGACGGTGCGTACCTTGCCCTGAGCCGCAAGGCTCAGCACGTTCTCCATCTGTGCCCGGTTGCCCAGCAGGGAGGTGCGCAGTGTCTGGGCGCGGTCGAACGGGTAGCCGCGCAGCGTGAGTGGGACCGCGCTGACGAGCGTGCCTCCCCACTTCAGGGTGCGCAGCGCCTGGGCAGTGACCGCCTCCGCAGGGGCAAAGAGAAGGACCGCGTCAGCGGTGTCCTCGACCTGGGCAAGAGCTTGCGGGTCGGTGGCCTCAACCGTGTGGGTGGCACCCAGCTCGCGGGCCACGGCCAGGTGCTCTGGGCTACGCCCGACAACCGTGACCTCGGCACCGGTGAGGACTGCGAACTGTACCGCCATGTGCCCCACACCGCCCGGGCCGAAGACGGCAACCCGGTCACCCGGGCCGAGGTCGAGCTTGTCCACCGCGCCGAAGGCAGTGATGCCGGGGCAGAACAAGGGTGCGGCCTCCACTATGTCCAGGGTGTCAGGTAGATGGTAGGTGTGCCGGGCGGTGGCGACCATGAGCTCGCCATAGCCTCCGTCAACGTGCTCTCCAGTAATTCTGCGCTCGTGGCACAGCTGCTCGCGGCCGGTGGTGCAGAACTCACACTCCTCGCAGGTGGACCACAGCGGCTGGACCCCCACCCTGTCCCCGAGCCTGAACCCCTCGACACCGGTACCGAGCTCGGCGACGTAGCCGGTGACCTCGTGCCCGGGGACGATAGGACTGAGCGCGGGGACACCGTTACCCACCCAGTCACCCTCGATCATGTGGAGGTTGGAGCGGCACACGCCGCAGGCGGCCACCTTGATGAGGAGCTGGCCAGGCCCAGGCTGAGGGGTGGGCGCCTGGCGCCAGCGCAACGGTGCCTGTTCGATCGGTGCAGGGGCATCCAGCTGCTGGGCGTACATAACGGGGTTGGAGGCATGAGAGCTCATGGTTGCCAGGCTACGGACCATAACTGCCGGGGAGCCAACAGCAGACTCTTCTGGGGCCAGGGAAGATTTCGTTGGCAGGGCTCGCAGGTGGCGGGGGCATTGGTATCCTCCAGCGGCGGTGAGACCTTGAGGGCTCTTGAGGGCTTCTGTGGGCTGCGGTGCCGCTGCCACCGGGCCGTTGACGCCCGCTGTGCCAGCGGCTCGGCTGTGTCAGCAGCACCGACCAGGAACGTCAACCAGAAACATGGAGGCGAAGGCCCTTGCAGCGGTCCCAGCCTGGGGGCTGAGGGCGAGGGCCGTCTCCCAGCAGGGCCTGGTGCCAGTCAGCGGCAGCGCTACCAACGAGGCTGCCTCAGGCTTGGCGGAGAAGGACTGGGGCACGACGGCGACCCCGAACCCGTACTCCACGAGTGACAGCAGCATGTGGACGTCCGTCACCTCCACCGTCGCGCGCCGGGACACACCAGCCTCGCTCAGGGCCTGGTCCAGGATGCTGCGGGCCGGCCACGACGGGGCGAAGTCGACAAGGCGTTCGGGGCGCAGCGCCGCGAGCGCGACCGAGCTCTCGGAGGCGAGGGGGTGGCTTCGGGGGACCAGAAGCACAAACGGCTCCTGCCGCAGGACGGTCACCTCCAGGTCCTGGATGAGTCTGACACCGGACTCACCAGGAGGCCCGGCGATCAGGGCGGCGTCAAGCCTGCCTGAGCGCAGGTCGCGCAGGAGACTGTCTGAGGGAGCCTGCTGGAAGAAGACCTCGATACCCTCCTGCTGCGGGGCGAAGGCAGTCAGGACGTCGGCCAGGTTGACCAGGTCTCCCAGGCACTGCTCAGAGCCCAGGCGCAGGGAGCGGGACGAGCCTAGGCCCATCAGCTCACGCTTGGCGGCAGTGGCATCAGCAAGCATCCTGCGAGCGCGGGGGAGGAAGGCCTCGCCCGCAGCGGTCAAGGTGGCACCGGAGGCGCTGCGGGCGAACAAGGTCGCGCCCAGCTCGCGCTCCAGCGCCCTGATGGAGGACGACAGACCGGACTGGCTGACAAAGCTCCTCCGCGCAGCCTGGGTGAAGGTCTGCTCCTCGACCACGGCCAGAAAGAGCTCCAGCTGGCGCACGTCCACGGCCTGTCTCCTCCACTTCCGACCGGCCCGCCCAGCGGCGGGCGCCTCCCTGCCTCAGGATCTTAGCCCTGTGGTCCTCGGCGGTGTGGCACGTCGTAGTCTTGAGCCATGGCCGACCCCTCGACGTACCGACCCGCCCCGGGCGAGGTCCCCACGTCTCCGGGCGTCTACCGGTTCCTCGACGGGCAGGGCCGGGTCATCTACGTGGGCAAGGCAAAGAACCTGCGTGCCCGCCTGTCCAGCTACTTCCAGGACATCGCCGCTCTCCACCCGCGCACCCAGACGATGGTCACCACCGCTTGCGCCGTGGAGTGGACGGTGGTGTCCACCGAGGTAGAGTCCCTGGCCCTGGAGTACTCCTGGATCAAGGAGTTCAACCCGCGTTTCAACGTCATGTACAAGGACGACAAGTCCTACCCCTACCTGGCCGTTACCATGCAGGAGACCTTCCCCCGGGTCCAGGTCATGCGCGGTGCCCGCAGGCGCGGGACTCGCTACTTCGGCCCCTTCGTGGCGGTGTGGTCCATCCGTGAGACCGTGGACCAGCTGCTGCGCGTCTTCCCGGTGCGCTCCTGCTCTGCGGGGGTGTTCCGCCGCGCCCAGGCCTCTGGGCGCCCGTGCCTGCTGGGCTACATCGACAAGTGCTCAGCTCCCTGCGTGGGGCGTGTCAGCGAGCAGGACCACCGCGCGCTTGCCGAGGACTTCTGCTCCTTCATGGCCGGACGCACCGGCCCCTACCTACGTGAGGTCGACTCCCAGATGAGGGCGGCTGCTGCGGCCCTGGACTTCGAGAAGGCAGCCCGCCTGCGGGACGACGCCGCCGCTCTGCGCAAGGTCATCGAGACCAACGCCGTCGTGCTGCCCGACGCCACCGACGCCGACGTCTTCGCCCTGGTGCGTGACGAGCTGGAGGCCGCTGTCCAGGTCTTTCACGTACGCGGGGGGCGGGTGCGCGGCCAGAGGGGCTGGGTCGTGGACCTGGCAGACAGTCCCGAGGACTCCGAGCTGGTGGAGCGTCTCCTCCAGCAGGTCTACTCCGCGCTCCCGGACCCCGCTGACGACCGCCTGGGGGAGCCCGGCAGCTCGGCAGCCCCTGAAGACGCTGAAGACACGAAAACCGTTGGTAGCGGTACCGGAGGCCCTGAGGCTCCACCCGCCTCGGGGCTCACAACCTCCGTGGGTCTCACGGGTGCCAGGTCGCAGGACTCGAGGCTGCGCGCGCCCCTCCAGTCGTCCGCCTCGCGCCGCCGTGAGGCTGCCGCCACCAGTGTCGATGACGTCGCCCACACCGCGACCACGGCTGTTCCCCGGGAGGTCTTGGTTCCGGTCATGCCGGGCAGCGCCAGCGCAGTGACCGCGTGGCTCTCTCAGCTGCGGGGAGGTCGGGTGGACCTGCGAGTCCCACGCCGTGGTGACAAGGCCTCCCTCCTGGAGACCGTGCGCAGGAACGCCGAGGAGGCCCTGCGCCTGCACAAGGCCAGGCGGGCGGGGGACCTCACCCAGCGCTCCCAGGCGCTGGAGGAGCTGGCTCAGGCCCTGGACCTGCCTGAGGCGCCCCTGCGCATCGAGTGCTACGACGTCTCCCACACCCAGGGCACCTACCAGGTGGGCTCCATGGTGGTCTTTGAGGACGGTGCCCCCGCAAGTCCGACTACCGGCGCTTCACTGTGCGCGGTAGTAACGGTGAGGGGGCCGCGGACGACACGGCCGCCATGGGTGAGGTACTGACCAGGCGCTTCAGGCGGCTTCTTGCGGAGCGCGGTGCTGAGCCCGGGACCGGGCACGACGTGGCCGGAGGTAGAGGCTCAGAGAGGGAGCCAGGAGACAGTGTCGAGGGTGCCAGGGGTGAGGAGCCCATCCCGAGTGTCCTGGTCCCCGACGGTCAGGGCGGGCAGGTGGTTGCTCCTGTCGACGAGGAGGGGGTCCCCGTGGTCTCCGGTCCTGTCGACCCGGCCACGGGCCGGGCACGGCGGTTCAGCTACCTCCCTGGCCTGGTGGTGGTTGACGGAGGCCTCCCCCAGGTCAGCGCCGCCCGGGCGGTGCTCGACGAGCTCGGTGTGGACGTGCCCCTGGTCGGCCTGGCCAAGCGCCTGGAGGAGGTCTGGGTCCCGGGGGAGGAGTTTCCCCTGGTGCTGCCGCGCGGCTCGGCCGCCCTGTACCTCCTCCAGCACCTGCGCGATGAGTCCCACCGCTTCGCTATCACCCACCACCGCAGGAGGCGCTCGGCGGGGATGACCCGCTCGGTGCTGGATGATGTCCCGGGGCTGGGGCCGACGCGTCAGGCCGCTCTGCTGCGTGAGCTCGGCTCCGTGGCACAGATCCGCCAGGCCACACCCGAGCGCCTCGCCCAGGTCAAGGGGATCGGGCCGACCCTGGCCCAGGCTGTTCTTGCCCACCTCACGGCCAGCACCACCGCTGGGTCCCGGGACCAGGGGGAACAGGAGGACAGCAGTCCCGGGGGCTGAGAGGGCTTGTGCTGGGCCAGCCCTGTGGGCAGACTCTGCTCGTGAGGATCCTGCGGGTGTTCAACAACAACGTCGTGCTGGCACGTGACGAGCTGGGCCGTGAGACGGTGGTCACCGGACGGGGTGTCGGCTTCCAGGCCCGGCCCGGCCAGGAGGTCGATGCCAGCCGGGTGGCTCGTCGTTTCGTCCCGGCGCGCAACGCGGGCTCCGTGGGTGAGGTCATTGCCGACATCCCCCTGGAGCGGATCACGCTCATCGAGGAGGCCCTCTCCCGTGCCACGCGCGAGCTGGGGGCGCCGACCCCCTCCTCCACGGTCCTCGCCGTGGTGGACCACGTCAACCAGGCCATGGAGCGGGTGCGGCAGGGCCTGGTCATGGACTACCCCCTACGGGCCGAGGTCGCCCACCTCCACCCCGAGGAGCTGCGCCTAGCCGAGCGGATGATTGACGAGCTTAACGCGGTCCAGGAGGTCCAGCTGCCTGCTGGCGAGGCGACGGCCCTGGCCCTGCACCTCTTCAACGCCGTGGTGGGCAGCCCCTCCGCAGAACGGGCCTGGCAGCAGTCCCGCCTTATCGCCCAGATCTTCGACGTCCTCACACGTGCCTACGGCCAGGACTTCGACCCGGACTCCATCGACGCCGCACGGCTGGCAGCCCACCTTCGCTACTTCCTGACCCGTGTACGCACCGGTGAGCAGGTGGCTGACGGCACTGCGCACGCAGTTGCCCGAGTGCTACGCGAGACCAGGCCGCGGGCCTACCAGATAGCCCTGCGCATACGCGAGCTGCTGGAGCTGCGCCTGGCCAACCCTGTCTCCGCTGATGAGACGGCCTACCTGACCATCCACGTGGCCCGCCTGGAGGACGCGGCCTCCCAGGCGCGGCGCGCTGGCTCGCACACCTCGGAAGCAGTCCTGGACTGACGCCGCTCTGGCTCGACAGAACCACACAGAGTCCCAAGAGTCCGTAGCAGGACCAGAGAACTAGCATAGAACTGTGGTCTATACCAATATGAGGCGACTGTCGATGGCGGTCCCAATGTGGATAACATGGTCCTGGACCGAGGGACGGTCCGATGGATTGTGACCCGATACGGGGCAAGACCTGAGGAACCTGGGTGCTGTGTGCGCCGCGGGGACCTCGGGTCTTTTTTGTTCCCTGAGCGTGTCAACGTGATCAAGGAGGATCGTGATGGCCAAAACCGACTACGCGGCGCTTGCGCCGGACCTGCTTACCAAGGTGGGAGGTCAGGACAACGTCCGTAGCCTGGCCCACTGCGCTACCCGCCTGCGCTTTGTCCTCAAGGACGAGTCCAAGGCCGACACCGAGGCCGTCAAGGCCACCGGCGGCGTGGTCACCGTCGTCCAGGCCGGGGGCCAGTACCAGGTCGTCATCGGCAACGACGTCCCGCAGGCCTACGCCGAGCTCATGAAGATCCTGGGCCCCATGGGTGAGGAGGAGGACGCCCCCGCGGAGCGGAAGAACCCTCTGGACGCCTTCATCTCCCTGGTGTCAGGGATCATCTCGCCCATGCTGTGGACCCTGGCGGGTACAGGCCTGTTCAAGGCCTTCCTCACCATGTTCACCACCCTGGGGTGGCTGGCGGAGGACACCGACACCTACACGGTGCTCTACGCCGCCTCCGACGCCTTCATGAACTTCCTGCCCATGGTCCTGGCGGTGACGGCCGCCCGGCACTTCAAAGCCAACCAGTTCACCTCCATGGCGATCGCCGGGGCACTGGTCTACCCCAGCATCATCGCGCTCAACGAGGCGGGCGGCCCCCATGACTTCTTCGGCATCCCGCTGGTCATGATGAGCTACACCAGCTCGGTCATCCCCATCATCGTGGCCGTGTGGGTGCAGAGCCACCTGGAGAGGCTCTTCATGCGCTATATCCCCAGCGCCTTCCGCAACTTCATGACACCGTGGCTCACCGTCCTCATCATGGTGCCGCTGACCCTGCTCACCATCGGCCCGGCCACCACCTACCTGGCCGACGGCATCGCCGGGGGTGTGCAGTGGCTCTTTGCCACCGTGCCGCTCCTGGGAGGGGCCATCATGGGAGGCCTGTGGCAGGTCTTCGTCATCTTCGGCCTGCACTGGGGCTTCGTCCCCCTCATGACCCAGGAGATCACCACCAACGGCTACTCCGTCATGACCGGTCCGCTCGTGGCCCCCGTCCTGGCCCAGGCCGCCGCCGGCCTGGCAGTCATGCTGCGCTCCAGGGACGCCAAGACCCGCGAGCTCGCCGGCCCCGCCGCGGTCTCCGGCTTCCTCGCCGGAGTCACCGAGCCGGTCATCTACGGCATCAACCTGCCCCGCAGGCTGCCCCTCTACTTCGGCATCGCCGGCGGCGCCGTGGGCGGGGCCATTGGTGCGCTGGCCGGAGCCAGGACCACCTCCGCGGGCGTCTTCCCCTCCATCATCGGCCTGCCGGCCTGGATGGATGCGACTCCCAACGTCCCGCTGTTCCTCGTCGGCGTCGTCGTGGCTGTCGTCATGGCCTTCGTACTGACCTACTTCTTCGGGGTCCGTGACGACGCGGGGCAGGCCGGTACCGCGCCCGGTACCGGGGACGAGGCACCTGGCACCGCCGCGCCGCGCGCCCTGGACGTGGATGCCGCCGAGACCACCGGCGACGTCGACGTCATCGTCACCGCTCCCGTGCCCGGCCGGGTCATCGCCCTGGAGGACGTCCCCGACCCGGTCTTCTCCTCCGGCGTCATGGGCAAGGGCGCGGGGATCGTCCCCGCCGACGGCTCCGTCGTGGCACCTGTGGCCGGCGAGGTGGTAGCGACCACCGACACCGGGCATGCCGTGGGCATCAGGACCGATGACGGCGTCGAGGTCCTCATCCACATCGGCATCGACACCGTCAACATGAAGGGTGAGGGTTTCACCACATCGGTCAGCAAGGGGCAGCGGGTGGTTGCGGGCCAGGAGCTGGTCCGTGTCGACCTCACTAAGGTCGAGGCTGCTGGCTACTCCACCGTCACAGCCCTGCTCGTGACCAACACGGCCGCGCACAAGGAGGTTACCGCCTCTGCCGTCGGGGAGGAGGTGAGTGCCGGGGACCCCGTCGTCATCGTGAGCCGGTGAGACCACTGCACAGTCATCAGTGCGGAGACAGCCACAGACAGCCAGAGACACTAGAGACTGCGTAAAAGCGCAGGCAGACAGAGAAGAAAGGCAACGGACACCATGACAGACACCGCGGTACACACAGTGACAGGCGCACGGGGCACTGCGTCCCGGTTCCCCGACGGCTTCCTGTGGGGTGGCGCTCTGGCGGCCAACCAGTATGAGGGCGCCTACGACGCTGACGGCAAGGGGCTCAGCGTCCAGGACGTCATGCCCCAGGGCATCGTCGGGCCCCGCACCGAGGGGCCCACCCCGGACAACCTCAAGCTGGAGGGCATCGACTTCTACCACCGCTACAAGGAGGACATTGCCCTCCTGGCGGAGATGGGCTTCAAGGTCTTCCGTTTCTCTGTCGCCTGGTCCAGGATCTTCCCCAGCGGGGACGAGACCGAGCCCAACGAGGAGGGGCTGGCCTTCTACGACCGGGTGCTCGACGAGCTGGAGAAGTACGGTATCGAGCCCCTGATCACCATCAGCCACTACGAGACGCCGCTGCACCTGGCCAGGGCCTACAACGGCTGGGCCGACCGGCGCGTGATCGGGTTCTTCGAGCGCTACGCTCGGACCCTCTTCGAGCGCTACGGCAGCCGGGTCAAGTACTGGCTGACCTTCAACGAGATCAACGCCATCCTCCACGAACCGTTTATGGCGGGGGTATCAACACCCCCAAGGACCAGCTCAGCGAGCAGGACCTCTACCAGGCGATCCACCACGAGCTGGTGGCCTCCGCCTCAGTGACCCGCATCGCCCACGAGGTGAACCCCGACCTGAAGGTCGGCTGCATGATCCTGGCGATCCCCTTCTACCCGCTGACCCCGATCCCCGCGACGTGTGGGCGGCCAAGCAGGCCGAGCGTGACAACTACGCCTTCGGCGACGTCCACGTGCGCGGGGCCTACCCGGGCTACTTCCTGCGCAAGCTGGCGGACAAGGGGATCGAGCTGGATATCACCGAGGAGGACCGGCGCACCCTGGCCGAGCACACGGTCGACTTCGTCTCCTTCTCCTACTACATGTCCTCCTGCGAGACGGTCACCCAGGACCGCCAGGCAGGCGGCGGCAACCTCATGGGCGGGGTCACCAACCCTACCCTGGAGGTCTCCCAGTGGGGCTGGGCCATCGACCCCCGGGGGCTGCGCACGATCCTCAACGACTACTGGGACCGCTGGGGCAAGCCTTTGTTCATCGTGGAGAACGGACTGGGGGCGCGTGACGAACTGGTCACCGGGGAGGACGGCCAGCCCACCGTCGAGGACGACTACCGCATCAACTACATGAACGACCACCTGGTGCAGGTTCGTGAGGCCCTCGCTGACGGGGTCGAGGTCATGGGCTACACCTCCTGGGGGTGCATCGACTGCGTGTCTGCCTCCACCGCCCAGCTGTCCAAGCGCTACGGGTTCATCTACGTGGACCGCGACGACGACGGCCAGGGCACCCTGGAGCGCTACCGCAAGAAGTCCTTCGGCTGGTACAAGGGGGTCATTGCCTCCAACGGGGCCGACCTGACGCCGCCGACCGACTGAGACCGACGGGCCAAGACCGACGGGCCAAGACCGACGGGCTGAGACTGACACGCTGACAGCGAGTGGCTGAGGACGTCGTCGGCCGCCACGACCGGTCGCACCGCAGCCTCCGACGAGGGGCGCGGACAGGAACCGTGCCTGCCCGCGCCCCTCGTCGGAGGCTGCGCGCGTGCGAGGCCACGTCTGCCCACGGTGGTGGTCTCGCCTCGGAACTGCGGGACACCCGTGTGCGCGGCCACGGCCCGGCCCTGTCCCGGGGCGCGGCCGGAGGGTTGTCCTCCAGCCGCCCTTCCGGCGTGCCATGCTTGAGCCATGCGTGAACAGGAGCACCCACAGCCTGCCGAGCCCGCTCGCGACCCGCTGAGGGACACGGTTCCTGTGGAGATCCCCGCTATCGACGACGCCGCGCCCCCGGTGCCTCCTGCGGAACGTCCCGAGATGATCATCGTCACCGGGATGTCAGGTGCCGGCCGCTCCCGGGCGGCCGACGCCCTGGAGGACCTGGACTGGTACGTGGTGGACAATCTCCCGCCCCAGCTGCTGCCCGCCCTGGCCGGGATGATGACCACCGTGGGCGCCGGGGTCCACCGGCTGGCTGCCGTGGTCGACGTGCGCAGCCGGGAGTTCTTCGCCCACTTCATGGAGTACCTGCGCCAGGTGCGTGGGGCGGGAACGGAGGTGCGGCTGATATTCCTGGACGCCTCGGACGCGGCGCTGGTCAGGCGCTTCGAGTCCTCGCGCCGCCCCCATCCCCTCCAGGGCACCGCTTCTGTGCTGGAGGGGATCGAGCACGAGCGTACCCTCCTGGCCGGGCTCAAGGGCATGGCTGACATCGTCATCGATACCTCACGCTACTCTGTCCACGAGCTGGCCAGGCGGGTACGCGAACTCGTGGCCCGGGAGTCCGACCTGGCCCTGCGCGTCCACGTCATGTCCTTCGGCTTCAAGTACGGCCTCCCTCTGGACGCCGACCACGTGGTGGACGTGCGCTTCATCCCCAACCCGTTCTGGGTCTCTGAGCTGCGCCACCTTACCGGGCGTGACGCGGCCGTGGCCGACTACGTCTTCGCCCAGGACGGCGCCGCCCCCTTCGTTGACGGCTACGCGGACCTCCTGGCCCCGGCGCTGCCGCACTATGTTGACGAGCTCAAGCCGCACGTCACTATCGCAGTAGGCTGTACCGGCGGGAAGCACCGCTCGGTGGCCTCTGCCGAGCGCATAGGATCCAGGCTGCGACAGGCTGGCTTCGAGGTCGTCGTCCAGCACAGGGACCTGGGACGGGAGTGAGGGCGCCATGGGCACGACGATCGACACGGCTGGGTGGCCCCGACGTGGTGAGGAGGGTCCCGGTGTCGTGGCCCTGGGGGGCGGGCACGGGCTGTCGGCCACGCTGAGGGCGCTGCGCCACCTGACCCACCGGCTGACGGCGGTGGTGACCGTGGCCGACGACGGAGGCTCGTCGGGCCGCCTGCGCCAGGAGTTCGACTGCCTGCCTCCCGGAGACCTGCGCATGGCCCTGGCCTCCATGTGTGACGACTCCGAGTGGGGCCTGACGTGGCGTGACGTCCTCCAACACCGTTTTCATGGTCAGGGCGAGCTGGACAACCACGCGCTGGGCAACCTTCTCATCCTGGCGCTGTGGCAGCTTCTCGGGGACGACGTGGGCGGCCTGGAGTGGGTGGGCAGGCTGCTGTCCATCAACGGCAGAGTAGTTCCCATGTCGTCCTCCCCGCTGGTGATCGAGGCGGACATCGTCAACGGGGACCGGCGGGAACGAGTCTCCGGGCAGGTGGCTGTGGCCTCGGCGCGTGGGCGCATGGAGAACGTCTCCATCGTCCCCCAGGACGCTGACGCCCACCCTGCTGCGCTGGCGGCGATCGACGAGGCCGACTGGGTGGTCCTGGGGCCGGGCTCCTGGTATACCTCCGTGCTGCCCCACCTCATTCTGCCCTCGATGCGCCAGGCCCTGGCCAGCACGCGTGCCAGCAAGGTCATCGTTCTCAACCTCTCCGCCCAGCGCGGGGAGACCGACGGTATGACCAGTGCCGACCACCTGCGTGTCCTGGCGGACTATGCCCCTGAGGTGAGGGCTGACGTGGTCCTGGCCGACCCCTCGACCGTGGAGGACATCGACGACCTGGCCCGTGTGGCCTCCTCCTTAGGGGCGACCCTGGTCCTGCGGCAGGTGCGTACCGGGGAGGCGCGCCTCCACCATGACCCCCTCCGGCTGGCGGCGGCCTTTCGTGACGCCTTCGAGGGCGCCATCGGGGACGTGGGAGACGCCGCTCACTGGCATCGCGGCGGCACGCCCAGCCTCCTGGGCGGCGGTACTGAGTAGTATCACAGCCCAGTTCCATAGTATCTTCTCTGGACCCGCAACCGATCCAGAGAACTTTCTTCATACTCCTCTCGCACCTCGCGTCATAACCGTCATATGTTGTCGCACCTGGGTCCCCTGCGCGCGCAGGCACGTACCTAGACAGTTCCTGCGTGCCGCCGGGGACCTGGGTGACAACCTATCGCTAGCAGTCAGGAGCCTTCTCATGTCGCTGACGGTCACCGTCAAGGACGAGCTCTCGGGCGTCGTCGCCGAGAACACGGCGCAGAAACGCGCTGAGGTGTCGGCCATGCTGCGCTTCGCCGGAGGACTGCACATTGTCTCCCAGCGCCTCGTGGTGGAGGTAGAGCTCGACCACGGCGCCACGGTGCGTCGGCTCCACCGCTACCTCAGGGAGCTCTTCGGTATGGACGCGGAGGTCCTCGTGGTCCAGGGAGGGTCGCTGCACCGGGGCTCGCGCTACCTGCTGCGTGTAGCGGACCGGGGCAAGGACCTGGCCCGCCTGTCCGGCCTGGTGGACGAGCACGGCCGCCCGGTGCGCGGGATGCCGGTGGCCGTGGTCCAGGGCGGGCGCAACGCCGCTGCGGCAGCGTGGCGGGGAGCCTTCCTCGCCCGGGGGTCGTTGACCGAGCCCGGTCGCTCCTCCTCCCTGGAGGTCACCTGCCCCGGCTCAGAGGCGGCGCTGGCCCTGGTGGGGGCGGCCCGCCGCTTCGACGTGGTAGCCAAGGCCCGTGAGGTGCGTGGCGCCGACCGGGTGGTCGTACGTGACGGGGAGTCGATCGGCATCATCCTGGACCGGATGGGTGCCCCGGAGGCCAACAGGACCTGGTCCGAGAGACGCTCGCGCAGGGAGTCGCGAGGCACCGCTAACCGTCTGGCCAACTTTGACGACGCCAACCTGCGGCGCTCTGCCCGGGCCGCTGTCGCCTCCGGGGCCCGTGTGGAGCGTGCCTTCGAGATCCTCGGTGACGACGTCCCGGCACACCTGCTTCAGGCTGGCAGGCTGCGCATGGAGCACAAGCAGGCCTCGCTGGAGGAGCTAGGGCACCTCTCCGACCCGCAGCTGACCAAGGACGCGGTGGCCGGCCGAATCCGTCGTCTGCTGGCGATGGCCGACAAGCGCGCCCACGACCTGGGGGTGCCCGACACCGAGTCGGTCCTGACCCAGGACATGCTGGATCCCTGAGCTGCCTGCGGGGCCTGGCCGGGTCCTGGGAGGGACTCTGGTCCCACGACCGCGGTCGGTGCAGGTCACGGCCTGGTTGCCGCAGGCTGCCGCCCTTGTGCCTGTTCGCCCGTGGCGTTCCTAGTGCCGGTGGGAGGCTCGCCAGCGCGGTAGGGGTGTGGATAGACTCTGTGCTGCCGGGTGCGACGGGTCTCCTTCTGTGAGGAGGTACGTGGAGCCCGGGGCACACTCCGGTGTGCGAACGACCCCAGAAACCGTGCGTCTGCGGGCGCACTAGGAGGACGCAAAAAGTGACTACCCGAGTTGGTATCAACGGCTTCGGCCGCATCGGCCGCAACTTCTTCCGCGCCGCCCTGGAGCAGGGAGCGGACCTTGAGGTCGTCGCAGTCAACGACCTCACGGACAACAAGACCCTGGCCCACCTGCTGAAGTACGACTCCATCCTCGGTCGCTTCAACGGCGAGGTCTCCTACGACGAGGAGGGCATCACCGTCAACGGCGCGCACATCAAGGTGCTTGCCGAGCGCAACCCCGCCGACCTCCCCTGGGGCGACCTCGGCGTCGAGGTCGTCGTGGAGTCCACCGGCTTCTTCACCGACGGTGAGAAGGCCAAGGCCCACATCGACGGCGGTGCCAAGAAGGTGGTCATCTCCGCGCCCGCGAAGAACGTCGACGGCACGTTTGTCATGGGCGTCAACGAGGCCTCCTACGACTCGGCCACGATGAACATCGTGTCCAACGCCTCCTGCACCACCAACTGCCTCGCCCCCCTGGCCAAGGTCCTCAACGACAAGTTCGGGATCGTCCAGGGAATCATGACCACGGTGCACTCTTACACCGGTGACCAGCGCCTGCTGGACGCCCCCCATGGCGACCTGCGCCGCGCCCGCGCCGCCGCCCTGTCCATGATCCCCACCAAGACCGGTGCCGCCCAGGCAGTCGCCCTGGTCATCCCCGAGCTCCAGGGCAAGTTCGACGGCCTGGCCGTACGCGTCCCTACTCCGACCGGCTCCCTGACCGACCTGACCTTCCAGGCCGAGAAGGAGGTCTCCGTGGACGCGGTCAAGGCTGCGGTCAAGGAGGCTGCCGAGGGCGAGCTCAAGGGCATCCTGGCCTACACCGAGGACCCGATCGTCTCCGCTGACATCGTGGGCGACCCCCACTCCTCGATCTTCGACGCCAACGAGACCAAGGTGATCGGCAACCTGGTCAAGGTCCTGTCCTGGTACGACAACGAGTGGGGCTACTCCAACCGCCTGGTGGACCTCACCGAGTACGTCGCCGAGCGCCTCTGACAGCGCTCGCCGCGAGTACGACCACGATGCTCCACTGACTGCGCCCGTGCACGCGCACCCCTCGCGTGCACGGGCGCAGTCCCGTTTCTTCCAGAAAATTCCGGCAAATGACCGACTGATGAGAGGTGTCAGCTTCCTATGAAGACCATCGAGTCCCTGGGTGACCTTGCGGGCAGGCGGGTCCTGGTTCGCTCCGACTTCAACGTCCCGCTGGACGCCGACAAGAACATCACTGACGACGGCAGGATCCAGGCAGCCCTGCCGACCCTGCGCCGACTGCTCGACGCGGGGGCGAAGGTTGTCGTCGCCGCCCACCTGGGACGCCCCAAGGGACAGGTCAACCCTGACTTCTCCCTGGCACCCGTGGCGACCCGCCTGGCCGAGGTCACCGGCACAACGGTGACTCTTGCTGAGGACACCGTGGGCCCCTCCGCCAAGGCGGCTGTGGAGGCCCTGGGCGACGGTGAGATCGTCCTGCTGGAGAACGTGCGCTTCAGCGCCGCCGAGACCTCCAAGGACGACGCGGAACGTGAGGCCTTCGCCGCTCAGCTTGCGGCCCTGGCCGACGTGTTCGTCTCCGACGGCTTCGGCGTGGTCCACCGCAAGCAGGCCTCTGTCTACGACGTCGCCAAGATCCTGCCCTCAGCCGCGGGCCTGCTGGTGGTCAAGGAGATCGAGGCCCTGGGAAGGGCCGTCAACGACCCCAGACGCCCCTACACCGTGGTCCTGGCGGGTCCAAGGTCTCCGACAAGCTCGGTGTCATCGCCAACCTCCTGGGTAAGGCGGACCGCCTGGTCATTGGCGGTGGTATGGCCTACACGTTCCTGGCCGCACAGGGCTACGGGGTGGGCACCTCCCTGCTGGAGAAGGACCAGATCGACACGGTCAAGGGCTACATCGACACCGCGGGCGAGCGTGGCGTCGAGCTGCTGCTGCCTGTTGACACCGTGGTCGCCCCTGAGCTCGCCGCCGACGCGCCCGCTAGCGTTGTCGCCTCCGAGGCCATCCCGGCCGACCAGATGGGCCTGGATATCGGTCCGCAGACACGTGCCCGGTTCGCCGAGGCCATCGCCTCCTCCAGCACCGTGGTGTGGAACGGTCCTATGGGCGTGTTCGAGCTCGAGGCCTTCGCCGAGGGCACCAAGGCAGTGGCCCAGGCCATCAGTGACTCCGAGGCGTTCTCGGTCATCGGTGGGGGTGACTCCGCGGCCGCGGTGCGCACCCTGGGCTTCGACGAGTCCGCCTTCTCCCATATCTCCACAGGTGGTGGTGCCTCCCTGGAGCTCCTGGAGGGCAAGACTCTGCCCGGCATCGCCGTCCTGGAGGACTGACTGAGCCTCTGCCGAGCCGTCCTCGTCCCACACAGCACACAGCTACGTAACTCAACACGACTGAAGGTGTCACAATGAGCAACCGCACTCCTCTTATGGCGGGCAACTGGAAGATGAACCTGGACCACCTGGAGGCCAACCACTTGGTCCAGGGCCTGGACATGGAGCTGAAGGACCGCGACCACGACTACGACAGGTGCGAGGTCGTCGTCATCCCCCGTTCACCGATCTGCGCTCCGTCCAGACCGTGGTCGAGGCCGACAGCCTGGCGATCAGGTACGGGGCCCAGGACGTCTCCACCCACGACAACGGTGCCTACACCGGTGAGATCTCCACCTCCATGCTCTCCAGGCTCGGGGTGTCCTACGTGGTCATGGGTCACTCTGAGCGCCGTGAGTACCACGGAGAGTCCGACCAGCTCGTCGGTGCCAAGGCCCGCAAGGTGCTTGACGCCGACATGACTCCGATCCTGTGCTGCGGCGAGGCCCTGGCGGTACGCAAGGCGGGCACGCACGTGGACTTTGTCCTGGGGCAGATTCGTGCCGCCCTGGAGGGGTGGAGCGCCGAGGACGTCGCCAGGATCGTCATCGCCTACGAGCCCATCTGGGCCATTGGCACCGGTGAGACCGCGACCGCCCAGGATGCCCAGGAGGTCTGCGGCGCGATCCGCCAGGCACTGCGTGCCGACTACGGTGACGCGACAGCGGAGGCCACCCGGATCCTGTACGGCGGCTCCGCCAAGCCGGACAACATCAAGGAGCTCATGGCCCAGGAGGACATTGACGGCGCTCTTGTGGGAGGTGCCTCCCTCAAGGCGGACTCCTTTGCCGCTATGGCTCACTTCTACGCCTGACAGCCTCCTCAGGTGCCTGGCCGTCTGCTCTGGCCGACACGACGTGTCGGCCAGAGCAGACGGCCAGCGCCACCTCACACCCGGTTGCCTCCAGTGGTCCCCGATGGCGGGTAGGCTTCGGCACAGACAGGACCGCGGGGCCTACGGCCCCCATGACGAAGGGAACGTAGGGGAACACGGTATGGACGCGCTGCGTGTCATTCTCCAGGTGCTGCTCGTGCTCTCGAGCTTCTTCCTCATTATGTCCATCCTCCTGCACAAGGGGAAGGGAGGCGGCCTGTCGGACATGTTCGGCGGTGGGATCTCCTCCTCCGCAGGCTCCTCCGGCGTGGCTGAGCGCAACCTCAACCGGATCACGGTGGCCGTGGCACTGACCTGGGCACTGACGATCGTGGGTCTTGGCCTCATTACCAGGTTCTCCTGAGGCTGGGCAGGCCACGGGCACCCGGGCTACCGGCAGCGACCCGCGTGGCGACACCCTGGAGCGCGCGCTGCGGGGGTACCTCGCGCACCTGCGGGTCGAGCGGGGCCTGAGCCCTCACACGCTGTCGGCCTACGAGCGGGATCTGGCCCGCTACACCCGCTACCTGCGCCACAGCGGCGTGCACGATCCCGCCTCAGCCACCCCCGAGCACGTCAGCAGCTTCCTGGAGGCGCTGCGCACAGGCGCTGATGGCGCGCGCACCCTGGCTGTCTCCTCAGCCTCCCGGACGCTCACGGCGGTGCGTGGCTGGCACCGCTTCCTCCTGGAAGAGGGAACCACGAGCGAGGACCCGGCTGCTGGCGTGCGGCCTCCTCAGCTGGGGCGGCGTCTGCCCAAGGCGCTCAGCATTGAGGAGGTCGGTCGTCTCCTGGAGGCCGCTGGCAGCGGAGACAGCCCGGTCAGCCTGCGTGATCGGGCGCTGCTGGAGGTGCTCTACGCCACGGGGGCGCGGATCTCCGAGGCCGTGGGCCTGGTCGTCGACGACCTGGATCCCGGCTCCGGTGTCCTGCGCCTGTTCGGGAAGGGCCGCAAGGAGCGGGTCGTGCCGGTCGGGGGTTACGCCTGGACGGCCCTGGAGGCCTACCTGGTGCGCGGCAGGCCGGTCCTGGCGGAGAAGGGTCGGGGAGTACCAGAGGTGTTCCTCAACACGCTGGGCAGGCCCCTGAGCAGGCAGAGCGCGTGGGCCGTCCTGCAGGCTGCGGCCCGACGGGCAGGCCTGTCTGGCGGCCAGGACGTGGCCGGGCAGCGTCACGTCTCCCCGCACACGCTGCGTCACTCCTTCGCCACGCACCTCCTGTCCGGGGGAGCGGACATACGCGTGGTCCAGGAGATGCTGGGGCACGCCTCAGTGACAACGACCCAGGTCTACACCAAGGTGACTGTAGACCACCTGCGGGAGGTCTACGCGACCAGCCATCCCAGGGCACGCGACTAGGCGTCCAGGACGCGCGGCCGGTCGTGGCCGGTCCGTGGCTCAGCAGCCGGGCAACGGGGCGTGTCTCCGGGGTGCGGGCGTCAGCACTGGGGTGTCGGCTAGTCTGGGAGACGTGAGCGACACCGACCAGTCCGGACTGTACGACCTGCCCACCTTTGAGGAGGCTGAGGAGGCTGAGGAGTCTGAGGAGTCTGAAGAGGCTGAGGAGAGAGCCTTTGCTGTTCCTGAGCCCCTGGTCTCCCACGGTCCTGCCCGTGTCGTGTCCATGTGCAACCAGAAGGGCGGGGTGGGCAAGACTACGACCACTATCAACCTGGGAGCTGCCCTGGCCGAGTACGGGCGCCGGGTGCTCATCGTGGACTTCGACCCACAGGGGGCCGCCTCAGCCGGCCTGGGTATCAACGCCCACGAGCTGGAGTCCACCATCTACGACCATCTGGTGGCGGCGCACCCCGACGTGCGTACGGTCATACACCCCACCACGGTCCCGGACCTGGACATCGTCCCGGCCAACATCGACCTGTCCGCAGCCGAGGTCCAGCTGGTCAACGAGGTAGCCCGCGAACAGGCTCTCAAGAGGGTGCTCCGTCCTGTCCTGGACGACTACGACGTCGTGCTCGTGGACTGCCAGCCCTCCCTGGGGCTGCTCACCGTCAACGCGTTAACGGCCTCCCACGGGGTTATTATCCCCCTGGAGACTGAGTTCTTCGCGCTGCGCGGCGTCGCCCTCCTGGTGGAGACGGTGGAGCGTGTCAAGGACCGCCTCAACGCCAGCCTCACGATCGACGGCATCTTGGCGACCATGGTGGACACCCGGACGCTGCATTCTCGGGAGGTCCTGGAGCGCCTGGAGGAGGCCTTCGGCGAGCTGCTCCTGGACACACGTATCCGGCGTACTGTCAAGTTCCCTGACGCCTCCGTAGCCAGTGAGCCGATCACGAGCTACGCCCCCTCCCACCCGGGTGCCAAGGCCTACCGTCGTCTGGCCCGCGAGGTCATCGCCCGCGGCGATGTCGCCTGAGCCCCTGACGCCTGCCAGGGACCCCGCTACCTCCAGGCACCAGCCGCATGGTCCGGCCCCGAACCAGGAGGTTACCGGGACGCAGACGACTGTCCGGCTGCCGGGATTCAGCGTCGCCCTGCCGCAGTTCGAGGGGCCTTTTGACCTGCTGCTCAGCCTGATCGCCCGTAGGCGCCTGGACGTCACCGAGCTGGCCCTGGCCGAGGTTACTGACGACTTTATCGCCTACATGCGCTCCGACGGGGACCTGGAGCACGCCTCCGAGTTCCTCGTTGTGGCTGCCACGCTGCTGGCGCTCAAGGCGCACCGGCTGCTGCCCCGGGAGGAGGACGAGGAGGACCCAGACCTGGAGCTGCTGGAGGCGCGCGACCTCCTATTCGCCAGGCTCCTGCAGTACCGGGCCTTCAAGGAGGCGGCAGGAGCCTTCCGGGAGCTGGCCGAGGCCGCCTCGCGCAGCTACCCGCGCCTGGTCAGCCTGGACCCCCGCCTGGCCGCCCTGATGCCCCCTCTGGTCGCCACCGTGACACCTGAGGAGCTGGCCCGTGCCGCGGCCTCGGCCCTGAGCCGTCCCAGGGACCCGGGCGTCCAGACCCTCCACCTCCATGAGCGGGTCGCCGTGGGCGAGCAGACAGGGCTTGTCGCTGAGCGGCTCAGGCGTCATGGCCGCCTGACCTTTACCGAGCTGACCCACGACGCCGACAGGGTTGCCGTGGTCGTCGCGCGATTCCTGGGGCTGCTCCTGCTGCACCGTCAGGGTAGCGCCGAGCTGGAGCAGACGGAGGCCATGGGTGAGATCACGGTGACCTGGTGTGCCGACCAGGAGGATCTGGAGGGCATAGTAGAGGCTGACGTGGAGGAGGAGTTCTCATGACACAGGCCCAGGTGCGTGCTCTCGCACCTGGCGGCGGGACCGGGGCCACCGACCAGGAGACGGCCACGGCCGCACCGGGCACACCGCACCAGGTCGGGCTGCGCGGTGCTGTGGAGGCGGTGCTGGTCGTGGCCGACGAGCCGGTGACCACCGCTGCCCTGGCGCAGGCCCTCGACCTGGGTCAGGAGGAGACCCGGGCGCTCCTGGAGGGGCTCGCTTCCGAGTACCGCGGGGAGGTGCCCGGCAGCCGTGAGCGCGGCTTCGTCCTGCAGCAGGTGGGTGAAGGCTGGCGGCTGGCCTCGGGTGCCCGCTACAGCGAGGTGGTGGAGCGCTTCGTTGTCGGCAGCGCCACGGCCAGGCTGTCGCAGGCCGCCTTGGAGACCCTGGCAGTCATCGCCTACCGTCAGCCTGTCACCAGGAGCAGGGTCGCTGCCGTCCGGGGGGTTAGCGTGGACGGTGTGGTACGGACCCTCCGCGCCCGCGGGCTCATTGAGGAGGACGGCACCGAGTCCTCCGGGGCGGTCCTCTACCGCACCAGCGCCGAGTTCCTGGAGTACCTAGGTATCAGCTCCTTGGAGGAGCTGCCCGCGCTGGCACCCTATCTCCCCGCTCAGGAGGACCTGGCGGACCTGGACGACGAGGTCAGCGAGCTGACGAGCCCGGCAGGTGTGCAGGAGGCAGGCGGACGTGCTGACCGGTGAGGGGCGGCAGACCCGGCAACCTGACAGAAAGGAGAGGCAGTGGCGGACAGACTGAGCAGTCCCGGGCTGGGACCGGTAGGAGAACTCGGCGCGGAGGAGTTCTACGATGACGACGACGTCGAGGACCTGGGTGAGGACGCTGGTGCCAAGGCCCTGGCCGCCTTCGACTCCGAGGCGGTCGCCGAGGACGAGGAGACCCGGATGCTTGCCGAGCGGGCACGGACAGCGCGCGGTGGGGCCGATGACCCGCACGTGGTTGGCGGGCAGCGTCTTCAAAAGGTCCTGGCCCATGCCGGGGTGGCCTCCCGCCGCGTCTGTGAGGCAATGATCGCCGCCGGACGGGTCAGTGTCGGTGGGGTTGTCGTCACCGAGCCCGGGCTGCGGGTGGACCCGCTTAACCAGGAGATCCGGGTGGACGGCTCCCGGGTGCTCACCGACCCGGGGCTGCTCACGCTTGTCCTCCACAAGCCTGCAGGTGTGGTCACCACCATGGAGGACCCGCAGGGGCGGCCCACCGTCGCCCGCTACGCCCGTGACTACCTAGCCGACCACTCCGAGCTGTCCCCGGCCACACGCCTGGTCCACGTGGGACGCCTGGACACTCAGACCGAGGGCCTTCTCCTGCTGTCCAACGACGGGGAGCTCTCCCACCGGCTTATGCACCCCCGCTTCGAGATCGCCAAGACCTACGTCGCCGTTGTTGAGGGGGAGGTCGAGCGCTGGGTCCCGCGAAGGCTGAGGCAAGGCATCGAGCTCGACGACGGTCCCGTCCAGGCGGACCGGGTCACGGTCAAGGACACCAGTGCGCGGGGCTCGATCGTGGAGGTCACCCTCCACTGTGGGCGCAACCGGGTCGTCAGGCGCATGCTGGACGCAGTGGGGCACCCGGTGACGCGGCTGGTTCGGACCAGGCTGGGGCCGCTGGGCCTAGGTCGGCTTGCTCCCGGCCAGGTCAGGGCTCTGACGCAGGACGAGGTCGCGGCGCTCCAACGTGAGGTCGGGCTGTGAGCGGGGAGCACGGGGCGCAGCCGGTGTCCACGAAGGGGCCCGTGCTCGTCGTGGGGACCGGGCTGCTGGGCACCTCCCTGGCTCTGGCGCTGACGTCGGCAGGGGTCGAGGTCCAGCTGGAGGACAGCTCGCCGACCAGCCTGTCCCTGGCCCGGGACATGGGCGCTGGACGGCCGCGCCTGGAGGTAGACGCCGAGCCCCGGATAGTGGTCGTGGCTACCCCGCCGGACGTGGCCGCCGACGTGGTGGTGCGCCAGCTGGCGGCCCATCCCCGGGCCGTGGTCACGGACGTGGCCTCCGTCAAGGAGCAGGTCGCTACAGAGGTCCGTGCCCGTGCCGACCAGGCGGCACGTCGGTACGTGGGCAGCCACCCGATGGCCGGGCGGGAGCGCTCCGGGGCGGGCAGCGCCGACTCCGACCTTTTCGCCGGGAGGCCCTGGGTGGTCGTGGGGGAGGGGGCTGATCCCTCGGCCGAGCTGGTGGTGCGCAGCCTGGCGACCGACGTCGGCGCCACGCCGGTGCGCATGGGGGCTGCTGAGCACGACGTCGCGGTGGCGGCAGTCTCCCACCTCCCCCAGCTGGTCTCCTCCCTGGTGGCTGCCCGCCTGGAGAAGGCCAGCGACTCCGCCCTGGCGCTGGCCGGGCAGGGTCTCCGGGACGTGACACGTGTGGCGGCCTCCGACCCGAGGCTGTGGTCGGCCATCATCGTCGGTAACGCCGCCCCGGTGGCCGGGCTGCTGCGCGAGCTGCGCGAGGACCTGGACCTGCTGCTGCGCGGTGTGGAGGCCGCCGTCTTCGAGCCCGGCAGCCCTGGCTATCCTGGCGACACAGGGCGGGGTGACGCCTCCACGCTCGCCCCGGGGGCTGTTGGCGCTGTCAGTGACCTTATGACCCGAGGTGGTCGTGGCCGGGCACGTATTCCGGGCAAGCACGGAGGCGCCCCGCGGCGCTACCGTGAGGTCCAGGTGCTCGTGCCTGACTCCGTCGGCTCCCTGGGCAGGCTCTTTGCCGACATTGGCGAGGTCGGTGTCAATATCGAGGACTTCGCCCTGGAGCACTCGGCCGGGCAGAGCGTGGGCCTGGCTGTGGTCTCGGTGCTGCCCAGCGCCGCGCAGGGCCTGGAGGAGGCCCTGGACCAGCGGGGCTGGCGGGTGGTAGTCACCTAGGAGTCGCCTCCCACCCTCCCGAGACAGCAGACAGGCGACAGAAATGTCATAGGACAGCAGGCAGCATGGTGTCCCATGACGTTTCTGTCAGCCGGTCGGGGTCGAGGCAGCCTGCCTGTGTGCTGCCTCATCCGGGCTAAGGCCACGCCGTGGCACCGCGATGTGGGACGCTTGCGCCTGTTGGCTGAACCTGGAGGAGCGCAATGGGAATTGTCGTGGCCGTTGACGGGCCGAGCGGGTCAGGGAAGTCCTCGGTCTCCAGGACGGTGGCCGCACGGCTAGGACTGGCCTACCTGGACACCGGTTCCATGTACCGGGCAGCCGCATGGTGGTGCCAGCAGCAGGGTACTGACCTCTCTGACGGCGCAGCAGCTGCCCGTACGGTGGCGACGATGCCGTTGGAGGTGGGGCTCGACCCGGATGCTCCCCGTGTGCTGTGCGGCGGGACCGACATCACCCAGGAGATCCGCGACCCCCGCATCTCCCAGGTGGTCTCCCAGGTAGCGACCAACCTGGAGATCCGTGCGGAGCTGGCCCGGCTCCAGCGTGAGATCATCGCCGCGGAGCGGGAAGGGCTCTCCTCCTCCTTCTCCCGCGGGGCAGGAGTCGTGGCCGAGGGTCGTGATGTCACCACGGTGATCGCCCCCGAGGCCGAGGTGCGCCTGCTGCTGACCGCCTCCGAGGAGGCCCGGCTGGCTCGGCGCGCAGGCGACCTGGAGGCGGCGGGAAGGAAGGTCGATGAAGCCGACCTGCGTGACCAGGTGGTACGCCGCGACCGCGATGACGCCACCGTGTCCCAGTTCCTCACTGCTGCCGAGGGGGTCACCCTGGTGGACACCTCCGGGCTCACCCTGGATGAGTCGGTCACCCGGGTCCTCGACCTGGTCGAGTCGGCGGTGAGCCAGGCAGCAGCGCCCCAGGTGGCTCAGCACTCCCAGGAGACCGCCCGAGCCCGGGCCATGCGCGAGGACCTGGAGGGCTACGATCTCAACGAGGAAGACCGTGCTCTTCTCAAGGGGAGGAGGGGACCTCCACGGAGGACCAGGTCGAGCCTGGCCTGCCGGTCCTGGCGGTTATCGGGCGCCCCAACGTAGGCAAGTCCACCCTGGTGAATCGGGTCCTGGGCCGCCGCGTCGCTGTCGTCCAGGACACCCCGGGAGTCACCCGTGACCGGGTGTCCTACCCGGCGGAGTGGGCCGGACGCCGCTTCACTATCGTGGACACCGGCGGCTGGGAGGTGGACGTGGCCGGTCTGGAGGCCGCCGTGGCCAACCAGGCGGAGGCGGCGGTGCAGATGGCCGATGCCGTCCTGCTCGTCGTGGACGCCCAGGTGGGGATCACTGAGACCGACGCCAGGGTGGTCACCATGCTGCGTCGCAGCGGCAAGCCGGTCGTCCTGGCCGCAAACAAGGTTGACTCCTCCGCCCAGGAGGGTGACGCCGCTGCGCTGTGGGGGCTGGGACTGGGCGAGCCCTACCCTGTCTCCGCGCTGCACGGGCGCGGTGCGGGCGAGGTACTGGACGCGGCTGTGGCCGTCCTGCCGGAGGTCTCCGCCGTCGCTGCGGCCCAGCCTGAGGAGGGGCTGCACCGTGTCGCCCTGGTGGGACGGCCCAATGTAGGAAAGTCCTCCCTGCTCAACGCTATCGCAGGCTCCCAGAGAGTCGTGGTCAACGAGGTCGCGGGCACTACCCGTGACCCGGTGGACGAGGTCATCGAGCTAGACGGGCGGGCCTGGGTCCTGGTGGACACCGCCGGGATCCGGCGACGGGTACGCCAGGCGCGGGGAGCGGACTACTATGCCGTTCTGCGTACCCAGGGAGCCATTGACAAGGCAGAGGTGGCCGTGGTGCTCCTGGACGCCTCCGAGCCGGTCACCGAGCAGGACGTGCGCGTCATCCAGCAGGTGGTGGACGCCGGGCGTGCGCTGGTCCTGGTCAATAACAAGTGGGACCTGGTGGACCAGGACCGCCAGAAGGCCCTGCGCTGGGAGACGGAGCGTGACCTAGCCCATGTTTCCTGGGCTCCCCACATCAATCTGGCCGCGCGTACCGGGTGGCACACCAACCGACTAGTTCGGGCGCTAGACACCGCGCTAGAGGGGTGGACCACCCGCGTGCCCACGGGCAGGCTCAACGGGTTCCTGGGCCAGTTGCAGTCCGCCACGCCCCACCCGGTGCGCGGTGGCAGGCAGCCGCGCATCCTCTTTGCCACCCAGGCCCAGGTGGCACCGCCGCGGATCGTCATCTTCACTACCGGGTTCCTCGACGCAGGCTACCGCCGTTTCATCGAGCGCCGCCTGCGGGAGGAGTTCGGCTTCACCGGCTCACCCATCCAGATGAGCGTGCGCGTGCGGGAGAAGCGGAACCAACGGCGCCAAGGTCGCGGGTAGAACTGAGTGAGCCTGTAGTGCACGAGGCCAGGTTGACACCCCAGTGTTAGCGACTGGAGTGTCAAAATCGGCCACAAACGACAGAGCCGTCCTCTTTTCGTGGTTTCGTTCCCGCATGATTCCAAGGTTCTCGGGAACCCTCCGCCCTCCGTCGAACTCGTTTGTGGCCATTCTTGACAGAATGGGCCTGTGAACGTCGGATGAGCCGCGGCCAACGGCGTGCCAAGATCCCACGCTCCACCCGGGAACGCCCCCGTCACGGTAGGTGCGCAGCAGCGGGTCGTCGGCTGCCACCAGTCCTGCCGGGCTGCTCCCGCTGATCTACTAGGTCTTCCACCTGGTCACCGTGGTAGACGCTCTAGACTGGCCACATGCCGACAACGCAGACACCTGTTGACCCCACCACCACACCTGCCTGGCAGCGCCTGAGCGGGCTCCACGACGCCCTCACCCCCGACCTGCGCACCTGGTTCGCTGAGGACCCGGGGCGTGCCGAGCGCCTCTCCTACCAGCTCGGTGACCTCTACGTGGACCTGTCCAAGAACCTGGTCACTGACGAGGTGCTGGCTGCCCTGGCCGAGCTGGCCGAGCAGGTTGACGTTCCCGGGCGCCGTGACGCCATGTATGCCGGAGATCACATTAACGTCACCGAGGACCGTGCCGTGCTCCACACCGCTCTGCGCAGACCTGCTACCGACAGCCTGGTGGTAGAGGGGCGCAATGTCGTGGCCGATGTCCACGAGGTGCTGGAGCGGGTCTACGCGTTCGCCCGGCGTGTGCGCTCGGGGGAGTGGACGGGAGTGACCGGCAGGCCGATCACCACGGTGGTCAATATCGGTATCGGCGGCTCCGACCTAGGGCCGGTCATGGTCTACGAGGCTCTGCGGCCCTACGTCCAGGAGGGCCTGGAGTGCCGGTTCATCTCCAACATAGACCCGGCCGACTGCGCGGAGAAGGTCGCCGACCTCGACCCGGAGACCACGCTGTTCATTGTCGCCTCCAAGACCTTCACCACCCTGGAGACGCTGACCAACGCCCGCATGGCCCGCGACTGGTTCCTCGGTGCGCTCCAGGACCGAGGCATCAGCACCGAGGGTGCCATTGCCAGGCACTTCGTGGCCGTATCCACCGCCTTGGACAAGGTGGCCGAGTTCGGAATTGACCCGGACAACGCCTTCGGGTTCTGGAGCTGGGTGGGCGGGCGCTACTCCGTGGACTCCGCCGTGGGAACGGTGCTGGCGGTGGCGGTCGGCCCGGAGCGCTTTGCCGAGCTGCTCAGCGGGTTCCGTACCGTGGACGAGCACTTTGCCACCAGGGCGCCGGCTGACAACGTCCCTATGCTCATGGGGCTGCTCAACGTCTGGTACGTCAACTTCTTCCACGCCGCGTCCCACGCCGTGCTGCCCTACGCCCAGTACCTGCACCGCTTCCCGGCCTACCTCCAGCAGCTGACCATGGAGTCCAACGGCAAGTCCGTGCGCTGGGACGGCTCCCGGTAACCACCGGGACCGGAGAGGTCTTCTGGGGGAGCCGGGAACCAACGGCCAGCACGCCTTCTACCAGCTTATCCACCAGGGCACTCAGCTTGTTCCGGCCGACTTCATCGCCGTGGCCACCCCGCCCATCCCGCCAAGGATGGAGACACGGACGTCCACGAGCTGTTCCTGTCCAACTACCTGGCCCAGACCGCGGCCCTGGCCTTCGGCAAGACCGCGGAGGAGGTGCGCGCCGAGGGCACGCGTGAGGAGATTGTCCCGGCCCGGGTCTTCCCCGGCAACAGGCCGACGACGTCGATCCTGGCCCCGGCGCTGACCCCCTCCGTGGTGGGTCAGCTCATCGCCCTGTACGAGCACATCACCTTCACCCAGGGGATCGTGTGGGGGATCGACTCCTTCGACCAGTGGGGCGTGGAGCTGGGCAAGAAGCTCGCCCTGGAGATCGCCCCCGCAGTCCAGGGTGACGCTGCCGCGCTGGAGGCCCAGGACGCCTCCACCCGCGGCCTCATCACCCGCTACCGCCAGCTACGGGAGCAGGGGTAGACGCCTTCCCGCTCGCCTAGACTAGGCACTATCGCCAACCAGGGCACCAGTTACCAGGAGGACCCCCGATGCAGGAGATCAGCGCTACCGAATTGCGCAGGCGACTAGAGTCGGGGGAGGACCTGGTGGTGCTCGACGTGCGTGAGTCCCACGAGGTGGCTGAGGCTGCTATTGACGGCTCAGTGAGTATCCCCCTGGGACAGGTCGTGGAGCGCAGGAACGAGCTCGACCCCTCCCGGACCACTGCGGTGGTCTGTGCTGGGGGAGTGCGCTCCGCCCGTGCGATCCAGGCCTTGACCGATGCGGGATACGAGGGTGGACTCCTCAACGTCACCGGCGGCATGAAGGCCTGGTTGGAGCAGCAGGCTGGATGAGAGGCGGCTCCAGGCACGGTGCCGCGGTGCCAAGGTCTCTGAACCGCAGCCCGACGGTACACGGTCAATTAGTGGTGACTGGCGTCACCACCGCCGGATTTCGGGGCAGGCCCCGTCATGGGCTAGAGTTCTTCTCGTTCCGGGCGGCTGAGACTGCTGGAAACGGGCTGTGGCGCAGTTTGGTAGCGCACTTGACTGGGGGTCAAGGGGTCGTGGGTTCAAATCCCGCCAGCCCGACGGGCAGGGTCGCTGCCAGCCGGACAGCGACCCTCTTTTCTTGGAGCCGTGCGCGTAGGGACAGCGGTTGTCCTTGGCCGCCCGCCCCTGGACGCCTCAGGTGTGTGACTACTTTGTGGCGACCTTGTGCTCGCCCTTATCTCCTCTTCGGACTGAGTTCTCTCGCTGGCCTTCTACGGTGCACCCGTCTGCGGACCCAGGCTGGGCTGGCCACCAGCCTGGGTGCCAGGTAGGTGCTCAGGAGGTCCGCTGTTCCCAGCACTGCGCTCGGTACCTTGAGGAGCAGGTCCTCCCCGGGACGGTAGTCCTCAGCCCGAGCCAGCCGGGCCGCCAGGTCAGGACGCTGCATGTGTAGGAGGCGCCGGGCCTTGGCCGCGTGCACGGCGTCAGAGACAATGACGATGCGCTGGGCGCTTTCTAGGACCGGGATGACGTTGCGGATGTTCTCCCACGTAGACCTGCTGCGTGTCTCGGTAAGGAGCCCCCCGGTGTAGCCCAGGGCGCGGGCGTACCCGGCCAGCAGCTCCGCCTCGGCAACAGGCCCGGCCACGCTGCCGCCGCTGGCAACCAGCAACGAGTGTGGTCCTGTCCGGGAGCGCAGAGCGTAGACAGCGCGACGACGGTTGACATGACCTGCTGTCACGCCGGCGTCCGCGTGGCCGAGGACTACGACGACCTCGCGGGCGTCCTTCTCGCCTGCCGGGTCCTGGCCTAGGTACCACCGTGAGGCGCTGAGGTGGACGAGCTCGGCAGCGGTGGCCACGGCCAGGGCTATGAGCACAGCGCCTCCTGCCACCTGAAGGACATGTAGACCGGGGGTGCTCACCTGGGCAGGCTACCGCCCCCCACCCCGGCGCGTGGGTCGGCCTCTCCGGTGCGTGCAGCCCCTACGTCACTACCTTTCCCTGCTGTTGTCCTGAAAGAAGGCCTTCCCGTCACGCAGGAGCGGAGAGTACACTAACACCACGTCGCGTCCTGCACGGCAGTGACAGTAAGTGACAGGTATCAGCCTGTTCCGGGCACACGTGTGCAGGGGAAGACGCACCGCTTCGCTGGTGAAGCCATTGTCTGACACCTGAAGGAGCAGACTCGTGATCTGGTTCCATCTCCTTGTCGTTCTCCTGTTCATCGTCGTCGGTGCCCGGCTGGGAGGCATCGGTATCGGCCTGGCCGGGGCTGCTGGCATCGTGGTCCTGGCAGCCACCGGGGTGAGTGTCGATGCCGACGCCGCCCCCTGGGAGGTCATCGGCATCATCATGTCGGTGATCTGTACCGTTGCCGCGCTCCAGGTGGCTGGATCCATGGACCACCTCATCCACCTCACCGAGGTGATGCTGCGCCGTCACCCCAGGCAGATCGTCTACCTGGCGCCGTTCGTCACCTTCGTCATGTCGATGATGTGCGGGACCGGGCACACCGCCTACTCGGTCATCCCTGTGATTGTCGATGTCGCCAAGGAGCACGACATCCGGCCCTCCAGGCCCCTGTCCATCGCCGTGGTCGCCTCGCAGGTAGGGGTAGCGGCCTCGCCCATCTCAGCCGCCATGGTGGCACTGGTAGTTGCCCTGGAGCCCGTGCACGTCAGCTACCTGCAGTGCCTGGCCGTCGTCGTGCCCACCACCTTCATCGGGTGCGCGGTGGGCGCCGTGGTCGCCTCCCGGCAGGGGTCGGAGCTGGCGGACGACCCCGTCTACCAGCAGCGTAAGGCCGACGGACTTGTCAAGTCCAGCGCCGCCGCCTCTACCTCCTACGTCGCCCGCCGTAGCGCAGTCCCCGGTCTGGTCATCTTCCTAGCGGCGCTGGTCCTTGTCGTCGTCTACGCGACGG
The DNA here is from genome assembly GCF_003606385.1 of Actinomyces lilanjuaniae. Taxonomy (NCBI): domain Bacteria; kingdom Bacillati; phylum Actinomycetota; class Actinomycetes; order Actinomycetales; family Actinomycetaceae; genus Actinomyces; species Actinomyces lilanjuaniae. The sequence continues at coordinate 1,576,666 of NZ_CP032514.1, read as the reverse complement.
TGAGCTCCCCCGAGCTGGGCATCATCTCTGACCCGCCCATCGCGTCAACCGCCGCCATCATGACGATCATGCTGGCCACCGCCGCTGTCATCTGCATGGTTGCCAGGAAGCCCACGAACTCGATCGCCAGCCAGGACACCTTCCGCGCGGGCATGACCGCTGCGGTGTGCATCCTGGGTCTGGCCTGGCTCGGCAACACCTTTGTCAACCACTACGAGGAGACTATCTCTGACGCGCTGTCCGGGCCTATGCAGGCTATGCCCTGGCTGGCTGCCGTGTTCTTCTACTTCGCGGCTCCCCTCATGTTCTCCCACGCGGCAACCACGCGTGCCTTCATGCCGCTCATGGTCGGTCTCGGGCTGTCTCCGGTCGCGCTGGTCGCCAGCTACCCTGCCGTGGCGAACTACTACCTGCTGCCGAACTACCCGACGACGGTGGCAGCCATGGAGATGGACGACACCGGCTCTACCCGGGTGGGCTCCAACGTGCTTGCTCACCCCTTTGTCCTGCCCGGGACGGTGTCGATCGTCGTATGTATCGCGCTGAGCTTCCTGATCGCCCCCCTTGTCCTTGGCTGACGGAGTTTTTGGCCACGCGAGAGTCTTGTGCCCTACTGCGCGGGATCGCGGAGGTCGTGCAGGTGGGGCGAGCGTGCCAGGCTGCTGCGTGTGGTGCTCGTGGGGGCGCGCCGTCGGTGTGCCGGGGCTAGGTCTGCCGAGTCCTCGCAGAACGGCTGCGCCCGGGCGTACGCTCGTCACGCAGGGCGTAGACAGCCTTGGCAGGCTCTCGCGGCAGGCCTTCTTCCGGGATGCCTCTTGCGCTAGGACGCTCCTGCGTGCAGGATACGGCGCATGCCGCACCTGCGGTGCACAGCGGCTAGGGCTGCACCGAGCCAATCGGTCCTGCTCTGGCTACCCAGGGTGCTGACCAGCAGGCATCTGAAGGAGACTGGTATGGCCCGTGACACTGACAACTCTCTGCCTGTTGAGAGCCGCGACGATCTTGTCGCCTGGATAGCAGAGGGCTGCAAGTCCGCTGACAGCGTCCGGATAGGCACCGAGCACGAGAAGATCCCCTTCTATCTGCGTGACCACGCTCCGGTCTCCTATATGGGTGACCATCACCGTCCGGGCGTGCGCCACCTGCTTGAAGGGCTCCAGCAGGGCACGGGCTGGCAGCCCATTACGGACGGTCCCCACCTGATCGGCCTGGCCGACGGCAACGGTGCGGGAGCGATCTCCCTGGAGCCCGGGGGACAGCTGGAGCTGTCAGGAGCTCCCGTGTCCAGCCTGCACGATACTGCGGCTGAGCTCAGGGACCACCTGGCTCGTACCCTGCCTCTGGCCCGCTCCCTGGGTATAGGGTTTCTCAGCCTGGGAGCGGCTCCCACCTGGCCCCGTTCCCAGGTGCCGCTGATGCCTAAGAGCCGCTACGCCATCATGTCCCGTCACATGCCCAGAGTCGGCACCCTAGGCCTGGACATGATGCTGCGCACCGCCTCCGTTCAGGTCAACATGGACTTCTGCGACGAGGCTGACATGGTGACCAAGCTGCGGGTGTCACTGGCTCTCCAGCCGCTGATCACGGCTCTGTTTGCCAACTCGCCCTTTCTTGACGCAGCCCCCAGCGGCATGCTGTCCACACGCTCCCACATCTGGACCCACACGGATCCGCAGCGTACTGGCATGCTTCCCTTCGCCTTCGAGCGCTCCATGGGCTTCGAGCGCTACGTGGACTATGCCCTGGACGTTCCTATGTACTTCGTCAAACGAGGCGAGGTCTATTACGACGCGACTGGTGGCACCTTTCGTGACCTGCTGGAGGGGCGGCATCCTGGCAGCAGTGAGCACCCTACCCTGGGGGATTGGGAGAACCACCTGTCCACGCTCTTTCCGGAGGTCCGCCTCAAGCGGGTGCTGGAGCTGCGAGGCGCCGACACCGTCGCCTCCGACCTGCTCCCTGCCCTGCCTGCGCTCGTCACCGGTATCCTCTACCATCGGCCCTCCCTGGAGGCGGCCTGGGACCTGGTTCGTGACTGGACAACTGCACAGCGTCAGCAGTTGCGTGAAGACGCACCGCGCCTGGCACTGGAGGCCAGCGTGCGCGGCCGCAGGCTGAGGGCTGTGGCCCGAGACGTGCTGGCGCTGGCCGAGGACGGGCTTCGTTCCCGGGCGCACCTGGACAGTGTCGGCCTGGACGAGTCTGTCCTCCTCGACCCGCTCAGGGAGATCGTCGAGAGTGGGATATCCAGGGCGCAGTATCTGCTGGCGCGCTACCGGGACTCCTGGGACGGTAGACTGGACCCTCTTTTTACTGAGAACACCTTCTAGTCCATTAGTTAATACGATTCACATGCCACTGAGACGAGGCGCCTGGTAACGGCTAAACTGCAGCGTCTGTCTTTGGCCGGTAGTACCCCAACCGCGACTGATGCCAGCAGCAAAGAAGAAACTGGTACACCAGCTCATCTGACGACAGTCAGGAAGGTCACGATCTGGCGGTGTATCACATGGGAGGCAATTGTGGTTGAGTAGAAGAGAGGAACCCCGCAAGCTGTCCGTGCCCGCTGCGCGCTGACGCAGATCTCCATTAGCCTCCGGGAACCGTTTACGTGTTGCCGTAGCCCAGACAGAGAGAATGACTGACTCATGACGATCAAGCGTGCCGTAGCCGTGACCGCACTGGCGGTCCTGCCGCTTGTCGTTGCCACCACTGCCTCCGCAGCTCCGTATGCCCTTCTGGGCAGCGCTCACGGCAGCGAGCCAGCGGCAGCCTCCCAGGACCCGAGGAGCAGCGGTAGCACTTCCGGCTCCTGGGGCGTGGTCGGCGCCGCTGCTTCCGGAGATGCTGCCTCTGGCTGGAGCGGTACCCGGGATCATGCTGTCTACACCGACGGCGCCGGTCCGGATGACGCCACCATTGTCACCGTGGACCAGGTGCAGGACCAGGATGACCCTGACCCCGGCACCGATCCCGATCCTGGTGGCCAGCAGGATCCGGGTCCTGACCCCGGCACCGGGACCGACCCCGGCACCGATCCCGATCCTGGTGGCCAGCAGGATCCGGGTCCTGACCCCGGCACCGGGACCGACCCCGGCACCGATCCCGATCCTGGTGGCCAGCAGGATCCGGGTCCTGACCCCGGCACCGGGACCGACCCCGGCACCGATCCCGATCCTGGTGGCCAGCAGGATCCGGGTCCTGACCCCGGCACCGGGACCGACCCCGGCACCCAGCCAGGCCCTGGGACCGGAGCAGACAGTACCCAGCCAGAAGGAAGCCCGACGCCGTCAGCACCTTCGTCCCCGGGGATAACGGCTCTGGCGCGGACCCTTCTGCGGACCCGTCCGCCTCTGCCCAGGCTACCGAAGATTCCTCGCCCACGACCTCTCCCGGTGATGGCGCGACGTCGCCCGCTTCGGGTCCTCTTCTAACACGGCCGCTGCGCAGGCGGGGGACGAGCCCATGGACGAGGGATTAGCCCTCACGGGTGCCAGTGTGGCAGCGGCTTTTATCTCGCAGGCGCTGGTTGTCGTCGGACTCGTCGTCCTCATGCGCCGACGACGAGACATCTGACCTTCCGCTGTCGTCACCCTGTATCGTCCTATCCTCCCAGGAGCCTCTTTCCAGACCTTCGGGACCACATCGGGAGACAGCCTGTCCGTACAGTGCCCCGGCCTTCCCGGCTCCCAGATCACTGAGACTCCAGCGGGTTCATCTTCCTCACGGGGCTGATCCCTGAGAGGATCAGCCCCGTGGAACACGCGCCCCTCGAGCCCGAGCTTCTTCTGCCCCTGCCAGCCAGTGTCGACTTACGCCTTGTTGTCAGCGACATGGACGGTACCCTCGTTGACGGGGAGGGGAGAGTTCCACCTGGATTTGCTCAGGCCGTGTCCGACATGCGGGCGAGCGGCGTCACCTTTGCTCCTGCGTCGGGACGTCAGCTGGCTAACCTCCGCTCCGTCCTGGGTCCAGAGGTGGATGACAGTCCTGTGATCGCAGAGAACGGGGCCCTGGTGGTCCAGGGGCAGGAGGAGATTCACTCTGACACCATCAGTGCCCGGGAGGCGGCTGCTGCCATCACCACTGTCAGGGACCTGCGTATCGACAGCTACGACGTGGGGGCGGTGCTGGCGTGCAAGCACTGTGCCTATATCGAGCGCCAGGACCCGGCTTTCCTGGAGCAGGTGAGCCTCTACTACAAGGAGCTGGAGGTCGTGGACGACCTCATGTCGGTCTGCTTGGACTCCGTCCTGAAAGTAGCCGTCTTTGACTTCGGCGACGTTGAGGACGGGAGCTCGCAGATGCTGGCAGCCGCTGTTCCCGGGACTCAGACTGTGGTCTCAGGGCAGCACTGGGTGGACATGATGTCCTTCCAGGTCTCCAAGGGAAGGGCTCTGCGCGCCTTGCAGAACCGTCTGGGAGTGACGCCAGAGCAGACAGCGGTCTTCGGCGACTACCTTAACGACCTCGACCTCTACGAGCACGCTGCGCTGGGATTTGCGATGCGTAACGCGCATCCCGGGGTTCGTGCCGTGGCCACGCACGTCGCTCCCGCTCACACCGAGGACGGCGTCCTGCGTACGGTCTACGAGCTTCTCTCCCGGGTCCGTCGCGACACCTGAACCGGGTGCGACCACACTGCCAGGAAGGGCTCGGGAGGGTCCTGCGGGCCAGGACAGGAACAGGCGGTGGTCTGCAGTGCTCCGAGGAACGCAGGGGCGCGGAGCTGCCGGCTGATGACTTCCGGCTACGCCTCGGAGTCGTCGCGAGCAGACGTGGTACTTCTGCGACGACCACCTCCCATGAGGGCGTCAAGCTGGCGGCGCTCCTTCTTGGTAGGCCGACCAGCGCCCCGGCTGCGGACTACTGCTGCCGGAGCGTCCAAGGGGGAGGGCCTGGGCGGGGAGAAGTCGGTGAAAGCCGTACGTGCCACCTGCGCACCCACGCGCTTGACCAGGATGCGCTCGACCCGAAGATAGCGGTCAAAGCCGTTGACACGCAGGCGAACCTCGTCCCCGACCGCGAGGTGTTGGGAGGGCTTGGCGGTGTCGCCGTTGACGCGGACGTGTCCGGCCCGGCACGCGGCGGTGGCAGCGGACCGCGACCTGACCTGTCTGACACTCCACAGCCACACGTCGACACGGACTGAGGTCGGGTCGCCCTCCTCTGCCTGCCGAGGAACCTTTGCCGGGCCGTGCCTGTGTGCTGAAGCGCGAGTCATCAGGGTCAATTCTAGTCTCCCGGCTCCCTGCCGTGCCGGTCCCAGCCCAGGGTCGGGCATCGGCTGGGACAGTGGCAAGAGAAGGATGCGTCTCCGAGCACGGCGTCCGCCACCCCTGCCGGTACCTGTCGCTGGTACCTGCACTGGCAGCCATCTCGCGCTGTCAGCGGCCGCGACGACGCCGTGCCCGTCGACGTTGTGCCCGTTGTTGCGACGACGTCCTGGTACGACGACGGCTGGCCCTCGCCAGGCTCCGGGTCACCAGGCCCCAGCCCGCAAGAGCCGCGCCTGCAGCAGCAAGCACCGAGTACCACGGGCGGTGGAGGATCTCGGTGCCGATGTCCCGCGCCGACTCAACGGTCTGCTCCAGGACGGAGGGAGCGCCGTCACCACCAGCGAGGCAGTCAGACAACGCAGCCCGTAGCGCGTCCTTGTCAGCATCAGGTAGTCCCAGCCCGTACTCGGAGGAGACCGAGACGAAGCGCCGCGCGTACTCGCAGCGATACTCACGGCGCGGCCACCAGCCTCCGTCCGCGTCGGTGAGCCAGGAGCCGGTCTCAGTGGACCCAACCGGACAGGTGGCGGGTCCGCAGGCCCCCTTTTCCTGGTTGGCCTGCCCGTCCACAGCCAGCAGGTTCAGCGGGTCGTTGGCTACCAGTACCCGGGTACGCTGGTCCCACTGCCAGGCTCCGTGAGCATAGAGGTAGTTGAGCGGTACCACGTGGTCAATCTGTACCGCAGACGAGGTGTCCTGTCCGCGTTCAAAGGAGACCTCCGCCCCTGTGTACGGGTCGTGAAGGGTTGCCGACCACACCGTGGCGTCGGGGCACACCGACGCTCCTTCACCATGCCCCTCTTCCTGGCTCTGTAGGCCCGGAGCGCGGGAGAAGTCAAGGTCGATGAGGTCCCGGGCCAGGATCTCGTTACGGGTGTCGCAGCCGTCACCGTCCACATCGGACCACGCCTCACCGAACCAGCCCGTGCGTGAGCCGCCCTCTGCCCAGGACTGCTCGGCAGGGGAGTCCTCAGGCAGGCTGTCAAGAGCTGCCAGAGCCTCGCTCGTGTCCAGCACGAGGGCATCCCGGTCGTCCCAGGGCACCTGGGTCTCAGGGGCGGTAGCGGCGGCTGCGGCCCACGGCCCTGTGCCGGGATACCCCGTCACAGGGGAGCACATCGCCGCCACCACGCTGGCAGCGGCCAGAGCCCTGACGAGCGTGGCAGGTCGCTGAGAGGCAGCGACCCTGCTAACCCTGTCGTTGCTGTCCTTGCGCACCTGTGACCGTCAGGCTCTGGTCGTCGGCTGGATGTCACCGAGTCCTGAAGCAGCCTGGACGTCGAGGTACCAGGTTGTCCGCTTCCCCCGGGCACAAGAGGCGGGAGCAGTGACAACGTCTATGGCGCCCAGGCTTCGGGTGACTGCCTCCGCCTTACCCTGCCCGCCGGCCACCACCATGACGTGACGTGCACGGTGCAGGACCTCGAAGGTCAGCGAGCAACGCTGCGGCGGAGGCTTGGGGGACTCACGCACCGCCACTGCGGAACGCCCGGTGGTCAGCGCGGCCGGGTGACCTGGAAACAAGGAGCATACGTGGGCGTCAGGACCCAGCCCCAGGTGGATGAGGTCGAAGGGCTCATAGTCCAGATGGTGCGCCCTCAGGTCCTGCGTCAGCAGGTCCGTGGCGGAGTCCAGGCTGCTGACGGTCTCGGGACCAGGCAGGTGGTGGACGTGGCTGTCCGGCACACCGACGCGGACCAACGGTGCTGCCAGCAGGTCGTTGCGCTCGGGGTCGGAGACGGGCACGAAGCGCTCGTCACCGAACCACAGGTGCACCGCCTCACGTACCTGGGTCGGCTCCCTGGCCAGCTCCTGGGCCAGGTGGTCAGCCAGGGCCACGCCTCCTGAGCCTCCTGTAAGCGCCAGGTGAGCTGTTCCTCGCGCAGCGACCGCTTCCGCCAGGGTGCGGACGGTATCGGCCGCGGCGCTCGCTGCAGCCTGGGAGAGGGAGTCACTGACCTGGAGGGTCGGCCGCGCCAGCCTGCGTGCCGCGGCCTCAAGGGTGCTGCGTGCATCCCCCTGTGTCGCGGCGGATTTGCTGTCATCTTGGACCACTGTTGTCCTCCTAGCGGAGCGGGGCGGTTGAGCAGGTAGCAGGCCGGGCTACGGCGTTGCAGGGGCTGAGGCGTCCTTGCCGAAGGCGGTGAGGACCTCCTGGTAGACAAGGTCCGGGGTCAGGCGCCGCAGCTCCTCATTGAGGGTCGCCACCGGCTCGCGGCGCTCCATGGTTACCACCTGGGGCTCTGCCCAGCCAGGACGTGTGACCGTCACCCGGTCGTGATCGTGGCGGGCAATGACGATGTCACCGTCCGGCGTACCAGCCGTGATCGAGGCAATTCCCCTGGTTCCCGGATCGTCGCGCCTGGTGGCCTCCACTCCCAGGCGCAGACGTAGCCAGGTCTCCATGAGACGGACCGAGGAGTTCCTGGGCTCACCCACTACCTGGATACTACGGAGGGCTCCTGAGCGCACCGTAGAGTCGAGCGTGGAGGCCACCATGGCCCGCCACAGGGTGATCCGTGTCCAGGCCAGGTCGATGTCACCTCGCACGGACACCGGGGCCAGGGCGGCCAGTGCGGCAGCCGGGTCCTTCTGGGAAGGAGTGTTGGTGATCCGGGTCGTGGCCAGAAGCCCCAGGGGTCCTCGGCCGGGACTGTGGGCACCTCCCACGGCCACCACACCACGACGGGTGTGTCCGGCAGAAGAAAGGGCACCACCAGGGTGTCGGTGTGCTCGGCGGCCTCGCCCCAGGGAAGAGCACGATTGTCTCGCCCGCGCCGGCGTCGTGGCCCACCCGGACCTGGGCGTCCAGGTGCCCCTCGGCGGAGGCGTGCCCGTGGCCCCCTGCCTCCGTGCCTATGTCTGTGCGGGACTCCGCGTGGGGGAAGTACCGGCGGGCGGGACGACCACGGCGATAATCCGGCAGGGGTGGTCGAGGCTGGCGCCGTGGGCAGCGCACAGGGCTTCCTCCAGCCCTCGGGACTGGTGGAGATCACCAGGGTGAGGACTCGTGAGGACCCGGAGGACCCCTCCTGCTTCATGACCTGGGCGACGACCTCGGAGGTTGTCGTGGCAGTAAGTGTCGTGATCATGAACGCCTCCAGGTACGGCCGTCACGGGCCAGCAGGTCGTGGGCGCTGGAGGGGCCCCAGGACCCGGGCCGGTACTCCTCGGGAACGCCCGAGGACGCCCAGTGCTCGATGACAGGGTCCAGGATCCTCCAGGAGAGATCCACCTCGCGCTGGTGGGGGAAGAGCGGGGCGTCACCCAGGAGCGCGTCCAGGATGAGGCGCTCATAGGCCTCCGGAGACTCCTCGTTGAAGGAGGCGCCGTAGCCAAAGTCCATGGTGACGTCGCGCAGCTCCATCTGCGTTCCGGGAACCTTAGAGGCCAGCCGCAGGGTGATCCCCTCGTCAGGCTGGATACGCAGCACGATCGTGTTGGCCCCCAGGCCAGCGGTAGCCGCCTGGCCAAAGGGCAGGAACGGCGGCTGCTTGAAGACGACGGCTACCTCGGTCACGCGACGGGCCAGTCGCTTGCCTGCACGCAGGTAAAAGGGGACTCCTGCCCACCGCCGGTTGGCGATCTCCAGACGCACCGCGGCATAGGTCTCCGTACGTGAGCCAGGGGCGACGCCATCCTCCTCCAGGTAGCTGCGGACCCGCTGGCCTCCCTGGAACCCGACCCCGTACCGACCCCTGGCCGTGCTCAGTCCCAGGTCCAGCACGCCGTCGCGCTCCAGGCGGACCGCGTCCAGGACCTTCTCCTTCTCCGTCCTGACGGCGTGGGCCTCCATGGAGGTCGGCTCCTCCATGGCGGTCAGGGCGAGGAGCTGAAGCAGGTGGTTCTGGATGACGTCACGTGCCGAACCGATCATGTCGTAGTAGCCGGCCCGGGTCCCGATGCCAATATCCTCAGCCATAGTGACCTGGACGTGGTCTACATAGCGCTGGTTCCACAGCGGCTCGAGCATCGTGTTGGCGAACCTCAGCGCCAGGATGTTCTGGACAGTCTCCTTGCCCAGGTAGTGGTCCACACGGAAGACGTCGTCGGGCCGCACGATCCTGCCTACGAGTTCGTCCAGCTTCCTGGCCGAGGCCCGGTCGTGCCCGAAAGGCTTTTCAACGACCACGCGGCGCCAGGAGCCGACAGCCTCGTCCACCAGCCCGGAGCGAGCGATACGCTCAGTGACAGCAGGGAACCAGCCCGGGGGGATCGACAGGTAGAAGGCCCGGTTGCCCCCAGTGCCCCGGGAGGCGTCCAGGCTGGTGACGACGTCGGTGAGGCTCTGGTAGGCGACGTCGTCCTCGAAGGAGGAGAACTCCACAAAGCGCATCCCGGCGGCAAGCTGCTCCCAAATCGCCGGCCGCCACGGCGTCCTGGCCCCGGAGCGGGCGGCCTGCTTCACGTAGCGACGCATGCTCTCGTCGCCCCAGGGACGGCGGCCCACTCCCACCAAGCAGAACCGGGGGGACAGCAGGCCCCGGTTCGCCAGGTCGTAGACGGCGGGGAGAAGCTTGTGACGCGCCAGGTCACCAGTGATGCCGAACATCACGAGGACACAGGGGTCAGCGATGCGAGGCAGACGCAGGTCGCGGGCCTCGAGCAGCGGGTTGGGCGCCGACGGTGAGAGACGCGACATCAGCGGCGAGGAGCCGGAGGAGTCAGAAACGGGCACGCGAGCCTTCCTGAGATCGGGGGATGACATCGCAGGTTCCCGCCGACCCGGGCCGACGAGGAGGCGATACCGGGACACCGCCGCGATGATCTCCCGGGGATGATCTCCCGGGCACCCCCGACGATGACCGCCACTACTATATCGTCTGGCGACGGTAGCCGCCGGAGCTGTCCCGTGCCTGTGGAGACTGGCCCTGCAGCACCAGGCGCCCGGACTGCGGCCGGACCATACTTTTCCGTATCATCTTGAGAGACGACCCGTATGGGGAGAGCGAGGAGACGCACCGCATGACTGACTTCACTCCTGCACCGGCCTCAGCCGACATCGGCGTCTTCGGACTGGGGGTGATGGGTGCGAACCTGGCCCGCAACCTAGCCCGTCACGGCCACGCCGTAGCCCTGTTCAACCGCACTGTGGCGCGTACCGAGCGCCTCATGGACGCTCACGGCTCCGAGGGGGGCTTCGTCCCCGCAAGCAGGCTCCGCGACTTCGTCGCCTCTCTGCGCGTCCCGCGCGTGGCAATTATCATGGTCCAGGCGGGGACGGCCACCGAGGAGGTCGTCTCTGAGCTCGCCGACCTCATGGACCCCGGTGACATCATCGTCGACGCAGGCAACACCCTCTACACCGACACCCGGCGGCGTGAGGAGGCCTTGCGCTCCCGAGGGCTGCACTTCGTGGGCATGGGTGTCTCCGGCGGCCAGGAGGGGGCGCTGCTCGGTCCCTCCATCATGCCGGGAGGCACCAAGGAGTCCTACCGGCGGCTGGGACCGATGCTGGAGTCGATCGCCGCCGACGCCGGTGGCGCCCCTGCTGCACGCACGTGGGTCCGGACGGTGCGGGGCACTTTGTCAAGATGGTCCACAACGGCATTGAGTACGCCGACATGCAGCTCATTGCCGAGGCCTATGACCTGCTGCGCCACGTGGGAGGCCTGACCGTGCCAGAGATCGCCGAGGTCTTCCGCGGCTGGAAGGACTCCGAGCTCGACTCCTACCTCATCGACGTCACCAGCGAGGTGCTATCCCACGTGGATCCCGCCACCGGGCAGCCCTTTGTCGACGTCGTCGTGGATGCTGCCGGGCAGAAGGGCACTGGGGTGTGGACCACGCAGACCGCCCTGGAGCTGGGCGTGGCTGTCCCGGCTATCGCTGAGGCGACCTTTGCCCGTGCCGCCTCTGCCTCGAACCAGGCGCGTGCCGCGGTGCGAGCGGTAGGACTCGGCCCCGGGACTACGTCTGCGCCGCTGCAGGGCGCTGAGCGGCAGGCTTTCATCGACTCTGTCAGGCAGGCTCTCTACGGCTCCAAGATCGCTGCCTACGCCCAGGGCTTTGACGAGATCGCTACCGCCTCGCAGCGGTTCGGCTGGGACATCGTGCTCAGTGACATGGCCAGGATCTGGAGGGCAGGCTGCATCATCCGGGCACGCTTCCTGGACGATATCGCCCGGGCCTACCAGGAGGACCCCCAGATGGCTAGCCTCCTGACCGCACCGGTCTTCTCCCGGGCGCTGGCCTCCGTCCTGCCCGCGTGGCGACAGGTCGTGGCCACCGCGGCCCTGTCCGGCACGGCTGCGCCGGCTTTTGCCGCGTCACTGGCCTATGTCGACCAGTTGCGTGCGCCTCGGCTTCCTGCCGCGCTCATCCAGGCCCAGCGGGACTTCTTCGGCTCCCACACCTACCATCGGGTGGATGATCCCGCAGGCGTGTACCACACCCTGTGGGCTACTGAGGGCCGCCAGGAGGAGAAGTGGACCTGATGAGTTCCTGGTGACCGACGGCTAGCCCGGCCTGGGACGGCCACGGTGGGCAGCGCAGTTGTTGCCCGGGAGCTCTTGGGGCCGCCGAGGACCTGTCGGGCGGTACCACGGGGGCTGCAGCAGGAGACGCGGGACCGGGACCACACTCGTGTCGCCAGGTTCCTGCCAGCACCCCGGGATTGTCGGCCTCGACGTGCCTGCCGATAACGGTATGGTGGTTCCTGAGGCGGCGCACCGGGCGCCGCAACGACCAAGAGGGGCAGGTATGTCGAGCACGCCGATCGAGCAGGATCCCTCCTCCACCCAGGCCTTTGGGGCTGTTGACGCCAGTCCCGCGTCACCCTCCCCGCTGACCGGGCTGAACCAGCAGGATGCTGCCGCAATTGCCGCCCTGCCCCCGGGGACTGCGCTGCTGCTTGTGCACCACGGACCGACGACGGGTGCCCGCTTCCTGCTGGATGCCGCGGAGACAACCGTGGGACGTCACCCCCGTGCCGATATCTTCCTGGACGACGTCACCGTCTCCCGCAAGCACGCGGTGTTCTCCTCCCTGCCAGAGGGCGGCTACGGCGTCCGGGACTCGGGCTCCCTCAACGGCACCTACGTGAACCGTACCCGCGTGGAGCAGGTAGTCCTCCAGGCGGGGGACGAGGTGCAGATCGGCAAGTACCGTATGACGTATCACCCCGGTCCCCAGCAGGCTGCAGCTGCGCAGTGACCGTGTCCTCTGCGAGGGCCAGTGGCAGGAGGGACGGGGAGGACTCTGCCTCCTCCTTGGAGCCTCCCGTACCTGAGACCTCCGGGACGTGGCCGCACGGGATGTCCCGGAGGCCGGAGATGAAGATCGGCCAGGTCGTTGATGCCCTGAGGCCGGAGTTCCCCGCGTTGTCCATCTCCAAGCTCCGGTACCTGGAGGGTGCGGGGCTGATCTCCCCGTACCGCGTCGGCAACGGGTACCGCCGCTATTCCCAGGCGGACATCGAGCGGCTCAGGTACTCGCTGCGTGCCCAGCGTGACGAGTACCTGCCCTTGAGCGTCATCAGGCAGCGTCTGGCCGAGCTGGACGCTGGCGCCGCCACCGCCCCGGTCTCCCCGGTGGCGCGGGTCGTGGCGCGTGACGGCAGGCTCGTCGACTCCGGCCCCATGGATCTTGAGTCTCTCCTGGCGCTGTCAGGTGCCCGGGAGTCCCAGGTTGACGAGCTTGTCGCCGTCGGCCTGATCAGCCCTGACGCACGTGGCCTCTATTCCTCAGGCAGCCTGCGGACCGTGCGACTGGCCCTGGAGATCACCCGACTTGGCATCCCGCTGCGTAACCTGCGGTCGGTGCGTAGCGCTGCTGAGCGTGAGGCCGACGCCATCGACCAGGCTGTCACTCCCCGGCGGTCCCGGTCCCGCGACGCCGGGGAGGAGTCGGCCCGAACCCTGGCTGACCTCGTGGGGGAGCTGCACGATGTGCTCCTGCACCGTGCTGTCGACACGCTGTCCTGAGGCTGGCCTACCCGCGTGCCAGGGCCGTGCGGGACCGCCGCTGGATGACCCGCCACCTGCACTACTCCGTGGGGCTGGTGTGACAGGTGTGCCGCCCTTGTGTGGTATGTCCCACTCTGGGGCTCTGAAACTGTTGGTTCGTGGAACCGCCCGCGCCTGGGACCAGAGTTCCCGCCTTTTTCCTCAACCTCATCCCAAGATTGACATCCCAGCTGTCTCCCGACAGGGCGTGGCCGTCATTGAGCATCGACCCGGCGGGATCTATCGTGTCCCTGTGGCTACCAGGAACCAGCCGCCCCCATCACAGCAGCCCACCAAGAGCGTAGTCCGCGCAGTCATCTCGAACCCGACAGGAGCAGGCAAGTGAGCGTCAACGAAGCCAGTGCCGCGGTACCACCGCCCCACCGCATCCAGGGCATGCTCTTCGGTGACCCGCTTCAGCACCTGGAGGCCGACTCCGGCTACCGGGGGCCCGTAGCCTGCCGGGCAGCAGGCATCACCTACCGCCAGCTCGACTACTGGGCCCGAACCGGGCTGGTGGAACCCTCCGTGCGCGGGGCCAAGGGTTCAGGCTCCCAGCGGCTCTACTCCTTCAGGGACATCCTGGTCCTCAAGATCGTCAAGCGCCTTCTGGACACGGGGGTGTCCCTTCAGCAGATCCGCTCGGCTGTCAAGACCCTCCACCTGCGGGGTGTCGAGGACCTGTCCTCCCTGACGCTCATGAGTGACGGGGCCTCCGTCTACGAGTGCACCTCGGCCGAGGAGGTCATTGACCTGGTTGCCGGGGGGCAGGGAGTCTTCGGCATCGCCGTGGGGCGGGTGTGGCACGAGGTCGAGGGGACGCTGGCCCAGCTGCCGGTGGACCACGCGGCCGAGGCACCTGCTGTTGAGGACGAGCTGGCCAGGCGCCGCGCCGCCAGGAGGGACCGCGCAGTGTGAGCGCTGCGCGCACCTACCTGTCTCCTGATATTGTCGGGACCGCCGAGTGGGTCCCACCTATCGACCGGGAGGACGCATGAGTCACATGATCGCTGACTTGGACGTAGGCCCTCTAGGACTGGGGGGCAACGTCTTCGGCTGGACTGCGGACGAGGCCACGTCGCACGCTGTCCTTGACGCCTTTGTCGCTGCTGGAGGTCGTCTCATCGACACCGCCGACGGCTACTCCTACTGGGCGCCTGGTCATGTCGGCGGGGAGTCGGAGTCCGTCATCGGCTCCTGGCTGGAGTCCCGCGGGTGCCGTGACGACGTCGTCATCGCCACCAAGGTCTCCACCAAGCCGGGGCGTGAGGGGCTGGCTCCTGCCAATGTCCGTCAGGCGTTGGAAGAGTCCCTGGAGAGGCTGGGAACCGACTTCGTGGACCTGTACTACGCCCACTTTGACGACCCCGACACCCCCCTCGAAGAGACGGTCAGCGTCTTTGAGGAGCTTCGGAGCTCGGGCATGGTGCGCCACGTCGGGCTGTCCAACTATACGCCGCAACGTATCGAGCAGTGGGTGCGCACTGCGTCGAGACTGGGCTGCGCCGCTCCGGTCGCGCTCCAGCCCCACTACAACCTGCTGCACCGCAGCGAGGTGGAGGGCGTCGGCGGCAGGGGAGAGGTGGCGGCGTCCCACGGCATGGCCCTGCTTCCTTACTTCCCTCTGGCAGCGGGATTCCTTACCGGCAAGTACCGACGCGGCCAGGTGACACACGGAGACCGCGCAGCAATGGTGTCAGGCTACCTGCGCGAGGACTGCTTTGCCGTTGTCGACGTACTGACTGACATCGGCGACAGGCACAAGGTGGAGCCTGCCGCCGTGGCCCTGGCCTGGCTGCGTGACCGCCCTGGAGTCACTGCTCCCTTGCCCTCGGCCAGGAACCTGGACCAGTTGCGAGCCATCCTCCCCGCGCTCAGCCTGCAGCTGGACGAGGAGGAGGCTCGCCTTCTGACCCAGGTCTCAGACGCGGCCCAGGCCTGAGACAAGCATCCGGCCGGGTGCCCGGCCGCCGTTGCTCAGGTGGTTTGCTCGCGTGGAAGCGTGTCAACGTCGTCCGTGCGGTGCCCCAGCACATAGTGGCGGCTGTAGCCGTCAGTCAGGTCGGTGATCGTGACGCGCACCAGGCCGTTCTCATCAATGCGGTAGTGCTCTTGGACCCGAGGACCGTGGTCCCGGCGCTCCACCGGGAGGCGACGCAAGTCCTCCTCCTCCCGGAGCCCCTGCTCAAAGGGAAAGACGATGTCTTGGTAGGGAGCGATCTCGCCACGCGGCTCACCGGAGTCGTCGACCCCGGCGCACTCCACGAAGCGGAACCAGCCGATGTTGTGGGCCGCCTCGTACTCCCGGGTGATGACCGTGCCCTCGCGTCCGCCCGGAGAGGCCTGCACGGAGTCGGGGCTGAGTATCGAGTCGAAGACAAGACGGCTGCCGCCGTCGGCCTCCCGGAACACCCCGAAGCCCCGTGAGAGCCGGTCGGTGAGGTCGTAGTCGCTGGTGCGGTCCGCGGCGATAGCCAGGCCGATTGCCGTTGAGGCGCCCGGGTAGGGGGAGCGGTGCACACGTCGGCCGAAGCGCTCCCGCAAGAGCCGAGGCACCAGGGGAAGACCTGACGCCCCACCCACCAGGTAGACGCCGGCAATGTCAGTCAGGTCGGGGGTGCCGTCATCAAGCCGCCCCACCAGGGGAGACATCATGGCCAGGGAGCGCTCCACCAGCGGGGTGCACGCCCGGTAGAGCTCTGGCACCGGGATGACGACGTCCTGCCCGCGCAGCACCGCCACCAGCCGACGGCTCTGGGGAGTCAGGCGCTCCTTCGCGTCGCGGCACTGCTCCAGCAGCTCGTCGAGCTCGGCGGGGGAGAGGTCCTCCTCAGCGACCCCGGCTCGTTCCAGCACCATGGATGCCGTCACCAGGTCCACGTCGTCACCGCCGAGGTCACCCAGACCATGGGAGGCCAGGACCTCGTGCGAGGTGCCGACCACGTCGACCAGAGACGTGTCAAAGGTCCCGCCGCCCAGGTCGTAGACCAGGACACGAGTCCGCCTGGAGGAGACTGTCGTGGCCTTGCGGTGGGTGTACTCGAAGCCGGCTGCACTGGGCTCGTTCAGCATGGCAGCGACGCGGAAGCCTGCGGCCCGGAAGGCCTCCAGCGTCAGCAGGCGCTGGCCACCGTAGGCGTGGGCCGGTACGGCGACGACCACGCGGGACCGCGACACGTCAATGTCCAGCGACTCCAGCCGCGTTCTCAGGTGACGGAGGAAGTCGGTCAGGACCTCCAGGACGGTCAGGTGCCGGTCACCCAGGGTGACAGGGGTGGATGCGGTGATGGTGGGGGAGGCGAGCAGCCTCTTGAGGCTGCGCAGCAGCGGGGCGCCATGACGGGCGGCGTCGCGAGCGTCGAAGCCGTGGATGAGACGTCCCTCATGCAGCGCTGTCAGTGACGGGAGAAAGTCGTGGTCGTCGCCGTGCTCGTCGGCGAAGCCCAGGACAGGGTAGTTACCGCGGTCGGCCCGCACGACAACCGTGCGGGTAGTGCCCAGGTCGATCCCCAGGTCGGTGTCCGTGAGGGGTTCAAGCGTGGTGCCAAGGGAGGGTCCGCTGTGCGCTGCCATGGGAAGGACCCTATCGTGGTAAGCGACAAAGCTGCGGGAGGTCCCACGTACCGGGCCGCCCGCCTACCGGGGAGCCTGGGGAGGTCCGTGAACACGGCGGCAACATTCGCGATCGCGCCCCTGTAGAGGTAAGAATGTAGGCGGGTTGTGTTGACCCAACCGACCCCAGGCGGGATACGCTCCGAGGTGTCATCACTGGCAGGCGGGGCGCCAGCCTTCAGACTTCGACCGGAAACGGCATGAGCAGCACACTCTTTATCGTTGTCGTCGTCATCGTGGCGGCCCTCGTCTTTGACTTCACCAACGGGTTCCATGACTCGTCCAACGCGATGGCGTCCTCGGTAGCCACCGGTGCGCTGGCACCGCGCAGGGCAGTCCTCCTCGCCGCGGTCCTCAACGTCGTCGGGGCCTGCCTGTCCACCGAGGTCGCCAGGACGATCTCCCACGGCCTGTTCGACGACGCGCTGATACAGGCGGCGCCGGAGATGGTGCTGGCAGGCCTGGCAGGCGCCATCCTGTGGAACCTGTTGACCTGGCTGTTCGGTCTGCCGTCCTCCTCCTCGCACGCCCTGTTCGGCGGGCTTATCGGCGCGGTGATGGTGGCCACCGGCAGCCAGGGCGTCCACTGGGGGACCGTGCTGTCCAAGGTCATGCTGCCGGCCCTGCTCGCCCCGTGCGTCGCTGGTGCCACGGCTGCCCTGGCGACCTGGCTGGCATACCGGCTCGCGCGTCCCACGAGCCGCCTCTCCCAGTCGGTGTTCCGCAGCGGCCAGCGCGTCTCTGCCTCCATGGTCGCCCTTGCTCACGGCACCTCTGACGGCCAGAAGACCATGGGGGTCATCACGCTGGTACTTGTCGCCGGCGGCTACCAGGCGCCGGGGTCCGGCCCCTACTGGTGGGTGATCGCGGCGGCAGGGCTGGCGATCGGGCTGGGAACATACTCCGGCGGCTGGAGGATCATGCGCACCATGGGCCGGGGGCTGGTCCACATCGAGTCCCCCCAGGGCTTTGCCGCGGACACCTCCTCCACTGTTGCCATCCTGGCGTCCTCCCACCTGGGTTTCGCCCTGTCCACGACCCATATCTGCACCGGATCCATCCTGGGGTCAGGTATCGGTCGTGGCACCAGTGTGCGCTGGAGCACCTTCACGAAGATGGGTGCGGCCTGGCTCGTGACTCTGCCGTGCGCGGGCGTGGTCGGGGCGCTGACGTCCTTCATCGCAGTCGCCGGAGGTGTGGCGGGTACGGTCGCGGTTATTCTCCTGCTGCTGTGCGGGGCGCTGCTGATTATTCGCCAGGCCAGCCACCACCGGGTGGACTTCTCCAACGTCAATGACGCCGACGAGGTGGTCGTCGGCAGGCGGACCGACCCCGAGCTCGTCCGTAAGCCCCGCACCGTCGACCAGGTCAAGAGCGAGCTGGCTGGGGAAGCCGACCACTCGCGACGAGTCCCGGAGAAGGAGACTGCCGCATGATGATCGACTGGGCGTCACTGGCCCAGGTCACCGTGGTGACGATCCTGGGCGCAGCCGTTGTCGTCGTGATCGTCTCGCTGGCTGCCCGGCTTCTCGACGTGGCTCATGCCAGGCGTCGGCAGAGCCGGTCCAGGGGGCTCATGGCTGCCGAGCTGGGTGCAGGCGCCTGCTTCCTTCTGGCAGGAGCCATCACGTTGTACGGTATCTGGCTCATCATCCCGTACTTCCACTGACTCCGGTCCACGCCCCACCTCCGTCGCCTCGTGTCCTGCCCCTGCGGGCACACGCCGGGCAACGTCAGCTGCTAGCCTTTCTCCGTGCATGAGGACCTTAAGGCTCTGGCCCGTGACGCAGTCGCCTCCTCACGGGCATCCAGCGATCCTGACTACCCGATCTTCCACGTCGCGCCCCCCGTGGGGCGCCTTAACGACCCTAACGGCCTGCTGGTCGACGACGGGACATTTCACGTCTTCTACCAGTTCAGCCCTTCCACCCCCACCGCAAGCTCGTCTACTGGGGCCACGCCTCCTCCACCGACCTCTCCCACTGGGAGCACCACCCTCCGGCCGTGGTGCCCAACTCCTCCTACGACGCCTCCGGCGCCTACTCCGGCAACGCCGTCGTCCTGGACGAGGAGGAGGTCGGTAGTGCCCAGCGGCGGCACCGTTCCAGCTCTTCTATACCGGCAACCTGAAGGATCCCGTCACAGACGAGCGCACAGCGAGCCAGTGCCTGGTCACCAGCCCCGACCTGGCGACGTTCACCAAGTGGCCGGACAACCCCCTTGTCCCCGTCCACGCCGAGGGCTACACCGCCCACTACCGGGACCCGATGGTGGTGCGTGACCCTGACCGCCCGGGTGAGTACAGGATGCTCGTGGGGGCGCAGCGCCGTGACGAGACCGGCGCTGCCGTTGTCTACCGCTCCAACGACCTGGTGACCTGGGCCTGGGAGGGTGAGCTCTCCTTCCCTCAGGCTGGGGGAGCCTTTGACAGGTTCGGCTACATGTGGGAGTGCCCCGGGATCGTGCGCCTGAGTGACGAGGTCACGGGGAGGAGCGCGACGTGCTCATCTTCTGTCCCCAGGGGATCAGGCCTGAGCAGGAGGGCTTCGAGAACATCTTCCCCTGCGTCTACACCGTAGGACGCCTGGAGGGCACGCAGCTGCGCGACTGCGACGGCACCTTCTACGAGGTCGACAGGGGCTTCGAGTTCTACGCCCCCAGGTCTTTGCTCGTCGTCCCAGCGAGCCGGGCCCGGTCCTCATGATGGGCTGGGCGGGAAACGCCTCTGAGGACGACCAGCCCTCCATCGAGCCCGACGGTGGTACCGGCGGCTGGGTGCACACCCTGACCGTGCCCCGGGTGCTGAGCCTGCGGGGGGCCGCCTTGTCCAGAGGCCTGCTGTCCCCTGGGCCGACCACGCGTCGCGCCCCAGCGTGGTGGGAGCCGTGCTGGGGACCGGAAGCCATGACGTGGCCGAGCTGGGGGGTAGCAGGTCCTGGTACCTGCGGCTGGAGGCCCAGGAGGATATGACCTCAGGAACCTGGGGGCTGCGTATCGGCTCGGAGACGAGCCACGTGGACATCATGCTGGGGGACGGCGTCCTGACCGTTGACCGCTCGACCTCGCGCTACACCCAGCACGGGCAGCGACGCACCGTCTCCCTGCCTCCCGGCTGCGCTCCCGCCCTGGAGGTCCTTCATGACCGCTCCGTGACCGAGATCTTTGTCGGTGACGGCGACCTTGCCTTTACCTTACGCAGCTTCGTCGGCCCTGGCGGTACTGCTGCCGACCACGTCGGCGTTGATGTCGGCGGAGCCCGGCTGCTGGTCGACGGCAGCCTACGCCTGCACGAGGGCGTAGCGGCTCCACGCTGACCTGGGCCTGGGAGCAGCAGAAACCAGTTCCCAGAGCTGTTCCCAGAGCCCGGTCCCAGGCTGCCTACCGGTTGCACGACAGTGGTGTCCACGGTAGTGTGACCATCGATTGACATAGGTGCGGACCGAACGGGAGTCAGCGACGATCCCAACCAACCGGGCTCCCTCAGCCCTCCCTGAACAGCGGTCCCGTCAACGAGAAAGGAACCCCCGGGTGGCAATGGATCACGCCCGCGTGGCGAAGGACGTCCTGACATACGTCGGTGGCGCCGACAACATCAACGCGGCAGCGCACTGTGCTACGCGTCTTCGCCTTGTCATCAACGACATGGACAAGGTAGACCAGAAGGCCCTCGACAAGGACCCTGACATCAAGGGGACCTTTATCGCAGGCGGCATGTTCCAGATCATCGTCGGTCCCGGAGATGTGGACATCGTCTTCGACCAGATGGTCCAGACCGGTGGCGTCAAGGAGGTCTCCAAGGACGAGGCCAAGCAGGAAGCCGCCAAGTCCGGCAACGTGGTCTCGCGCTTCATCAAGGTGATCGCGGACATCTTCGTACCGATCCTGCCCGCCCTGATCGCCGGCGGTCTGATGATGGCCATCAACAACGTGCTCACGGCCGGCTTCTTTGAGAATGCCGACGGCACCACGTACGGCCTCACTGACCGGTATACGTGGCTGGGCGACTACGCCGACCTCATCAACCTCGTGTCATCGGCGGCCTTCGCCTTCCTGCCCGTGCTGGTCGGGTTCTCTGCGGCCAAGCGCTTCGGAGGCAACGTGTACCTGGGCGCCGCCATGGGTGCGGCGATGGTCTCCACCAGCCTGACCAGCGCCTACGACATCCAGACGGCCACCGAGGCCGGAACCATTGAGACCTGGCAGCTCTTTGGCCTCAGTGTGGACAAGATCGGCTACCAGGCCATGGTCATCCCGGTGCTGTGCGTCGTGTGGATCATGTCGGCTATTGAGAAGTGGCTGCACAAGCGTCTCTCCGGTACCGCTGACTTCCTCCTCACGCCTCTTATCACCCTACTGGTCACCGGGTTCCTGACCTTTGTCATCGTCGGCCCGCTCACCCGTGAGCTCTCGGACGGCATCACTGCCGGGCTCCAGTGGCTGTACAACACTGCCGGTCCGCTGGGAGGCCTCCTGTTCGGCCTGGTGTACTCGCCGATCGTCGTGACCGGTCTGCACCAGTCCTTCCCCGCCGTCGAGCTGCCTCTCATCGACCAGATGCGTACGGGTGGTGCCGGCTCCTTCATCTTCCCCATCGCCTCCATGGCCAACGTGGCCCAGGGCGCTGTGGCCCTTGCGGTGTTCTTCCTGACCAAGGACGCCAAGCTCAAGGGTCTGGCCGGTGCCGGTGGTGCCTCGGCCGTCTTCGGTATCACCGAGCCCGCTATCTTCGGTGTCAACCTGCGTCTGCGGTGGCCGTTCTTCATCGGTCTGGGTGCTGCTGGCATCGGCGGCGCCCTCGTCTCCCTGCTGGACATCCACTCCCAGGCCCTAGGGGCGGCCGGCTTCGTCGGTTTTGTGTCCATCGTCCCTGACGACATCATCCGGTACGTCTTTGTCGAGCTGGTTGTCTTCGCCCTGGCCTTCGGCGCCGCCTTCGCCTACGGCACCACTCGGGGAAGGGCCTCGCTTGCGGGGGATGAGGCCGAGGACGTGGACGAGGCCGAGCTGGAGGCTGAGGTCATGGCAGAGCACGCTGAGGCGGTCGAGTTCTCTGAGGACGCTGCTGACGACTTCCTTGTCGCCTCACCGATCCAGGGCCAGGCGCTGCCACTGTCCGAGGTCGAGGACGCAACCTTTGCCTCCGGGATGCTGGGTCCCGGTATGGCTGTATCACCCGCTGAGGGGCCGGTTGTGTCCCCTGTTGACGGAGAGGTGATCGCCGCCTTCCCCACTGGCCACGCCTACGGCCTACGGTCAGTCAGCGGTATCGAGCTGCTGGTCCACGTGGGTATGGACACCGTTCAGCTTGACGGGGAGCACTTCACCCCCAAGGTGAAGGTCGGGGACAAGGTCCTGCGTGGTATGCCTCTGGTTGAGGTTGACTGGTCTGCTGTAAAGGCTGCGGGCTACAAGACGGTGACTCCGGTCGTCGTCTCTAACGCGGCCAGCTTCTCTGGTATTGAGGAGAAGGGGTCGGGTACCCTCCTGCGGGGTGACGAGCTGTTTGTGGTTGCCACGACGTCCTCCGAGGGGAGCGACACAGACGGCAACGATCCCGAGGCGGAGGATGATGTCGCGCCCTCCGTCTCCGACGACAGCGAGACAGCCCAGGAGAAGGAAGGTGCTGTGGAGGTCGTCTAAGACCCTCACCCGGCGTCGCGGTGTCGGCGTCGCTGTCTGCCTGACTTGCTGTGGCTGGATGCATCCCGGAAGGGATGCATCCAGCCACAGCGCATAACGTGCACGTGTGCTCTCAAAACGTCACTGACTCATGATGCTGCGGCAGCCTTAGGACGCGGCGCAGCCATCCCTGCAGCATCCCGGCCTCAGGCAGTGCGACCTTCTACCAGAGCAATACCCAGGGGCGGGGTGACGAGGTCACCCACCTGCACCTGATCGTCGTGCTCCTCCTCAAAACCGCCTACATAGCTGCCGTGAATCTGACTAAGAAGGATCTGGACGGCGCGGTGCGCAATACGGGCAATCGGCTGCTGGACTGTCGTCAGGCCTGGGACGGCACGACGCATGGCGGATGTGCCGTCAAAGCCCACAACCTTGAACTCCTCCGGGACGGCAAGGCCTTGCGAGGCCGCCCACTCCAGGACGTCCGCCGCGGAGAGGTCATCTGTGGCGAACACCGCGTCAATGATAGGCGCGACAGCGTCCAGGCGGTTACGGATCACACCAGGGCGTTCGGCGTCTGGGATGTGGAAGTCTGCTGTCAGAACCACGGGCTCGATACCGGCCTCGGCTAGCACCGAGCGGTACCCGGCCTCGCGCATGTTGTGCGCTCCGGACCGCGACGTCAGGAGAGCCGGACGACGGGCGCCCCGGCTCAGTAGGTGGGTGGTGGCGATACGACCACCCTCCTCGTTGTCACAGTGTACGTCAGGGATAGTTGGCGACAGCATCCGGTCGATAGTGACAAGAGGCATGCGTACCTTGTCGTACTCAGGGATATCCTCGTTATGAGCACCAGAGATAATGCCGTCGACGCGGTGGGAGATCAGAAGGTCGAGATAGCCTCGTTCACGGTCTGCCTTTCCCATGGAGTTGCAGATAAATGTCCGGTAGCCGTGATTGGCCAGGGCGTCCTCCACGTGCTCGGCAAGCTCTCCGAAGAACGGGAGTCTTACCGTCGGCACGATGAGCCCGACCGACCGGGTCGACTTGCCGTGCAGCGCACGAGCGACCTGGTTCGGCCTGTAGCCGAGCCTGCTGACAGCAGCGGCCACTCTGTCACGAGTCTCCCGGGATAAATAGCCCCGGTTATTGAGGACCCGGGAGACAGTTGTGAGAGAGACGCCGGCTGCCTCGGCAACGTCAGCCAGGGTCGGCTCGCGGTGAGCAGGCACAGCGCCTCCTTCACAGTACGTAGGCCTGACAGGAGAAGCATATGACGTAGGTGTCAGCAGGCCCAATTGGATTACGCTGCCAGTCCGCACGAGCTTCTGGTCGGCTCAGGCGCACACGCCCGAGACAGAAAAGCAGGCAGTCACAGCAGGAAGCGGAATCATCGTCCAGGCGCTAAGGCGGACGTGTCGGGGCACATCAGCACACCACCGGAACAGTATCGCAGTGATGCCTCACGAGGGCGTACGCGGGCTCAGGACGCCGTCACGCATCACCATGACCCTGTCGCACACGGGTAGCAGGCGGTCGTCATGGGTGACCATCACGGTGGCCTTTCCCATCCTGTGCGTCTGGTCAGCCAGCAGGCGAGCCACCTCCTGGGCACGGTCGGTGTCCAGGGCCGCCGTCGGCTCGTCGGCCAGAATAACTTCCGGGTCGTGGTAGAGCGCTACCGCAATGGCGGCTCGTTGCCTCTCGCCTCCCGACATCTGGCTCGGGTACGCGTTGCTACGCCGGGTGATATCGAGGCAGTCGAGGAGGTAGTCACGCCGTTCATGGTTGGTACTGCGACGAAGGACCCTGTCGTGAAGGGCGAGCTGGTCGGTGAGGGTCAGGAACGGGACAAGTCCGGACGCCTGTAGGACAAATCCCAGGTGCTGCCTACGCAGCTGTGCACGTTTCTTCTCCGGAAGCCGCGAGAACGGTTTTCCACCGATCTCTACCCTGCCCCGGGTCGGTGCTCGAAGACCCCCCATCACCGTGAGAAGAGTAGATTTTCCGGAACCGGAGGGTCCTAGGACGCCCAGGACCTCGCCGGCTTCCACGACCAGGTCGGTTGCTCGTAGGGCGTGGATGGTCTCATCACCCTGCTGAAAGTCTCGCGCGACTCCTGTTAGCGACACCGCGGCACGGGTAGTCTCCCTGGTCATGCGATAGCCTCCACGGGATCAATTCCTGCCACGACCCTCACCGAGACAACGCCTCCTAGAACTGAGACGACAACGAAT
Organism: Actinomyces lilanjuaniae; assembly: GCF_003606385.1. NCBI lineage: Bacteria > Bacillati > Actinomycetota > Actinomycetes > Actinomycetales > Actinomycetaceae > Actinomyces > Actinomyces lilanjuaniae. The sequence goes on along the minus strand of NZ_CP032514.1, from coordinate 1,551,970 downwards.
AACACGGCGATAACGGCATCAAGCCACGGCGACAGAAGAAAGGGGACAGCGCTGGGAAGCAGGGGAGAAGTGCCCACAACCAGCAACAGTCCCAGAACCACGCCAGAGGCAGCAAGAACCACTGTCTGAACGACACCAGACCGGATCAAGTAGCCTGTCGGGACGCCCCGGGCCTTGAGGATACCTAGGGCAGGGCGCTTCTGGAGCGTGAGCACGTAGAGAAAGATGGCCAGGACTACCGAGGCCACGACGACGAGGGAACCGATCATCAGCGAGAAGGTCAGCACCTGGGCCGCGTACCCGGGCAGGGTCTGGATCAGCTCTTCGCTGGTCAGGCTCGTGAGACCCGCCTCGGAGGTGGCTGTGTCCGTAGCGGGGTCCTGCGTCACGTTGTCAGTAAGGACAACGGCGCTGACAGCGGGGGAGAGGCCCGGGGGCGCGTACTCCTGCAGAGCGGCAGCGTCAACGGTGACAACGGGAGCGGCCTGAAAGGTCGTCCCCCGAGTCAGGCCGACCACGCTCCAGGTGTGATCCGACCCCAGGAGGTGGAAGGTGTCCCCAGTTGTCACGCCCTCGGCCTGGAGAGTCTCGTCGACCAGGACCTCCGTACCGGGGTCGGCAATCTCCCTGCCAGAGACAACCGTCGGGCTCAGTGGTCCCTCCAGGTCGAGGCCAAAAGCAAAGACGTCCGTCTTAGTCTGCGAGTCCTTGCCGACCTCCACGCTGGGTTGAGCCACAGCGGAGACCGCGACGAGCGAGGACGCCTGTGATCCGGCCTCCTCGGCCAGGGCCGAGCAGGCCGCGACCTGGGAGCTGGTCAGCCGTGAGGCGGAGAGGTTCTCGTTGGAGGCCTCGGTGACCAGGATGGTGCCCGCATCCCACCCGTCGACAACGGCCCTGTATGAGTACGCCAGTCCCGAGGCGAGGGAGGCGAGGAAGAAGGTGAGGTAGGAGACCAGGGTGATGACGGCGACGATCAGTGCAAAGCGGCCCGGCTCGTGGCGGATCTCGCGAAGCGCAAGAAACATCGCAGCTCCTTGGGGCAGGCTGGCTTGCTACTGGCCGGTAGTGGCTGGTGCTGTGGTCACACGACTTGTGAGGTCGTCGAAGGTCCGTGGCGATGAGGCCTGTGATGATGACCCTCGGCTGAGCGTCGCAGGACACACGTTACTGCGGTCGCGCGGGCTACAGGTGCACACCGGATATCTGTTGGGCGTCCGTCAGGACACGACAGCCGAGAGGTGGGCACACGACCGAGCACGCAGAACCTCCGTACCAGAGGGCGGGAGGCTGTCAGGAACGACAGGCATCGGGGTGGCGTCGGGCCGCTGACCGGGAGTCAGCGTGTGCACGAGGGGGCGGTACGTCGGCTTCGGCGTCGGCGGGGACGGACGGGAGGGATGTGGTCGTCGGTCGCTCCGATAATGACATAATGTACATTATCGGATCAGGTGGACGGGGAGCGGAGAGGGCGGGACGCGCGAACTCACCTCACCCGCTGGACCCCTGCTGCCGAGCCGTCTGCGCACGACGGATGGCAGCGGCAAATGGCCGCCTCTCACCTCCAGGTGGGTGGCACCCTGAGGCCGCCTTGACGCCACCGCAAGGCCGAGCCGCCGGGGCGACTTAGGCCAGACCATGGCCACACCATGGCCACACCATGGCCACACCATGGCCACTCTGTCATTGCCGAGAGCGAACGCGAGGAGATTGTGACTAATATGTGTAGTAGGTCACTGCGTATACGCGTTACGGTACTCGGACAAAGTTATGTTATTTCAGTTCCGGTGTAACGTCATTGGCGCGTTGATGGGCTGACAGGGGTACTGCTCCTGCCTGGTCCCGTACCCGCCTCACGTGGTCGGGCCAGGTGGCCACGGCTGTCCGGGGTCTCTTTTGCGACCGGGTACCCGTCGGCTACCGGGGACTGCGCGTCCTGTTCCCTGTGAGACCAAGAGCAGACAGGTCCCAGGATCTTTGCGGCGGCCTCTGACCTCTGGCACCGGTCAATCAGGAAAGAGGCCCTGATGCTCTCCACTGCTACATCCACTATCTTGTCCCCCAGCAGGTCGGCAGCAACGTCGGCCACCTCCCTGACCGTCCTACGGACGGGCTCGGTCGTCGTTGACGAGGCGCTCCCGTACTACCGTGACAGCGACAGCCCTCTCGCCTGGGCGCACGTCGGCCGGGGCCGCAGCCACCTGGTCGAGATCCCGGTGTCCTGCTATCTCATTGAGGGACCCCACGGTCTTGTCCTTATCGATGCCGGGTTCAGCATCCACAACCGGACGCTGCTGGGCCAGGTTGCCAATATCCGTTTTCAGCGCACCATAACCAAGATACTGTTGCCGAGTGGTGCTGCCATCCACGAGCAGCTGGAGGAGCGTGGCATCCGTCCGCAGGACCTGGATCTTGTGCTTATGAGCCACCTCCACTGCGACCATGTCGACGGCGTGACCCACCTCAGGGAGGCGCCGCGCATCCTGGTGTCGGCGCCCGAGTGGAAGGCAGGTAACACCGACCCCTTCCACTACCACCGGCACGAGTGGAAGGACGCGCAGATCGACACGTTCTCATGGAACACCGTCGTCGGCCCCTTCGGCGCAGGCTATGACGTCTTCGGAGACGCAAGCCTCGTCATGGTTTCCCTACCCGGGCACTCCCACGGCATGTGCGCCACTGTCCTGCGGTCCCAGGACCAGCAGGTCGACGCCGGTCCGCAGACATGGGCCAACGGGGCCGACGCTCCCGGGGTGCATGACCCCCGCAGGTTTGTGCTCCTCAGTGCCGACGCCAGCTACGGGCAGGCCTCCTACGAGGAGGGGCTGCGTCCCAGCGTCGTTGTCAACGCCGACCAGGCGCAGCGCTCTCTCGACTGGGTGCGCTCTGTGAGGAAGGACCCGCGCTGCCTGGGCGTTCTCGCCAACCACGACCCCGACGTGCTTCCGGGAACCTGGCACCTCTAGCACAGAGCCCGTACGCAGTCCTACCCGGCCAGCCACAGACGTGGACCCGTAGGTCAGGTGCGGTGCGTCAGGCTACTCAGCCGTGTCCCTGGAGCAGGTAGGAGCAGGTCCTAGAGTGGGCGCCGTGACTCAGCCTGTCCGCATCCGCTCCGCCGTCATGTCAGACTCCCCCGCTGTGCGCGAGATCCGCAATCGCGCCGTCCGGGAGTCACTGGCTATCTGGACCAGCCGTGAGCAGACACCGCAGGAGGCTGCTGCCTGGCTGGAGCCGCAGGTTGCACGAGGTACCGCTCTTGTTGCCGTCGAGGACACCGACAGCGACTCGCGGGTCCTCGGGTTTGCCGTCGCCACACCGTGGCGCAGCTATGAGGGCTACGCGCGCACGGTGGAGGACTCGGTCTACCTCTCCCCCGCTGCCCAGGGCCAGGGCACGGGTGGTCGGCTTCTGGACGCGCTCGTCACGGCCTGCCAGCAAGCGGGCGACCGGACCATAGTGGCAGCCATTGAGGCAGGAAACACTGTCTCTGTGCGACTGCACCAGCGCCACGGCTTTACCGTCGTCGGCACCATCCCCCAGGCTGGCGAGAAGTTCGGTCAGATCCTGGATCTGACCCTCATGAGCCGCACGCTGCCGGGGGCGGCTCCCGCTGCGACTTTTACGAGCCTCTAGTCTCCCAGCGCTGTCCCGACGGCGCGGGCCGCCTGGATCCACTCGTGGTCGGCTGGCACGTACTTGACGTGCCCGGCGACGTCCTTGAGCGGGACCAGGGCGGTGCCCTGCCCCCGGTCAGCGACCATGACCCCGTACCTGCCCTCGGCAATAGCGCTGGCGGCGGCGACGCCCAGGCGAGTTGCCAGCATACGGTCCGCCCCGCACGGGGACCCGCCTCGCTGCACGTAGCCCAGGATGGACACCCTGGCCTCCAGGCCGGTAGCCGCCTCCAGCTGCTCGGCCAGGGTGAAGGTGTTGGCGCGGTGCGAGGCCTCCAGGGCCTTGACCCCGCGCTTGGCCACGGCCTTGCTCTGCGGTGAGGAGGCGTCCTTGACCAGTGCCCGGGCGTGCTCCAGCTCCTGGTAGTCCGCCAGGCTCAGGGCGCCCTCGGCTACCGCCACCACTGAGAAGCTGGAGCCGTGCGCCCTGCGTCGCTCGATCTTATTGGCGATGGCCTCCACCGAGTAGGGGATCTCAGGCAGCAGGATGACGTCGGCACCTCCGGCTATACCGGCGCCCAGCGCCAGCCACCCAGCACGGTGACCCATGATCTCGGTGAGGATGATGCGGTGGTGGGAGTGGGCGGTGGAGTGGAGGCGGTCCACCGCCTCGGTGGCGATTTCCAGGGCCGTGGCGAATCCGAAGGACGTGTCGGTGTGGACGATGTCGTTATCAATAGTCTTGGGCAGGTGGACGACGTTGAGGCCCGCGTCCATGAGCCTACGGGCGTTCTTGGCGGTGCCGCCCCCTCCCAGGCAGACCAGGGCGTCAAGCTGGTCCTTCTCGTAGTTCTCGACGATGGTGGGCACCATGTCCCGCACCTCGCCGTCAACCAGCATGCGGTGCACCTTGTCCCGGCTGGTCCCCAGCATGGTGCCGCCAGTGGTGAGGATGCCTGACAGCGCCGAGGAGTCCAGCCTGGTGAAGCGGTTCTCTGCGAGTCCGCGCATCCCGTCACGGAAGCCGATTAGCTCCCACCCGTGCTCCTGGATCGTGGCCTTGCCAAGTCCCCGAATCGCCGCGTTGAGGCCGGGGGCGTCCCCGCCCGCTGTCAGGATGCCGATGCGCTTGGTCATGGGCTAAGTATGCCGTGTGTGCCGTGGTGCCGTCCTGCTGCATGGTCACCGGGCACGGTGCCCCACCGTGACCTGTCGGGGCTGCCCTCGGTAGGACCAGTAGGGCGGCCCGTCCGGGACCCGGGTTCGGATGGCGTCGGGAACAATCTGGGGCACCTCCCTGTTGATACCTGGTGTGCCTGCCAGCCACGGCACGGCAGCAGCGACAGACGGGAGAAGGCAGCACATGGCAGACCGAGCACTACGGGGTATGACCATTGGCGCGAAGTCGATGGAGTCGGAGGACGGCGTCGAGTTCGCCGAGCGGATGATGGTCACCTATGAGTGCCCAGTGGCTCACGTCACTACGATTCCGATGTCTACCGAGGCGGAGGTGCCTGCTTCCTGGGAATGCCCGGAGTGCGGCAGGCCAGCGGCCCGGCGCGGGGAGGACGAGGAGTCTGACTCTGAGGACCCCCGCAAGATCCCGCGTACGCACTGGGACATGCTGCTGGAACGCCGAGGGGTAGAGGAGCTCCAGGCACTGCTGGACGAGCGCCTGGAGATGCTGCGCAGCGGTGCGGTCTATCGCGAGCGGTTGTAGCGGGCCGCTCGCGCCACCCTGCCTATGGCCGTGCGCAGCTGCCTGCTGCGTCTGGCCAGGCCCCAGCGTGTGACCAGTGCCAACTCCTCGGTGACGATCCCTCGGGACAGCTTGGACTGTCCTGCCTGTCGCTCCACAAAGGTGATGGGCACCTCGACGATGCTGCCTCCGGCCTCGTCGATGATTTTGGTCATGTTGACCTGGAAGCCGTAGCCCAGAGCCTCGACCTCTCCCAGGCCCACCCCCTGCAGGAAGGAGGCGCGGTAGACCCGGAACCCCGCTGTCGCGTCCCTGACGTGCATGCCCAGCATGGCGCTGATGTAGAGGTTGCCCGCACGTGAGAGCACGACCCGCCTTGTGTCCCAGCCCTGGGTGGCCCCGCCGGAGACCCAGCGCGAGCCGATCACCAGGTCAGGCTCATCGACCATCTGCGCCCTCTGCACAAGAAGTGCCAGGTCCTGTGCCCTGTGGGAGCCGTCGGCATCCATCTCGACCAGCAGCTCGTAGCCAGAGGCCAGTGCCCAGGAGAAGCCTGCCAGGTAGGCGGGCCCCAGGCCGTTCTTACCCGAGCGGTGCAGGACGTGGACGTGGTCGTCAGTCTGGCAACGCTCGTCGGCGTAGTCGCCGGTGCCGTCCGGGGAGCCGTCGTCAACGACAAGGACGTGTGCCTGCGGGACGTAGTGCCTGATTCCCTCCAGTGTGGTGGGCAGGGAGTCGATCTCGTTGTAGGTGGGGATGATGACAAGTGTCAGCACGGGGTGTCTCCAGAACGGCGCGTGGCTTGCAGGGCTGTGACGCAGGGCCGAACAGCGGCCCGGTCGGCAGCCGGGGTCTCAGGAGCCCGGCCGTGGCGCTGCCACCCGGTGGCGCGCCGCCCCCACCATACCTGCTAGGACCAGGATCGCTGACAGGCCGAGCACGCCACGCCCGGGCCAGTCACCGAGCCGGTCCGCGACAGTCACCGAGCCGCGCAGCCCGACGTCCGCCACGAGGCTCGCCTGGGTGTACGGCTCGACGGCCTGCTGCACCACCCCGTCGGGACTGATGACTGCCGTGTGCCCCACGGTGGAGACCTGGACCAGGCTGCGCCCGTGGATGACCGCCTGGACCCGTCCCTGGGCAAGCTGCTGGGCTGCCTCGCCCGAGTGCAGGAAGGAGGCATTGTTCGTGGGATAATGATGGCCTGGCCGCCCTGGAGCACCCCGGAGCGCAGCGTGTCGTCGTAGGCGACCTCGAAACAGATACCCACCGCCAGGGTGACCTCACGGTCCTGGGCAGCGGCTGGCGCCGTGAGAGTGTGGGGGCCGGTGCCAGGCAGCAGGTCAACGCTGACGCGGTCAACCTGGGTCGTCACCTGCCGCACCAGGTCACGGGCCGGGACGTACTCCCGAAGGGGACAGGGCGGTGCTTGCGGTAGTAGTCCCCGGCTCCCTCCCTGCGGTCCAGACGAGGAGGTCGTTGTAGCGCACGCCGTCCTCGTAGGGGACGGCTCCCAGGAGAAGGGGCGTACCGACGGCACGTGCGGCGTCATCGACGACGGCGGCACTGGCGGCGTGGGACCGGGGGTCCAGGTCAGCCGCGTTCTCCGGCCAGACGACCAGGTCGAGGCTACCGGCGCCCGCGTCGGCTGCCAGCTGGTGCGTGGCCTCAGCGTGGTTACTGGTCACCTCCAGGGCGCGGGCGAAGGCGTCCTCAAAGTCCTCGGCTACATTGCCCTGGACGGCACCGATGCGGACGCTGCCCTCGTCCTGGGCCTGCAGCGCGGAGGAGGCCCAGGCGGCAGCAGTACCGGGGGCCAGGACCAGTACCGCGGCACCAGCACTACCAGCGAGCACTGGCAGGAGGCGTGCGCGCCTGAGCCCGCTCAGGGCCTCAGCCCCACAGGCACCGGCGGCGGCGACCAGGAAGCTCAGACCCAGGCTGCCACCGTAGGCGGCTGTCGGCAGCAGCGGTGCGTCCGCCATGGCGAAGGCCAGCCGACCGAAGGGGAACCCTCCCAGGGGCCAGGAGGATCGCAGCTCCTCCGTCCCTGCCCACAGGAGGGCGAAGACCACCACGCGAAGCACCCCGCGCGCAGCCGGGAGCGGGACTTGGCGAGCCCACGCGGGTGAGTCGGTCCCACCCGAGACCGCCCCGGACTCCTCCAGGAGCGGTAGGCGGCTGACCGTGGCCCAGGCACTGCCTAGGAGCGCCAGGTAGAGGGCCTCGAAGGCGACAAGAGCACTCCAGCCCACGGGATTGCCCATGGCTACGGCAGTGAAGTGCAACAGTGGCGTAAAAAAACCCACCCCATAGGCCAGTCCGAGCCCGCTTCCGGCCCAGGCACCTCGTCCCTGGGTCAGGGCCATGAGCCCGCCCGGCCCTGCGACGGCAGCGGGCCACAGGTCCAGTGGGGGGAAGCCCGCCCAGGTGAGCGCTCCTGCAGCCGTGGCCAGGAGCACCGGAAGCAGGCTCCTGACGTTCCCGGCTACACGCCCGACCACGCCACGACTCCCCGGTCCAGCTCCCGTGCCGCCTCAGCAGCACGCTGGGACACGGTCCTGACTGCCTGTGCCCGGGCCGGGTCCGCCGACAGGGTCGGTAGGGAGGCGACCTGGCTGACCACGTCCAGGACCTGCTTGCACCAGCGTACGAAGTCCCCTGCGGTCAGCTCGCCGCCGTCCATGACCTCAGCCAGGTCTGCACCCTGGCACCAGGCCAGGACGGAGCCGGCCAGAGCAGGCTCTGACCCGGAGGAGGGCTCGATCCCTGCCAGCTGCTCCAGGTCGTTGACACGTCGGGCCACGTTGTGCTGGGCACGCAGCGCCTGGCCCAGGGACGATCCTGGCGCCACGGGCGGGCCCACCAGCCGGGCTGGTACACGAGGCTCGTAGACGAAGGCACTCAGCGCCGCCGCGAGCTCGTCTGACCCCAGGCTCTCCCACACCCCGGTGCGTAGGCACTCGGCGACAAGAAGGTCCCGCTCAGCGTAGATACGGGCCAGGAGCCTGCCCGCACCGGTGACACGCAGCTGCTCGTGCTGCCCTCCGACCGGCTCCAGGTAGCCCAGGTCAACCAGGACCTGGCACACGGCGTCGAACAGACGCGCGATGGTGCCGGTGCGGGTCTCCACCCGGGCATGGAGCCGATTGATCTCAGCGAGCTGCTTGGCCCACCTGCGCCCTGTACGAGCGTGCTCCTCCCTGTCCGGGCACCCGTGGCACGGGTGGCTGCGCATCTGCTGACGCAGCTGGTCGATGCGGGCTGCTATGTTTCCCGCGTCCTCCTGATTTGCGCGGTCTTCGTGCGCGCGTGCCCGACCCGGACGTGACCGATGTGGGCGACGCCCCGTATCCAGCTCTCCTGCGCGCAGGGCGTGTCGCAGTCTGCCGACCACCCGCTCGCGGTCCCGGGTGCTGCGCGGGTCTGTTCCCTGGTCCACCGGCAGCCGCCCGATACGCAGCACTCCCTGCGGGGAGGTGTCCGGCGTCAGGGTGTGCACGCGGCCGTCCTCACCCACGACTGTCAGCGCCGGGGTGCCGCTGCGGTCGGTACCGACCTCGAGCACGACTCCGTGCAGGTGACGACGACCCTTGCGGTAGGTCACGACGTCTCCCCTGCTCAGGGAGGTCATCGTCCGCGCTGTCTCGGCGCGGTGGGCAGCAGCCCCCTGACGGGAGAGGTCGGCCTCGGCCTCGGCGATGTCCTGACGCAGGCGTGCGTACTCTCGAAAGTCCCCGAGGGAGCAGGTCATAGCCTGCTCCAGGTCCTCAAGCCGACGGCGCTTCCGGCGGATCTGGGCCGCGGTCTCCACCACGCTGCGGTCAGCCTGGAACTGGGCGAAGGAGGACTCCAGGATCTCTCGCGCCCTGGTCCGGGAAGTGCGAGCCAGGAGGTTGACTGCCATGTTGTAGGTCGGCCTGAAGGCGGAGACCAGCGGGTAGGTGCGGCGTGACGCCAGTGAGGAGACGGTGTCTGGCTCGACGTCGTCAGCCGCCAGGACCACGGCATGCCCTTCCACGTCGATGCCTCGTCGTCCTGCGCGACCAGTGAGCTGGGTGTACTCCCCGGGGCTGAGGGGAACGTGGGCGGACCCGTTCCACTTGCGCAGGGACTCCAGGACGACAGTCCGCGCTGGCATGTTGATGCCCAGTGACAGGGTCTCGGTTGCGTAGACGACCTTGACCAGGCCGGCGCTGAAGAGTTCCTCGACAGTCTCCTTGAATACTGGAAGCAGACCCGCGTGGTGAGCCGCGACGCCACGCTCCAGGGCGTGTGTCCAGGCGTGGAAGCCGAGCACGTCTAGGTCTGCGGAGGGGATGGTCGCGGTACGTCTCTCGATGACCTGGCGGATCTGCTCAGCCTCGCTCTGCGTGGTCAGGACGGTTCCAGCGGCCACGACCTGGCTGACAGCCTGCTCGCAGCCTGCCCGGGAGAAAACGAAGACGATGGCTGGCAGCAGCCGGGCCCGCTCAAGAGCTGTCACCACAGCCACACGTGAGGGAGGACTCAGGCGGCCGTGGCGGATGCCACGGCCGTATGCGCGGTCACGGCTGCTGCGTTCGCGGCCGTATCCGCGGTCCTGTCCCTGTCCTGCCCGGGAGGCACCTGCGCGGTCGCGACGTCTCCTCTCCCGTACGCTACCGCCCCGGCGCTGACCCGGGACCCGGCTCCCTCCTGCCCGCCGGGGACGGTAGGCCCGGCCTGTCGAGGAGTACCCCAGGCTGCGGGAGTCAGGCCGCGTGGTGGCCCGGCGGGCGGCGTCCACCGCTGTGAGCAGCTCAGGATTGATCTGGGGGCTGTCCTCTCCTGCTCCCTTCGGGGAGACGGACGGGCTGGGCGGCTGCGAGCCCGTAGGGGCACCACCGGAGGCACCGGGGTCCTCATTCAGGTTGTCGTCCAGGTATGCGACCGGGTCTGGTGAGTCGGAGGAGGCATACAGGGGAAGGATGCGACCCCCTACCATCATGTGCTGGGTGAGGGGTACAGGGCGGTGCTCAGAGACCACGACCGCCGTCGAGCCTCGGACCTCCCCCAGCCAGGCGCCGAACTCCTCTGCGTTGGACACCGTGGCAGACAGGGAGACCACTCGGACCTGCGGCGCCAGGTGGATCATCACCTCCTCCCACACCGGGCCGCGGAACCGGTCAGCCAGGTAGTGGACCTCATCCATGACGACGTACCCGAGCTGGTCCAGGTCGCGCGAGCCGGAGTAGAGCATGTTGCGCAGCACCTCGGTGGTCATGACGACAACCTGGGCGCGGGGGTTGACCGAGGTGTCACCGGTGAGCAGGCCGACGCGGTCCGCCCCGTGGCGCTCGACCAGGTCCAGGTACTTCTGGTTGGACAGAGCCTTGATAGGGGTGGTGTAGAAGGTCTTGAGACCCCGGGCCAGCCCCAGGTGGACCGCGAACTCGCCGACCACGGTCTTGCCAGCCCCCGTCGGAGCGGCGACGAGGACGCCGTCGCCTCGCTCCAGGGCCGAGCAGGCCTCCTCCTGGAAGTCGTCAAGCGGAAAGGGGCAGGTCGAGACGAACCGGGCCAGCTCACTGCGCAGCGCTGCCTGGCGGCGTCGAGAGTCAGCATAGCGTTCTGCAGGCGAGCTCATGGGCACTACCCTACGTCTCCCTGCCGACACTGCTGCCAGGCCCTGGCCACCATACGGGCAGGAGCAAGCCGGCAGCCTTCTAGGAGTCGGCCAGGGCAGCGTCCAGCTCCGCGTCAAGCCGGGCACGCCGACGCTCCACGCGCTTGTCGTGGTGCACAGCAATGAAGCATGCCAGGAAGTACAGCCCACAGATCGGCAGCGCCATAAAGATCATGGACCATGGGTCCGGCAGCGGGTTTGCCACTGCCATGAGGGCGAAGATGCCCACCACGGCCCAGCGCCACCCCTTGAGCAGGGTCCTGCCTCGCACCAGTCCCAGCTGATTGAGCGCCACCATGAGCTCGGGCAGGAGGAAGGCCAGGCCGAAGACCAGGACCAGTCGCATGACGAAGGACAGGTAGAGGCTGGCGTCGATAAGCCCGGTGGCGGTGACGAAGGAGGGGATGAATCCGGTGAGGATCCACACGGCGTGCGGCAGGATGAAGACACCGACCCCTACCCCGGCGGCAAACAGCAGGAGGCCAGCCAGGCCGTAGGCCCAGGTGTACATCTTCTCCCTGCGGGTCATTCCCGGGCCGACAAAGGCCCAGAACTCATACATCCACAGGGGTGAGGAGAGAATAAGCCCCAGCCACAGGGAGACCCGGATCCGCATGTCGAAGGAACCCAGCACGGTGTTGAAGTTGATGGCCAGGTCCGCGCCCCTGGCGTTGGCGTTCTCGATCGGGTAGGCGATGATGCTGAAGGCCCACTCGTAGGCCAGGTAGCCAACAACCGCCCCCACCAGGATCCCGATGACAGAGATGATGAGGCGGTTGCGCAGTTCTCGCAGGTGCTCCCCGACCGACATCCGCGCCTCGGGGTTGTCCTTGCGTCGGGCCATGGAGACCCTGGGAAGCTTGGGCACCGCGTGAGTCCTCTGTGTGCTGGAGTAGATAGTGCTGGCTCTGGTTCACGCGGGCACCGTAGCCCCGCCAGGCGGGGCCACGGCACTCGCATACGGCCACGTACGACACCTGCGGCGTGCCGACCTGGCGCCGACACAGGCTGGGCCGACCTGCAGAGGGTGGCGGCTACTGGCGGGACCCGGTCTGCTGGCCCTGGTGGCCAGCAGACTGCCCCGGCTGAGTCGGCTGGGTAAAGTAGGTACCCTGCTGGGGCTGCTCGATCTGAGCGGCAGGCTCGCTGTCCTTGTCCTCATCTTCGCGGAGGTCCTTGACCTCCTTCCTGAACACCTTCATGGACTGCCCGACGCTCCTGGCGATGTCGGGCAGCCGGTTGGCTCCGAAGATGAGGATGACGATGATGATGAGGACGACCCAGTGCGTAGGCCTCAAGGCTCCCATGGCTGTCTCCTGCCTCTGACGAACTCGCGCCCGCCTGCTCAAGCTCGCGCCCGAAGGCGGCCGACGTGCTGGTGTACCCGCATGCCGACGGGCCAGGTCGCGGCGGACCGGCCCGAGCCAGGACCAAGCGAGGCAGTAGGAGTCTACCGCTTGCCCGGCCGAGGCTCTAGTGCGCCTTCTGTGCGTTCTGCCTCCGCGCGCTCCCCCGTCCCTGGCACCTGCTGCCGACCGTTCCTAGCCTGCTGCCCCACGCCGCTGACGTCACCGCTGACGTCACTACTGACGTCACCGCCGTGCGGGAAGTCAGGCAGGAGCCGGTAGTAGGACTCCAGTGCCTGGTTCGCGGAGGCCGCGGCCTGGCTCAAGAGCTCCTGCGGCTCGACGCTGACCAGGTGCGCTCCGCAGGACAGGACCAGGCTGGTCAGCCAGACCTGGTCGCGGCCTTCCACCTCTGCCCGGTTTGTCCCGTCAGGCAGTTCCTGGACGCTGTCGCAGGGGACCTGCTCCACCAGCCAGCGCCCGGAGGGGCGCAGGACCAGGACGGCACGGGGCAGGGGCTGAGCCGTCGCGCTGTTCCCGCCGTCGGTGACGCGGGAGGAGGCAGGGGTGTCGGCCGCGACGGGAAGAACCGTGGCAGCCAGAACCCGGTCCAGGCGAAAGGTACGCTCCGCCCCGGCAGACAGGCACCACCCGCGCAGCCTCAGGAAGGTACCGTCGCTGGTGAGCTCGACAGGGTCTACGTCGCGCTCGGAACGGGTGTCCGTGGCTGAGACGTAGACCAGGTGCAGGCGACGTCGCCGCTCCAGCGCCTCACGTACCGCTGCCAGCACCTGGGACGAGTGGCTGACCTCGGGCTTGCCCGGCAGGTCCTGGTCTGCTGTGCGCGTACCACCTCCCGGCGCAGGCGCCCAGGGACCGTGCGTCTCGTGGTCCTGAGTCCCCCTCTCGCTGTCTTTCCCACCATCCTTCCCGTCAGGTCGCTCAGAGGTCAGCAGGTCGGACAGGACCGTCTCGGTGGAGGCCAGCACCTGCGCCGCTGCCGCGTCTGGGGCGAGCACGGAGCGCAGGACGCGCACCGCCAGCAGCAGTGAGGTCGCCTCCGGGCGTGACAGGCGTACGGGGCGGTCGAGTCCCAGGGGCTCGACCAGGCTGAGACGGCCCTCCTCAAAGCGTGCGGCGTCGAAGTCGACCAGGTCGCCGGGCATTCCGCCGGGAAGTCCCGAGACCCACAGGGTGTAGACGTCCTGCCTGATGACGGTCGGGGTGACACCAAAGTGCGCCGCGGCCTCCTCCAGGCTCGCCCCGTCGTGCTGCGCCACCCAGGCAGGCAGGGCTAGCAGGCGGGCCAGCCGCTGAGTCATCGGCTGCCGAGCCACCTCAGCACTCTCCTGCGTGCGCAGCCAGGTGCCCGGCCTGCCCGTCCCGGTGCAGGGCCTGTGCTCGTGGCAGGCCACCCGCTGCCAGCGCTGCAGTACCGTGCAGGTGGGACAGCACCATATCGCGCAACAGGGGCGGGTCCAGGACCAGCACGGCCTCCCCCAGCCCGGCCAGGCTCCCGGCGAAGGCGTAGGAGTCCTCGTAGCGCACGCGCAGCAGGTCGTAGCCAGCCAGGCGGGCGCAGGGACAGAGGTCTGCCAGGCTGCCAGCACTCGCACCGGTCCCGTCACTAGTACCGTCACCAGCACCGCTGTGCTCCCGCTGCTGCGAGGGTCCCGGTACTGGAGGCTCGCACAGCGATCCAGAGGGGTCGGGCTGGTGAGCCTGGCGGACAGGGAGGTAGTCCACGGCCTGCGACCTCAGGCTAAGCCCGCGACCAGGAAGCAGAGCGAGCACCGCCTCGTGCGGTGTCGGCTCCTGCTGCGGCGCGGCAGGGGTGAAGGCATGCCTGTCACTGACTACCGTGACCTCGCCACGCAGGCGGGCCAGACGGAAGGTGCGGTACTCGCCGGTGTCCGTCTCCAGACCGTCGAGGTACCAGGCACCGTTACTCAGACGCAGCCGGTGGGGCTCGACTGTGCGGGAGCGGGTGGTACCTGAGTGGGCCGAGAGGTAGTCAAAAGTCACCCGTCGCCGCTCGTCGACGGCAGTGACAAGCATCTCAGGAAGCTCCTTGCCCACCAGGTCGGCGCTCAGGGCGGGCAGAAGGGGATCCTCCGCCCCCTGGGCAGAGCGGCTGACAGCACGCAGCTTGGTGAGCGCACGACGGGCGGTGGCCGGGAGCCAACCGTCCTGCCAGGCCGAGGCAGCCAGCTCCAGCGCGGCCACCTGACCCGGCTCCAGCCTCAGCGGCGGTAGCACATAGTCCAGGTCCTCGATGCGGTAGCGAGTCTCCTCCAGGCTGCCCGTCGTGCTCAGGGTGATGCCCAGGTCGCGTAGCGTCTCCTTGTCCCGCTCCAGCTTACGGCGGGCGGAGTCCGGGCCCGTGGCGTCGTAGCCGGGAACCTTTCGGAGAATCTCGCTGGTCGTCATCCCTGTCGCCGTGCTGCGCAGGGTCACCACAAGGCTGACCAGGCGCTCGTCGGGGCTGTGCGGTGGGGTGATGTCCTGGCTCACGGCACCCAGCGTAGAGGGTGGGAGGGCGACCGCTGCGCTGCCACAGGTCGGTCGCTAGGCTGGCACCTATGATGTGGCGCGACGGCACCGTGCTCAGGCTGCTGCGGACCTGGGGCTGTCCGCCCCTGCGATGCGCCCTGCTCGAGGTGGAGATATCGGCGGCTCCCACAGGTGCTCGTGGGCTCCAGCCCGGTGAGCGGGTGCGCGCCCTGGTCTACGAGGCGGTCACCGGGCTACCGGGCACCGGTGAGCGCCTGCGCCTGGAGGTCTCCGCACTGGACCGTGCCCTGGGGACGGGCGGGCACGCCATGGTCTCCTCCCGCCCCGACGTGCTGCCGCCGGACTCACCGCCCCGGGGGCACCTGGTCAAGGCTCGCTACATGCCTGACCAGGTCATGGTTACCGGTGTCGACGAGCAGGGAACCACGCACCACCGGCTCCTGTCCTCCCCTGTCGGCGCTCTCACCCTGGAGGGGATGCCGGTGGTGGTCGCGGACCTTCACTCCAGCCTCCCCGCCGTGCTGGCGGGCCTGCGCAGCCCCGGCAGCCAGGCGCAGGACGCCCCGGCCGCACCCGGCCCGGACCTGGAGGCACCCGCACGGGTCGTCTACGTCATGACCGACGGTGGCGCCCTGCCCCTGCCCTACTCACGGACGGTATCTGCCCTCGTGGAGGCCGACTGGCTGGTCGGCACGGTCACCGCCGGCCAGGCCTGGGGCGGGCAGGTCGAGGCCGTCTCCGTCCACAACGCCCTGCTGGCAGCCCGCCACGTCCTGGGTGCTGACGTCGCCGTGGTCACCCAGGGGCCGGGCAACCTGGGCACGGACACGCCCTGGGGCTTCTCCGGCACCGCCTGCGGCGAAGTCATCAATGCAGCTGCGGTCCTGGGGGGTCACCCAGTGGCCTGCCTGCGGGTCTCCCAGTCGGATCCTCGACAGCGGCACCGAGGTGTCTCCCACCACTCCATGACCGCCTACGGGAAGGTGGCGCTGGCTGCCGCCGACGTCGTCGTCCCTCGGTTGGAGGGTAGCCTTGGCGCCCAGGTGCTGGACCAGGCCCGGGCACTGACCGCCCCCCGGGCCGGAGCACATAGGCACCACCTGGTGCAGGTTGCTACCGACGGGCTGGTTGCCGCGCTCCACCACGCCCAGCGGGAGACGGGTACAGTCCTGTCCACCATGGGCCGGGGCCTGGAGGAGGACGAGGCTGCCTTCGTGGCAGCAGCAGCGGCGGGCCGACACGTCCGTGACCTGCTGGCCAAGGGGCAGGCTGCGGCCTGAGCCTCTGGGCGCAGCCAGGACGCCGAGAGCTACCCATACGGGTCACACGGGTGAGGCAGCGGACACGGCAGGCGGGCAGCACCTACAGGTAGGGCACGGGCCTGCGGCTCCTTGAACGGCTCGGCCAGGTCAGGTCATGAGGACGTCGGTGACACGTCCCTGGGCGTCGCGAGTGACAAAGAGCGTGTAGACATGGCCGACAGCGTCAGCC
This sequence comes from Actinomyces lilanjuaniae, assembly GCF_003606385.1. Taxonomy (NCBI): domain Bacteria; kingdom Bacillati; phylum Actinomycetota; class Actinomycetes; order Actinomycetales; family Actinomycetaceae; genus Actinomyces; species Actinomyces lilanjuaniae. Next base: position 1,535,656 of record NZ_CP032514.1, on the reverse strand, counting down.
AGCCGGTAGGTCGTGGTGGCCCCGCTGACGTGGCGGCTCAGGCTCCAGCCCGGCATAAGGTCCACCAGCCCGTCCAGGGACCAGTCGATGTCGTCAGCGGCCAGGGTGTAGCGGGTCAGGGAGGGGAAGAGCCGCGACAGCGTGGGCTCGGGGACCGGCAGGGACAACCCCTGGAGCAGGAACACCTGACGGGAGCCGCCGCTGCCCACAGCCCCCGAGTAGTACATGGCTCCGGAGCCGAAGACCACGGTCGCCAGCATCCCCACGTCGTGACTGAGCGCCTCGGCAGCCTCCACCGGGTCCTGGCCCTCCTCGACCTCGTAGCCCGCCTCCTCCTGCTGAAGCACCTCGATACCGTGGGCTGCGCCGAGCTGGCGAATCCTGGCCGCTGCGGGGTCGGGACCCACGTAGGGTGCGAAAGGAGCCGCAAAGCCCCACACGAGTGACGGGGGCGTCACCGCGACGGAGGCCAGGACCTGCGCCTGAGCACGAACCTCGCCCCGTGGGGAGCTAAAGGTGATACGGCGTTCCGGCAGGTCAGCCTCCCACTGGTAGTCCTTGCCCAGCCTCCTGCCCAGGACCTCTGTGAGAGCCTCCTGACGGGCCAGGGCGTAGACTGCCGCGCGCTGGCTGACGCGACGAAGCTGGGCGATCACGGCTCCAACGTTAGCAAGACATTACGAGAAAGTTACGACATTGTTCCCGGCCGTGTGCCCCGCTGCTGCCCAGATGCTGCGACGCCGGGGCACCCCGAGGAACCAGCTCGGCCGCGCCCTCCGGGCTCGGCTAGCCTGTGCCTATGAAGAGCTTTGAGGACCTGTTTGCCGAGCTAGAGCACAAGGCTGCTACCCGTCCCGAGGGCTCCGCTACGGTGGAGGAGCTGGACCGCGGCGTGCACTTCATCGGCAAGAAGCTTGTCGAGGAGGCTGCTGAGGCCTGGATGGCCTGCGAGCACGAGTCCGACGAGGCCGCCTGCGAGGAGATGAGCCAGCTCCTCTACCACCTCCAGGTCATGATGGTCGCCAAGGGATACACGCTCCAGGACGTCTACCGCTACCTGTGACGCCTCGCCCAGGTCCCACCGCTCTGCCTGTTCTCCCGCTCTGCCCGTCGTGTCGGCGGTCTCGGTGGCCCCGGCTGCCGCGCCTACGTCGTCCCAAGTAGTCAGGATCATTGTGCTGCGCATCGCTGTCCCCAACAAGGGCTCCCTGTCGGAGCCCGCCGTCACCCTCCTCACCGAGGCCGGCTACCGCACCAGGCGCTCCGGCCGCGAGCTGGTGGTGCTCGATGAGGCGAGCGAGGTCGAGCTGTTCTTCCTGCGTCCCAGGGACATTGCCGTCTACGTGGGCCAGGGAACCGTCCACGCCGGCATCACGGGACGGGACCTGCTCCTGGACTCCGGCGTGGACGCCGTGGAGCACCTGCCCCTGGGCTTCGCCCGCTCCACCTTCCGGTTCGCTGCACCTGCAGGAACGATGTCCACGCTGGCTGACGTCGAGGGAAAGCGGGTGGCGACCTCCTACGACGTCCTGGTCAGCCAGTACCTGGAGTCTCATGGAGTCCAGGCGCAGACCGTCCACCTGGACGGTGCCGTGGAGTCCTCGGTGTACCTGGGAGTCGCCGACCTCATCGCTGACGTTGTCGAGACCGGGACCACCCTGCGCGCCGCAGGCCTGGAGACCTTCGCGGACCCGATCCTCACCAGCGAGGCTGTGCTCATTACCACCCGACAGCTCCAGGACGAGCCGGGGCTGGCCACACTGGTACGCCGTCTCCAGGGTGTGCTCAGGGCACGTACCTATGTCCTGGTGGACTACGACGTCCCTGCCGACAGGCTGGACCTGGCCGCGCAGATCACCCCGGGTATCGAGTCCCCTACCGTCTCACCGCTGCAGAACCCCGACTGGGTCGCGGTGCGCGCCATGGTGCCGCGTAGGGAGGCCAACCGTGTCATGGACGAGCTCTACGAGGTGGGCGCGCGCGCCGTCCTGGTGTCCTCGCTCCTGGCCTGTCGGTTGTGATCGCTGCTTGCCGGCAGGCCTCACCCCTGTACCAGGGGGTCGCACACGGACGCGACCTCGGTGGCGGTGGAGCCCAGAAGGCTATGCGTCTCCAGGAAACCCAGCATCTGTGCCACGCTCTGGCTGGACAGCGCCCCTACCGGCGTGTCCGTCCCAGGACGGATCAGCTCTGCGGTGGCGACGGCGACCTCGCGAGCCTCAGCGGCACGCGAGGGGTCAGCCAGGTCGGGCACATAGTCCCTGGCCGCGGACACGGCGCCGTCAGGGTCGTCGACGAAGGCCTCCATGCCCGCCACCGAGGCACTGACCAGCCGGGCTAGCTCGTCCCTGCGCTCGTCAAGGACTGCGCCGGTGGTCACCACGGAAGCCCCGACAAGGGGGACCTCCTCAGCGACGGCTACCGTACGCACCGGTGTGCCTGCCTGGGGGATCTGGACGGCGTCGTTGTTGGAGAAGCCGATGATGGCGTCCACCCGGCCACCCACCAGGGCGGCCTGCTGGGTGTAACCGATCTCCGTGATGGTGAGGTCGTCCTCACTGAGGCCGGCAGCGTCCAGGGCAACCTGGAGGGCGTACCAGCTCTCCCCGAATCGTCCCGGTATGCCGATGCTCCTGCCCTCAAGGTCGGCAGGCGTGGAGACAGGTGAGTCCTGCGCCACGATGATGCAGGCAGGATGCACCTGGTAGAACCCGCCGACCACCACCAGGTCCGAGCCGTTGGAGGCGGCGACGACGGCCTCGTCGGCACCCGCGACAACCACCTGCTCGCTGCCTGCGGCAAGCGCGTCGAAGAGCCCCTCGCTGGCACCGTGGTGACGCAGGCTCACACCGGGGTCGTAGTGGCCCTCCGCCAGCGCCATGTAGAAGGGGGCGAACTGGATACTGGGCGTGTAGGTCAGTCCGATCACGAGGCCTCCCTCTCCGGCCGAGGCCGTAGCGCCTGTGCCGGACCGGCTGGTCGTGCCGTCGGCGCAGGCGGCCAGAGCCACCGCTGCGGGCAGAAGACCTGCAGTGCCGACTAGGCGACGACGGGTCGTAGGGTGACCGATGATGTCAAGGGTCGTGTCGGGGGTCATGCTGTCTCCTCCGGGTAGGTAGGGGCGTGCAGGCGTGCCTGCGCGCTGGCTCGTGGGCGGGCGGGTTGCTGCCAGCCTCCGCCCCGTCACGTGGCACGGCGACCGCGCAGGGCACTGACGGTGCGGCTGCGCCGCTCCAGCTCGTAGAGGATCCAGTGAATTGCCGAGGCCAGGCCGCACAGCAGGACAATCGTGGCGAACAGCCCCGTGGTGTCCACCGCGTCGCGCTGGGAGGACAGCGCCATTCCCAGTCCCTGACCGCCCATGACCATCTCGCCGACCACGGCACCGGTCACCGACAGGGTGAACCCCGTGCGGGCACCTGACAGCACGGCTGGCAGCGCCATGGGCAGCTCGATGTAGACCACCATGGACAGCCCGTGGGCGCCGTCGAGCCGAGCCGCGTCAACCACGTCGGCGTCAAGGCCCCGCAGCCCCAGCAGGACGCTGACGGTAATAGGGAAGAAGACCATGAAGGCGCACAGGAGCACCACGGGTAGCGTCCCGTACCCCACCCACAGCACGAGCAGGGGTGCCAGCGCCACGACAGGAACAGCCTGGCTGGCCGCCACGTAGGGCAGGAGCGCCCGGGAGAACAGGCTCCAGTGGTGGAGTCCCCAGGCTAGCGGCAGCGCGCAGGCCGACGCGGCCAGGCATCCCAGCACAGCCTCGCGCAGCGTGACCCAGGCGTAGCCCAGGAGCCCGGCCTCACGCACGGACAGCCACAGGCGCTGCGCCACCTCAGACGGGCCGGGCAGGAGCATCTGGGGCACCACGCCGCAGGCTGTCGTGACGTACCAGGCCACAAGGATCACAAGGCCCAGGAGCAGGCTGGGCCACGGACCACGGGAGGACGGGCGTGCGTACCCTCCCCCGGGCTGAGGAGGCTCCACTGGCTCCGTATGACGTGCTGACGTCCTCGGCACTGCCGACAGCGTGGTCAGGGTGGCCACCGCTTCCTCCCTCCTGGATCGTCCGGGGGGCGGGTGCTCCCCGGCAGGCGCGTCCGGGAGGGAGTGTTCCAGGGAGGCTGGCCCGTCCCCAGGGGCTCGCGAGGCAGCCCTGCTGCCGTGCGTAGAGACCACCGTGGGGCGGCTACTGCCTGCGCCTCGTGCCTCCTCCCATCCGGACTCTCACCGTCGGTACCGGAGTTCCACCGGTTCAGCCAGGAGCCGGTCTGCTCGGACCAGCTCCTGGGTCGCGGACTGTTACCGCCGGCTCGGACTTTCACCGACCCCGGAGCACGTGCTCCCAGGGAGAGTAGCCGACCGGGCGCGTCAGGACAAGTGAGAAGCGCTCACCCGCGAGCTGCGGCGACCGCCTTGTCGAACTCGGCCTCCACCGAGGGCTCAGGCGTTCCTGCCTGCGACACGGCCCAGGCCACCACCAGGTTCCCGACAAATCCCGGGAGGATCTCGTAGAGGTCGAAGATGCCACCGGGACCTCCCGCCAGGTTGCCCCACACCCCGACGAGGACCGCACCCGTGACCATGCCGACCAGGGCTCCCCAGGAGGTCAGGCGCTTCCAGTACAGGCACAGCAGGACAGTCGGGCCGAAGGAGGCTCCGAAGCCCGCCCAGGCGAAAGCAACCAGGGACAGGATCGTGTCGCTAGGGGTCCACGCCATGAGTGCGGCTACGACGGCGACACCCAGGACAGAGACACGTGAGGCGATGACCAGGTGCGAGGCGGAGGGCTGTGACGTGCGCACGGTGCGGTAGAGGTCCTCGATGAGCGCTGAGGAGGTCACCAGGAGCTGGGAGGAGATCGTGGACATGATCGCGGCGAGGATGGCAGCCAGCATGAACCCAGCAACTAGGGGGTGGAAGAGCAGCTGGCCCAGGGTGATGAAGACTGCCTCCGGGTTGGCCAGTTGCTGGGTGTCGTGCTGGTAGACAGCCACCCCCACGACAGCGGTTCCGATAGCCCCAAGGACGGCGAACAGCATCCAGCTGATGCCGATAACACCACCGCGCAGCGCCTCCCGGGCAGAGCGGATCGCCATGAAGCGCACGATGATGTGGGGCTGGCCGAAGTAGCCCAGGCCCCAGGCCAGAGCCGAGACCACGCCGAGGACGGAGACGCTCGGGCCCACCAGGGTCCAGTAGCTGGGATCAGCCTCGCGCACCGCGTCAAGGACCGCGCTCGGGCCGCCGACGTGGACGACGCCTACCACAGGCACGGCGATGAGCGCCGAGACCATCATGAGCCCCTGGACCAGGTCCGTCCACGACACGGCCAGGAAGCCGCCCACCAGGGTGTACATCACCGTGATAGCCGCGACCAGCGTCATACCCAGGCGGTAGTCCATGCCGAAGGAGGACTCGAAGAACGTGCCTCCGGCCACCATCCCCGAGGAGACGTAGAAGGTGAAGAACACCAGGATGATGAGGCCCGAGGCCCAGCGCAGCAGGTGCCGGGAGTCGTGCAGCCTGTTGTCCAGGAAGCTGGGGACGGTGATGGCGTTGCCGGCGACCTCGGTGTAGGTCCGCAGGCGCGGTGCTACAAGGAGCCAGTTGGCCAGAGCGCCCACGGTCAGGCCGACAGCGATCCAGGCCTCGACCAGCCCCGACAGGTACAGCGCCCCAGGCAGGCCCATGAGCAGCCAGCCGGACATGTCCGAGGCTCCTGCTGACAGGGCGGCGACAAAGGGGTTGAGCCCACGGCCGGCCAGCATGTAGTCGTCGATGTCAGTGGTGCGGGTGTAGGCCCACAGGCCGATCATGATCATCCCGACGAAGTAGATGATCATCGCGATCGCTTCATAGGTCGTTGTGGTCATCACGGTACCTCGGGTCAGGGGATGGGCGGAGGAGCGGCACCGACGCTGGAGCCGCCCACGCAAGAGGTACAGGCTACCCCCCGCTGCCACCTGTGGTGTTACATACGTGTGTACGCGGTCTGGTGTGGCTCCGAGGCGTTGCCGCGCAGAGCCGACTGGCAGACTGGTGCGCCTGGCGGCTGCTGGTGCACAACCTGCCCCCGGGGACCTGGTCCCCGGGGGCAGGCAGCCAGTGGCGGCTAGCGACGACGAGGCGCTCCGCACGTGAGCGCAGGCACGCTAGCCCCTGCTCCGATTGAACAGCTCACCGCTCATGACGTCCTCCTCCAGCTGCTCCAGGGTGCGGCCCTTGGTCTCGGGCACGAACAGGAAGAAGAAGGTGAAGGCGACGGCGTTGAGGACGGCGAAGCCGATGAAGGACCAGGACAGGCCGACTGCGGCCAGGATGCTGTCAAAATAGCGGCTCAGGAAGGAGTTGGTCATCCACAGGACAAAGACGGACAGGCCCATGCCGAAGGCCCGCATCTTCAGCGGGAAGATCTCCGAGAGGGTCACCCAGGTGGCCACGTTGAGGCACAGCTGCATGGAGCCGACGAAGAACACGATAAGCGCCAGCAGGACGAAGGGCCGGATGCCTCCCTCCGGCAGGAGGCTGGCGGCGCTGGCGATGAGCACGTGGGTGACCGCGACCAGCCCGTAGCCCCACAGGAAGGTCTTGCGGCGGGAGAAGCGGTCCATCATCTGCAGGGCGACGATCGCGGCAATGACGGAGATGGTGGCCGGGGCAATATTGGCAATGAGCGCGCCTCCCCGGGAGAACCCGGACTGCTCCAGCACGCGCTCCCCGTAGTAGAGGATGGAGTTGATGCCGGTGGTCTGCTGGAAGAAGCCGATACCGCAGCCGATGAGGACAATGCGCACCAGGTTCCGGTTGGAGAAGATCTCCCTGACGGTCAACTTGACTCGACTGGCCTCCTCCCGGCTGGTGGCCTGGATCTCGGCCAGCTCGGGCCTGGCCCGGCCCTCAGGCCGCAGGCTGTCCAGGATCGCCAGCGCCTCGTCCTCACGGCCCTTGTCCGCCAGCCAGCGGGGAGACTCGGGCAGGCGGGTGACACCCAGCAGCAGGAGGATGGCAGGAATGGCAGCCAGGGTAAACATGACGCGCCACACCCAGGGGTACTGCTCGCCCCAGACGTTGCCGATGATGGCGTTCATGACGATGGCCAGGAGCTGGCCGGTCACGATCATCATCTCGTTGCGCCCGGCCAGGGATCCGCGGATCTCATAGGGGGCGAGCTCGGCCAGGTAGACCGGCACCACGACGGAGGCGGAGCCCACAGCCAGCCCCAGGATGACACGGCCGATGGCGAGTACCAGCAGGTTGGGGGCGGTGGCGACCACGGCCACACCCGCGATGAACAAGGTGGCCATGACGGTGATCGTGGTCTTGCGGCCAATCCTGTCGGAGATGCGGCCACCGGTGAGGGCTCCGACGGCGCTGGCGAACAGCAGCGAGCTGACGGCGATGCCGATGCCATCCGAGGTGAGGTTCAGCTGGTCAGGCTGCTCCATAAAGCTCATGGCGCCGTTCATGACGCTGGTGTCGTACCCGAAGAGCAGACCGCCCAGGGTGGCGATAAGGGCGACGACGGTCAGCCGGGCGCGGTAGGGACCGGGCGTGAGCGGAGGCAGCTTGACGGCACCGCCCTGGGTGGCGGTGGTGGTGGGGCCATGCGACACAGTGACTCCTTTGTCGGTTCGAAAGCGGAGCCAACGCTAGCACGGACGTTGACCAAATGTCATGACAAGTAGCCTAGGTGACTTATACCACTATCCTGTCCGAAGGCGTCCCGTTCAAGGAGGCGGCCGGGTATGGGTCACCACCTGTCCGGCCGCCTGCCGCGGCGTGGTGCCTTCCCCCGGTACTATCCCACCGCCAGCACCACGGAGGCAGCATAGTCGCCGTCGTGGGACAGTGACACCGGCCAGTGCTCAGGACGGGACCGCCCCCGCCCCAGGCTGGTCTCCACCGCCTGGGCCAGCTCTCCCGACAGGCGCAGCCAGGGGCGCCCCCAGCGGTCTGTGGCGACCTCGACCTCCTGCCAGTCCAGCCGCTCCGGAGCTATGACGGGTGCCACGCCCCCGGGGGTGCCGTGGGCACCGTCGCTGCTGTGGGCGTGCAGGGCCAGTGCCTGGCTCCAGGCCTTGACGAAGGCCTCCTTGGCCGCCCAGCGCGCCGCCAGGTGCTGGACCTCTCCCTGACCGCCCGCACCGCGCGCCTGCGCTCTCCTGCGGGCCTCGCGGCGCTCGCGCGGGCTGAAGGCGCGGGTGGCGAAGGCGGTCCCCGGGCTGTCCAGCTGCTCGGCGAGGCCGGGAACGTGGACCAGGTCGACGCCGACGCCCAGGACCGGCCCCCCGGGCGGCGGCTGAGGGACCGGCGGGACCTCGGGAGGGGTGGGGTGGCTCATGGGGCCAGTGTGCCGGTCGCGAGGACCGGGCGTCTGGCAGCCACTCCCGCCAGCCGCACCAGGGCACCGAAGCGATGCTGCTGTAGGTGCTGTAGCACGCGGACACCTCGCTACCCGCCCTCAGGCGGATTATGGACTAAGCCGGCCCGCGTATCGGGTGCTTGCCCGATACGCGGGCCGGTCAGGCCCCTGGGGGCTCAGTCCTGCTCGCCCGCGGTCTCACCGGCGTGGTAGATACCGTCGGCGTCGAGCCGGGCCTGCGAGTCAAGCAGCATGGCAGCCTCGACCTCGTGGGGGTCACGCTGCTTGGTCTGCTCACCCAGACGACGACCCTGCACCGGCTCGAACAGCGGCGCCCGGCCGATCATCCCGGCACGGCGGCGCCTGGTTCCCGCAGCCAGCCTGGCGTTGGCTGAGGCCAGCCAGGCCTCCACCGCCTCCTGGCCGCCCTCCTGGCGCAGTGCGGCCTCGAAGGCTCCGGGGTGGACCAGGGCGACGAGCCCGGAGACGTGCCCGAAGCCCAGCGAGGTCAGCAGGCCGGCACGCACCGGTCCCGCACCCGGGACCCGGCCAGACTCCCCACCCCGGCCCGCCAGGCGGATCGGGGTGCGCGGCCACACCCAGAAGACGTCGCGCTGCAGCGGAGCGTCCACGACATCCAGGGAGGCGTTGCCCGGTGCCACCCCGGTGGCGAGGATCTCCGTCAGGCCAGAGACCTGGAAGACAGCGGCCCCTCCCTTGGCGTGACCGGTGATGGTCTTCTGGGAGACCGCTACCAGCGGGTTGCCCTCGCTGCGTCCCAGTGCCCGAGCCAGCCGGGTGTGAAGGTCGGACTCGTTGGGGTCGTTGGCACTGGTGGAGGTGTCGTGCTTGGAGACCACGGCGATGTCGTCGGCCTCGACGCCTAGGGCTGTCAGCGCCCGGGCCAGACGGGAGCCTGGGCCTCCACGGCCCGCACCCAGTGCCCCCAGCCCGGGGGCGGGGATCGAGGTGTGGAATCCGTCGGCGTAGGAGGAGACGAAACCGACCACACCGGCCACGGGCAGGCCCAGGCGGGCCGCGACGGACCCGCGTGCCAGGATGACGGTGCCTCCGCCCTCGGCCTCCACGAAGCCGCCACGGCGGCGGTCGTTGGCCCGGGAGAAGTGTCGGTCGGAGATCCCCTTGGCGCGCATCGCGGCGGCTTCTGCCGTGGCACTCATGTTGCCGAAGCCCACCACCGACTCGATGGAGATGTCGTCGATGGCTCCCGCCACGACCACGTCGGCCTTGCCCAGGGCGATCTTGTCCCACCCCTCCTCGATAGACACAGCCGCGGTAGCGCAGGCCGAGACCGGCTGGACCATGGAGCCGTAGCCGCCCACGTAGGACTGCATAACATGCGCGGCCACCACGTTGGGCAGCGCCTCCTGGAGGATGTCGCTGGGACGCTCCTCACCCAGGAGACGGCCCACGAACATCTTGCGCATAGACTCCATCCCGCCGAACCCGGTGCCCTGTGTGGAGGCGACGTCCGAGGGGTGTACCGCGGCCAGCAGCTCGGCGGGAGTGAAGCCCGCCGACAGGAAGGCGTCCACTGCCGTCACCAGGTTCCACGAGGCCATGATGTCCATGCCCTGGACCATGGAGGCGGGGATGCCCCACCGCTGCGGGTCAAAGTCGCGCGGGAACTGGCCTCCCACCGTGCGTGACAGCGCGGCCCTGCGGGGCACACGTGCCAAGGAGCCCACCAGGCGGGTCACCGTCCACTCCCCCGTTTCGGGGTCGGGTGCCACCAGGGTGTGCTCGGGGTCGGAGTCCTCGATCGTGCGGGCGGTGGCCTCGTCGGGAACGCTCAGGGTGATGTCGTGGTCCAGGTAGACAGCCACCTCCTCGTCGGCCACCGGCGCGATAACACCGTCGTCGACGAACTCGCGGATACCGCAGCGGGCCACGACCTCGTCACGGTAGCGCTCCAGGACGTCGGACTCCTCGACCATCTCGCCCTCGGTGTCGTACCAGCCGGCCCTGGGACTGTCCTGCCAGGTGAGCAGGCCCATCCCCCAGGCGAGCTCAAGAACACCCGCAGCGGTCAGCTCGACGTCCTCGCCCCCGGTCATCCCCAGCTCGGCCTCGCGACGCGTCCGGGCAGACCCCCAGGTGGAGACCTCACCGGTGGAGACCACGACGACCATGTCCTCCAGGTCGGTGTCCACCTCCCCCCAGTCCGGCGCGGTGGGCTGGGTGGGTACCACGGGCGTGGGCAGGGCCTTGATCGTCGCGGCCACCTCGTCAGGCGGGGCGGGCGCCTCCGCCTGGGCGGCTGCGGCCTCACGCAGCGCCACCAGGTCGAGGTCGTCACCCATCCCACCAGTCAGGTCGGCCAGAACCGGGGCCGTGGCGGCCTGGGCCCGGACCTCCGGGCTGCACAGGCCGGTCAGCTCGGCCGCCATCTCCTGGGTGGACCAGGTGCGCACACCAGTGGCCTCCACGGCGGCCACCAGTGGGTCGTTGCCGCCCATGAGCCCGGTGCCACGCACCCACCCGATACGCGGGTGGGCCAACGTGACCCGCTGGGACCAGGCCCGCTCGGAGGACCAGCGGTTGACCACGGCGTCCAGCGCGGCCTTGACCTCGCCGTAGGCGCCGTCTCCACCGAAGGTGCCACGGTTGGGGGAGCCGGGCAGGACCACGTGCAGACGGTGGTCCACGTGGGTGTCGGTACCGATGGCGCTGAGTGCGGCGATGGTGCGCTCCACGCTCCACAGCAGCAGCCGGGTCTGGGACTCCGCCCCGGGACCAGCGTCAGCCAGGGTCCCGGTCACCCGTGGTGCGGCGAAGGGGAACAGGAGGGTGGGGACCAGGGCCTCCTTGACGACAGTCGTGCTCCCGCCGGAGGTGACCACCTGCTCGTTACCGATCCACTGGGCCAGGGCGTCCACGTCCCGGTAGGAGGACAGGTTCGCGGGAACCATCCACAGCCGGGCACCAGCCACCGCGTGGTCACGGTAGAGCGAGGTCACGAAAGTGAGACGCTCATGGGTCAGCCTTGAGCTGGTAGCGACCACGGTCGCGCCTCCGGCCAGCAGCTCGCCCACGACGGCCGCCGCGATGGAGCCCGGTGCCACGCCGGTGACCACAGCGACGTCCTGCGCCCACCGGACCGTGGGGTCCTGGGGCTGCGGGCGGGTCGCGGCCGCCTGGCTGATGGATTCGGCAAGAGCGGCGCGCTCAGCGCGGTCGGGCAGGTCCGTGTCCCGCAGGGTGCGGGCCCACCAGGCCGCCTGGTCGGCCACGGCCTGGCCCAGGCCGGTGTAGCGCCCAGGTGCCAGGGTGGCGCGGGCGGCCTCCAGGTCGGTCTCCCCCGAGCCCAGGCGGGCAAGGTCCTCACGGGCAGTGGCCCAGCGGTCGTCAATGAGCACGGCCTGTTCAGGTGTGAAGGCCGGGGTCACGGAGTTCACCCAGCCCGAGCCGAGCTCGGCGTCCAGCGCCTCCAGGGCAGCCCTGGTGCGGGCCTCCTCGTCACCGGCGTCGGCTGGTACACCGGTCTTGTCCGCCAGTCCCAGGGCGTCCAGGAGGGTGCGCGCGGTCGTAGCCAGGACGCCCTCCTCCCCGGTCACCGTGGCGGCGAAGGCGTCCAGGGCGGCAGAGTCCACGACGGCCCCACCACCGGCACCGCCAGCGCTGGGCATGGACACGGTGACACTGTGGTCGCTGGCGACCGCCTGCACGGCGGAGTCAATGAGCGCGTCCACTGCGGAGGCCGAGGTCAGGGGTGCGGAGGAGCCCAGTGCAGCCAGGTCCCCGCCCCTTATGGAGGCGCCCTCCCGGGTCCCCAGGAAGATCGCGGCGGTGACGTGGGAGACCCAGCCGGGTCCCAGCCCCCAGGTGGAGGTAACCCGGTCGGCTACGCGGGAGGCGCGCACGCCCGAGGGTCCCAGGATCCGCGACAGGCCCGAGCGGATCGCCTCGGTGAGCACCGGGCCGAATGCCTTGTAGCCGGGAGCCCCCTTGGCGACCGTGCTGGCCAGCGCCGTCATGTCGGCGTCGGCAGCGCCGTCGATGGAGGCTAGCTCCAACTCGGTGCCCAGGTCCATGAGCAGCTGGTTGCGCCGCGAGGAGACCCCGTTGGTCAGCGTCTCGGTGGTGTCCGTCGCGCCGATCTGGGCGGGCAGGATCCGGGCGGCATGGGCCAGGAGCACGGTCAGCGCGTCGGTGGCGGTGAAGGGGAGGTCCTCCGCCGGACCAGAGGCAGCAGGTGCTGGATGGGCCGACGGCGCTGGCTGCGCGGCGGGCACCGGCCCTCCCTGCGCGGGCTGTGGCGCGTCAGCAGGCTCCGCAGCCTTGTCAGCGGACTCGACGGGGGACTGGGAGGCCTCAGCGGTACCGGGCTCCTCCGTCTCGGTGGTGCCGAGGTCCACGGCGGGGTCGGTGTCGGTGGCCAGAACCCTGGCCTCGTCACGCCGCACGTTGTGCACGGTGACGTGGCGGCCCGCGTGCTGGGGCAGGCGCAGGGTGTTGGTCGCCAGGTTGGCCAGGGTCGGTGAGTTGGCCAGGCCGACCTCGATAAGGTGCTCGGTACCCAGCCCACCCTCTTGGGGGGAGGACAGCAGCACGTCCTGGGTCTCGATCCAGCGTACCGGTGAGGCGAACTGCCAGGCCAGGAGCTCCACCAGCAGCAGACGGGCCAGCTGAGCGGGGCGTGACGCCCACGAGTCCCAGTCCGCCAAGGCGTCCTCAACAGGCTGGGAGGGCACCACCTCCAGGATCGAGCGGGCGAAGTCCTGGGTCAGGGCGAAGGGCTGAGCCACTAGGTTGGGCACGTAGTGGCCCACGAGTCGTTCGACGTCCAGGTCGGTGGGGACCAGCTCCAGGAGCCGCTCACGGAACTCCGGTACGCCGGGGCGCAGCACCTCGGAGTGGAAGGGCACGTCGATGCCGGGCACGAACATGAAGGGGTTCTTGCCACCCCGGGCCGCGGCCCTGGACCTGGAGTCCGCAGCCAGCGCGTCCAGGCCCTTGATCGTGCCCGCGACCGCGTACTGCACGCCCGCCAGGTTGTAGTTGACGATCTGGAGGAACTCCCCGTCTCCCGGGAGATCGAGGCGACATAGTCCTCGACCTCGTCGGCCCTGATCCCAGCCTGGTTGGGCCGCAGCGCACCCATCCGGTAGTTAGAGGCGCCCTCCTCGTCCCTGGGGACGAGGGAGTGCATGGTAGAGCCGCGCTGGAAGACGATGGAGATCGTGGTCTCCACCGGCATGACACGCCCGTAGGAGCTCAGCGCCGTGTACTCCCCAGCGAGTGGCCGGCGAAGGCCGCACCCTCCACGAGGGCTCCGGCCTCGGCCAGACGCGCGGTAGTCGCCATGGCCACGACAGCCAGGGCTACCTGGGTGAACTGGGTGAGGTTGAGCAGTCCCTCGGGTGGCGGTAGGTCGTCCCCGGGCGGTCATCTCCGTGGGGTTGTCCCGCACCAGGTTGATGACGGAGAAGCCGAGCTCGGCACGGGTGTGGGCGTCAGCCCTATCCCAGACCTCGCGGGCGGCCCTGGAGGAGTTGCGCTCGTCCAGTCCCATGCCGGTGGCCTGGATGCCCTGCCCAGGGTAGACGTAGGCGGTCGGCTCAGGAACGGTCACGGCCGTGCCGCGCGAGACGACCTCTCCGCGGACGCGGCAGACCGCCTCCAGGACGTAGCCACCGCCAACCACCAGGCCGGTGCGCTCCACGGTGACCTCGACCTCGTCCAGGAGGTCGACCGGGCCGGTCATGACGTAGGTCCACCCCGCCAGGACGTGGTGCGTCCCGTCAACGGCGGTGGCGGCCGCTACCTGCTGGGCGGTGGCGGACAGCCACATGCCGTGGACGAGAGGCGCGTCCATACCCGCCACCCTGGCGGCGTTGTAGGAGGTGTGGATCGGGTTGAAGTCGCCGGTCACCCGGGCGAAGGCCGTCATGTCCGCAGGTGCGGTCACCGTGGCACGGCGCAGGATACGGCGAGCGGCGGGAGCGGTGGGACGCCCGGTGCCACCAGCGGGATCCGGAGCAGTGGGGATGTCAGTTCCCGAGGCCCGGCCGCGGACCGCGAATCGCTCCCGCATGAGCGCCACGAGGGTGCCGTCGGAGGCGTCGACCAGCTCCAGGCGCACGTCCACCACCCGTCCGGCGCTGGAGTCCTCCAGGGCGTCGACCCATCCGGTGACGTTGATAGTCGGGCTGGTAGAGGCGGCCTGGGCCAGCTGGCCCAAGGTAAGGCGAAGATCCACCGTGTGGTCGAGGTGAACCGCGCCGAGAAGGCCCTCGATGAGGGGCATGCCGTCCTCGACCACCGACCCCAGCGCGGCGTAGACGACAGGCCAGCAGGGCCCCAGGAGGGCGTCGGGGACCAGTGGTGCCGCGGACAGGTCTGCTGGTAGCGCGTCAGCGGTGACCGAGGCGTGGTCGTGCCCCAGGGCCGCAGCCAGGGTGAAGGAGCCGTGGATGGTCCCGAAGTCTTGCGTTACCGGGCGTCCCAGGGCGTCGGTGGCCCCCGGCACGGCCGGGCGAACCTCAGGCAGGTGGTCCACGTGGTCACCGGTGACAGAGACCGCGCCCACGCCGGCCGTGGCGCGCAACAGGTCGTTCATGGTCTCCGAGATTCGCTCGGGGTCCACCAGGGGCGCGGCACCGTCCCACGCCCGGGCCAGACGCAGCGGGACGACGAGTCGACGTACCGCGTGCACGGCGTCCCCGCCAGGGGTGGAGTCCCAGTGGGTGTCCAGGCGGATGTCAAGGTCGTAGGCGTCCTCAGCCAGGTCCGGACGGGCTATGACGGTGTAGGCGTCCTCAGCCAGCACCGTGGCCGGGTTGACGGTGAGGTGCCCGTTCCACAGCACGTGCGGGGTCGCACGGACCAGCTCGGTGGCGTCGGTAACCGGTGAGGAGGTCATGACCTCAGCCCTGCTGCCGGCACCCAGGCGCCCAGCAGCCTCCTGCTGCGTCGCGTCTGCAGCCTGCAGTGCCTCCACAGCCGCAGCCTCGAACCGTCCCAGCAGGTCGCCAACCGGCTCGTTGATAGTCGTGATACCCGCGACGGCCACAGGTCCAGGGATGATACGGACCTGGTCGGCCGTGTAGCGGGGGTCCTGGGACTGCCACAGGGAGTCGGTGCCCCACCACCGCAGGATGTCGGCGTCCAGGACCGGAACAAAGGGGACCGGCTTGGGGTGCTTACGGCACAGGTCGACAAACCAGGCGGCGTCGACCGGCTCCACCCGGGTCGTGGCAGCAGCCGGGTAGCGCTGGGCCAAGGCGGCCAGGGCGGCGTCGGCGTCGATGACGTCGTCGTACCCGGCGAACAGGGTGGGGACCTCGCCATGGTCGGCCTGAACAAGACGGGCCTCGATGCGGTGAAGCAGGTCGAGGAAGCGGTCGTACCAGCCCTCGTCAGCCCAGTCCTCCAGGGTGGCTGAGCGTCCCTCGTGCGGTGACACGCACAGCTCGGCGTACCGGCAGGCCCACTCCAGGTAGGTCAGTTCCTCGACGTCACCGAAGTAGGGCTTGGCCGTCTTGGACAGCGCGGTGATCATCTCCTCGCGACGCCGCGCCATGGCCTCCTCGTCCCCGGCCAGCTCCTGGATGAGTCGCGAGGCGCGGGCGGAGGAGTTGTCGATCTCGTAGAGGTCGGCGCGCAGGTGGGACAGGCCCGAGGTCATCCCCCCCACGGAGTCGCCCGAAGCGACCCAGCCTCCCTCGACTCCGGAGTCCTCCGGGATCCCGGGAGTGTCGACGAGGAGCTGCTTAACGTCGTCGTTGGTCCGCGCCTCCAGGCAGGTCATGGCAGCCGTGCCGACCATGACCCCGTCCACGGGGGCGGCGGCCGTGCCATAGGCCAGGGCCCAGCGCCCGGTGAGGTAGTCAGCGGCCCTGGACGGGGTGCCGATACCGCCACCGACGACGAGGACCACGTTGCTCACGGCCCGGATGGCGTCGTAGGTGGCCAGGAGCATCGTGTCCAGGTCCTCCCACGAGTGGTGGCCCCCGGCGTGGCCGTCCTCGACCTGCATGATGATCGGGGACTGCGGGACGGCCTGGGCGATGGCCAGAACCTGCCGGATCTGGTCGACGGTTCCCGGCTTGAAGGCCACGTAGGGGAAGCCCTCGCCGTGGAGGCGCTCCAGCAGTGCGGTCGCCTCCTCCATCTCGGGGATCCCGGCGGAGATGACAATGCCGTCCACCGGGGCGCCCCCGGCACGGGCCTTGGACAGCAGCCGCTGGCTCCCCAGGTGCAGGTTCCACAGGTAGCGGTCCATGAACATCGCGTTGAACGCAGCGGTCCGCCCCGGCTCCAGGGCCTGCTCCAGGCCCGACAGGTTGTCGGCCAGGACCGTGGCGGTGGCCTGGCCGCCGCCGGCCAGCTCCGCCCAGTAGCCCGCGTTGGCTGCCGCCGCGACGATGGCAGGATCCACGGTGGTGGGGGTCATCCCAGCCAGGAGCACGGCGCTGCGGCCGGTCAGCCTCGTGAAGGCGGTATCCAGCGTGAGGCGGCCGTCAGGCAGCCGGGTCAGCCGCGGGGCGAAGCGGGAGCGGTCCACGCTCGGTGCGGGAGCGGCTCCGGCCCGGTCCAGGTTGTCGATGTCCTTGGCCGTCCCGCAGCCACCACGGTGGTCCCAGTGCCAGCGACGACCCTCTCAGTCAGACGCACAGTGACGTGACCGGGTCCCAGGTCCAGCACGGTACGCACTCTCTGGCCCCCCTCGCCAGGCTCCAGGGCGCTCGAGACGAGGGCGGGCCAGTCAACCGGGTCGGTCAGCACTGCCTGGGCCAGGTCACGGGCCAGGGCCTGGTCCAGCCCGCAGGCGTCGGCCCACGCGACGACGTCGTCGACGGCGGAAGCCAGCAGCGGGGTGTGGAAGGGGACCGATGTCGCCAGGAACTCGGTCACCGGGCTGAGTACAGCGCCGCCGCGACGACGCTCCCGACGTGCCGTGGCGCTGCGCTCGGCTGCGGCTTGCAGGGCGGTGACCACCCGCTCCAGATCGGCGGGCCGCCCCGACAGGATGTGGGCCTGGGGGCCGTTGGTCACCCCGACGGCGATCCGCTCCGAGCCGGAGATCCCCTCCAGGACGCTGTCCAGCAGCTTTCGGGGTACCCCACGCACCGAGAGCATCGGGGTGGACTCCCCCACGGTCCCCAGGTCAAGGCGTCGCGTCACCCGGGCGGCGGCGGCCCCGATGAGCCTGGCGAGAGCATGCACCTGCACGACCGCCTGATGGGACTCATCCCGTCCGCTCCCCTCACCGACCTGCTGCATCGCCTCCAGGAGGGCGACCGCCAGCACCCCCTGGGAGTGGCCCAGGGCGGCAGCAGGGGGAACTGCAAGCAGGTTCACGCCTGCGGCTGGCAAGGAGGCCAGGACTGCGTGCTGGGCCATGAGGATGCCCGGCACGGAGACGTCAGCACTGTCGGCCTTGGAGCGTCGCTCCGGGGCGACAGGAGAGCCTGCCTCGTCCAGGAGACGGGCACCGCGCGGGGTGACAGTGAGCAGGTCGGTGGCCACCGGTGCCAGGCAGGTCGCCACGGCGTCGTCCACCGCCGTCAGTGTGGCAGCCAGTTGACGGTCCAGGCCGACAAGGTCCTCCAGGGTGGATCGCCAGGGAGTCGCCTGGCCGCCAAAGGTGACGACGAAGGGCTCTGCTGCGGAGCCCAGCCTGTCTGCGACGGAGGCGTTGGACGTGGTCGGTGCTGTGTGCGCGGTCGTGTGCACGATCGTCGGGTCCTTCTTCAGTGTGTCGGTACTGGCTTCGGGAGGCCATGCGGGCTGGTCGGGGGCACGGTTGTGGTGACCCACGTGTCACTGGGTCACCACAACCGTGCAGGAGGATCTCCCTGATCCTAGGTGCTGCTGGTCATAAGTCCGTCCTGAGCGGTAGTACGGGGGATGTGCGGGCAAGCCTGACAGGCCCCCTCGAGGTGCACGGTGCTAGAGGGGCACATTGTCATGCTTCTTGGGAGAAGCGGGTCTCGCCTCGTTCTTGGCACTCAGCGCCGCCAGGGAGTCAACAATAACCGTCCGGGTGTCCTCCGGGGCGATCACGGCGTCGATCTCACCGATAGCGACTGCCTTGTCAGGGTTGATGACCGACTCGGTGTACTCGGTGGTCAGACGCTCCTGCTCGGCGGCGGCAGCCTCCTCGCCCTGCTCCTGTCGCACACGCGCGAGGTCTCTGCGGTGGATGATGCCGACGGCCCCGGCCGCACCCAGTACCGCGATCTCGGCACCGGGCCAGCAGAAGTTGAGGTCCGCTCCGATCGCCTTGGAGCCCATGACGATGTAGGCACCGCCGTAGGCCTTGCGCAGGACCACCGTGACCAGGGGGACGGTAGCGGTGGCGTAGGCGTTGATGACCTTTGCCCCCCGGCGGATGATGCCGGCGTGCTCCTGCTCGGCTCCGGGGCGGTAGCCGGGCACGTCCACAAAGGTCACCACCGGAAGCCCGAAGGCGTCACAGAACCGGACGAAGCGCGCCAGCTTCTCCGAGGAGTTCACGTCCAGGGTCCCAGCGTCCACCAGGGGCTGGTTAGCCACGATCCCCGTGGGGCGTCCCCCGAAGCAGGCAAAGCCCACCACGACGTTGCCCGCGAACTCCTCCTGGACCTGGACCAGCTCGCCGTGGTCGACCAGGGCCGAGATGACCTCGACGACGTCATAGGCCTGCCGGGTCGAGGAGGGCACCAGGGTCCCTACCTCCCGGGCAGCCTGAGCGTCCGCCTCGGAGTCCTGCTCCTCATAGGAGTAGCGGGGCGCCTCCAGCTCGGCCGAGGAGGGCAGATAGGCCAGCAGGGTGCGAACCTGCCCCAGCGCGTCGGCCTCGTCCTCGGCCACGTAGTGCACCACGCCCGATACGGAGCCGTGGATACGTGCTCCGCCCAGGTCCTCGGCGCTGATAGACTCCCCGGTCACGGCGCGGACCACGTCCGGTCCGGTCACGAACATATGGGAGGCCTCGCGGGTAGCGATGACGAAGTCGGTCAGGGCCGGGCTGTAGACCGCGCCTCCGGCGCACGGACCAAGGATGACGCTGATCTGGGGCACGAGCCCGGAGGCGGCACAGGTCCGGTTGAAGATCCGGCCGTATTGGCGCAGCGCCCCCACCCCCTCCTGGATCTTGGCACCGCCGGAGTCGATCAGGCCGATCACGGGGACGCGCAGCCGCAGGGCGTCGTCCAGCAGGCGGACGATCTTGTCCCCCTCGACCGTGCCCAGGGCACCGCCTGACACGGAGAAGTCCTGGGAGTAGACAGCCACCTGGCGGCCGTCGATCTGTCCGAAGCCGGTGACCACGCCTGAGGGGCGAGCATGGTCACCGGCCCCGGAGCCGCTGTAGCGACCAATCTCCAGGAAGCTGGAGTCGTCGAGAAGGTCGTCGATGCGCTCACGCGCAGTCCGCTTGCCCTTGGCGTGCTGCCTCTGGGCGGCACGCTCCTCGGCCTCGCGGTCAACCCTGGCCATACGCTCGCGGAACGCTGTGGTCACCGCGGAGTCCGCCATGGAGCCGCCCCCGGCGGCCGTTGCCTCTGCACCGGTTGACGGTGCTGTCGCGTTGCTGGTCACGGCTCAGGCCTCCTTGCTGGTGGTGTCGGTGCTGTCAGAGTTGCCAGCGCTGTCAGGGCTGTCGCTGGCAGCAGCCAGGTTGACCAGGACCTCCCCGGCGGAGACGGTGCGCCCCGCACTGACGGGAATGTCCTTGACGGCGCCGTCATAGGGGGCGTGGACGTAGTTCTCCATCTTCATGGACTCCAATACCACCAACAGGTCCCCCTCGTACACCTGCTGACCGGGCTCCACGCAGATACGGGTCACGATCGCCTGCATCGGGGCAGCGATCGACCCCGACTCGGAGCCCAAGGCGTCAGCACCCGCGCCCCCTGGTCTGGAGGAGCGGGCAGCACCCGCCGATCCACGGGAGCGCAGAGGCTGCATACGCCGTCCCCGAGATCCGACCCCCTGCCCCGGTGCGGAGGCAGTGAGGATCCCGTCCGGCAGCGTCAGCTGCACGCGACGGCCGTTGACCTCAATGACGTACTGGGAACGTGTCCGGGGCGAGGAGGGCGGCTCGGCCTGGACACCCGCCGCCGCGGGCGGGTTCTGGGCCAGGGCCGGGAGCACCTCGTTCTCGATCCACCGGGTCGTGACCCCGAGGCGGCCCTCCCGGTCCGGGTAGGTGAAGGCCTCCCGGCCGAGGACCTCCTCGTGCAGGGACGTGCACACGGTCACGCCCTCCACGACGGTCTCCCGCAGCGCCCTGCGCGCCCGGGCCAGGGCCTGGTCACGGGTGGAGCCGGTCACGACGATCTTGGCGAGCATCGGATCGAACATCGGGGTGACCACGTCTCCCTCGGTCACGCCTGACTCGATCCTGATACCCGGCCCCGCTGGCCAGCGCAGTCGGGTAATGGCCCCGGTGGAGGGGGCCAGCCCTCGCGAGGGGTCCTCGCAGGTGACGCGCATCTCGAGGCAGTGCCCGCGAACCGTGCCAACCTCACCGAGGGGCTCCCCCTGGGCCAGCCGCAGCTGAAGCTCGACCAGGTCGGTGCCCGTGACCTCCTCCGAGACACAGTGCTCGACCTGGAGACGAGGATTGACCTCCAGGAACCACAGGTCGCCCTCGGGCGTAAGGAGGAACTCACAGGTAGCCACCCCCACGTAGTCCACTGCGTCCATGAGGCGGCGGGACGCCTCAACCAGGCGCTCGTGCAGGCCCGGTGGCAGGAAGGGGGCAGGAGCCTCCTCAAGAAGCTTCTGGTTGCGGCGCTGGAGAGTGCAGTCGCGGGTCGAGACCACAGCAAAGCCGCCGTGGGCGTCACGGGCGCACTGGGTCTCGACGTGCCGCGCCTTCTCCACAAACTTCTCCAGAATGAGGGTGGCGCTCCCTGCGGCCGCAGACTGGAGGGCGGGCGTGGAGCCCACCTCCTCGTCGGAACGCAGGACGGTGATGCCCCGGCCGCCACCACCGTCAGTGCGCTTGAGCGCGACGGGATAGCCATACCGGGCGGCGAACTGGGTGACCACCTGCGGGTCGGTCACCGGCTCCGTGACTCCAGGAACCGGCGCGACGGCAGCCGTCTCTGCGGTCTGGCGCGCACTCATCTTGTCCCCGAGCGCCTCCATCGCCGTGGGCGAGGGGCCGATCCATGTCAGGCCCGCCTTGATGACGGCCCGGGCGAAGGCGGCGTCCTCGGACAAGAACCCGTATCCGGGGTGGACAGCGTCCGCCCCCGTGGTACGGGCCAGCTCCAGGACCGCGTCAGCATCTGTGTAGGAGGACCCCTCGGGCAGGGCGTAGGCCTCGTCAGCGAGCTCTGCAGCCGGGCCCATGAGGTCCTCAGGGGTGTAGGGAAGAAGGGATGTCGCACCGAGGTCACGGACTGTGCGCACGACACGCAGGGCGATCTCACCACGGTTGGCGACAAGGATACGGGAGAGGGTCACCGATGTGCCTCCTTAAACTCATAAAACTCATAGTTGTCCCGCGTCCGCCCTGGTCCAGGTCGTGCAGGCGTCCTTGACACCCACCAGCCTCGAGGCAGCCAGGCCGAGTCGTCCGAGGCCTGAGCAGCAGGACGTGCGGCCGACAGACGAGGCCCGCCTACCCGAGAACGCAGGGCGACGAACGTCGGGCAAGCGCTATTAGGCGAGACGTTACGGGATGACGCCCCCGGAATCCATTTGTGGAAACCTCACAAAGAAGCCCGCAGGTGTTGGGGTGGGAGGCGAGAGGCTATGCACGGCGCGGCGCAACAGAGTCGAGAAAGGCCTCTCTCTGACCCTCTCGCGAACTTGAGGTTTCCCACAATGAGTGCGGACACCCTCTCCTTTGGACACATCTACCACACCAACCCCTTAGACCACACAAGTCACTTGCTGCGTCGCGGTCGATCAGGCTCGCACTGTGTGGCTGCGCAAGTGATCGTGCAAGCGGCCGCACACTGACCGCGTGGTCTCAGCAGCAGTGCCTCCCGGCAAGGCTCCGCAGCTCGGAGATCGCCGCCTGGGCGTCCTGTGCCCGGTAGACCGCGGACCCGGCCACGAACACCTCCGCTCCCGCCTCAGCCGCTCGCTCGATGGTCTGAGGGGTGATGCCGCCGTCGACCTGGAGGCGTATCCCGGCACTGCCCACGAGCCGACGGGCACGCTCGATCTTGGCCAGCATCGGCTCCAGGAAGCGCTGACCGCCGAAACCGGGCTCGACGGTCATAACGAGCAGGAGGTCGAAGTCCTGCACGACGTCCGCCACGGCCTCGACGCTGGTCGCCGGCCTCAGCGCCAGCCCTGCCCGCGCGCCCAGGCGGTGCAGCTCGTGGGCCAGACGCACAGGAGCCGCCGCCGCCTCGGCGTGCACGGTGACCACGTCGCACCCCGACTCCGCGTAGGCTGGCGCCCAGCGGTCAGGGTCCTCGATCATGAGGTGGGCGTCCACCGGAAGCGACGTCGTCGCCAGCACCGCTTCCACGACAGGCATGCCCCAGGACAGGTTGGGCACAAAGTGGTTGTCCATGACGTCGACGTGCACGCCGTCGGCGCTGCTGACCCGGGCCAGCTCATCGGCAAGGTGGGCGATGTCGCAGTTGAGGATTGAGGGGTGGATCGCTGGTGACCTCATCGTGGCTCCTGGGCTAAGGGTAGTCGCCTGCCGGAAGGCTGGGCGCGGTCAGGCGGAGGGACTGGCAGCCGCGGCACCGGGCCGGGGCGGGGAGGCGGCTGGCGCCGCCGGACGCAGCAGGGTGCAGAACATGGCGTCGGTGCCGTCCAGGTGCGGCCACAGCTGCAGCATCGGACGGGACGCCTCCGCGGGCGGATGAGGAGAGACCTCGGCGCAGAGGCGTCCGGCGTGCA